>CAYJXJ010000245.1:0-5875 GCA_964374095.1 uncultured Elusimicrobia bacterium
ACAGCTGAGATTTTAAGTCAAATCAGGCAGGCCAACCGACTTTTGACGCTGTGGTCTTTCCATCATGACCCGGCCATTGACAAATATAATGCTATCCATACTTGGCGCTCATCCAGGGGAACAGGCTTGAGAAACTATCCGGCAAGCTGGCCGAATTTCACAGCATCAGGATCAATGACCGGTTTCGCATCATTTTCAAATGGTCGAATGGCCAGGCTGACGCTGTCCGGATAACAGACTACCATTAAAGGAGAAGAACATGAGAATTCCGAAGAACAGGCCTCCGACTCACCCGGGAGATATCCTGCGCGAGGATTTTCTTAAGCCGATGGAGTTAACTCAGGAGAAGTTGGCAGACGAGCTGGGTATCTCCTTCCAGAGGATCAATGGGATCGTCAATGGGAAGCGCAGCGTCACTGCGGAGACCGCGCTTCTCTTAGCGGGCTACTTCGGCACCACCGCCTCGTTCTGGATGAACGCGCAGAGTACCTATGATCTCTACGAGGCGCGCAAGAAAATCGGAGACAGGCGTCTTGCGGCTCTGGTCTCGTAGGCAAAATGAGACGGCCGCACATCAAGATGACCGTCGAGTTCGTCTACGAGCCGCCCTGGGAAAGGAGCGCGCGCCTGCCCGGCCTGAATAATTTACCCGCCAGGTCCTACTCAGTCCCGAGCAGGACCTGGCGGGTAACGAATCAAGAAGCTCAAGAAAAAACAACCCTTTCTGGCTGCTCTCTCTCGGCTGCAAAGTGGCTCCCCTTTTGGAATGGAGAGGGTAACAACCTCGTTGTCGAAAAACGATTTAAACCTTCCTATTTCGTTCTCCCGGACCCGACCAGGGCGTCCCTCGGGGCCAAGCCAAGCTGCGCTTCCTTCGCCGCGAGAAGCGCCGCACCGTCCTGGAACTGGCGAAGACCCTGCGGATGGGTTCCGAGACGCTCTCCCGGCTTGAGCGCGGCGCCTCCCAGCCCTCGACTTTGGTCCTCAATCGAATCCTAACATTTTTCAAGGACTCTGCCGCCGAGGCCTTCCCCGGCCCGAAGGATATCTTCGATCAAGTCATTCCGGCCCATGACTTCGCGAGTTGGCTTCGCAATTTTAGAACCTGCGTATCCGCGGCTTGAACTTCCTCCTCGAAGGACAGCGGAAAGGCTGCCTGAAGCGCCGAGGGGCGTTTCAAGTAGCGGATACGCAGGTTTTAGAATCCGCCGGGGCCTTGAGCAGACCGCGCTGGCACGGAAGCTCGGCGTGTCCAAGGTCACGATCTGCCGCTACGAACGGAACCATTCGAGACCCTCCCGCGTAATAGTGGGGAGGCTCCAAAAGACTTTCGGGCTCAATGGAGAGCTGGACCAATTCCTATGATTGCCGAGCGCATTGAAGCGATGCGACGCGTGGTATGTCCGGCAGTCGGTGGACAATCCGCGGGCTCGCGTCTTCTATGAGGCAGGCTATTGCGCGGGGTTTTGGTACAATATCGCATCCTGGCAGCGCCTTTCCAGGAGACTATGAAAGCCACAGCTAGACCCGCGCGTAAGGAAGCAACCGTCGGAGACGGACAGGCGCGTAACATCCCGCATATGCTTTCCGCGGGACTCGCCGAGGGAGAGATCCAAAAGGTGCTCGCGGGGGCGCCGTCGTCTTTGGACCGGCCGGGCATCGACCGGCTCATCAAGCAGCTTGCGCCTAAGACCGGCCGAAATTTGCGCCGGCTTATCGAGTCCCGAGAAGGCGGGCAGCAGCCGCAGCCCGGCTCGACCAAGGTTCGACTGGAGTGGAAGAAGGCCTGGAGCGATTGGGACAAGGTGGTCTGCGAATCCGGCGACGAGAACGGCAAATACGTCCTTCAGGACCATCACTGGGAGGAGCCCTGCTTCGACCCCGGCTCCTTGGCCGAGGACCTCGAACCTATCGCGGCCAGGATGAGGCCCTTGATTCGCCGCGTGTTCAAGGCGAACCTGGACCCTGGCTTCAAATTCGCGGAAGTGATCGAGCGGACGGTCGATGAGATCGGCTCCGGGCTTCCGGAGTGGATGGCCCCCTTTCGGATGGAGGGCTTGGGCCTGGGGCCTGAGACCACAGCCTGCCTCCTGGAGTGGGAATGGTTGGCCGCGCAGCGCGACGGGACCGGGCCATTCGCATTCGTGGACAATCTGCGGGAACTGGAATCCTCCGCGCGGAACCTGGAGTTGCACGGCAAGACCGTGGGCGGGTTCATCAGCAGGTTCAGTGTCAAGGACCGCGCCGAGACCCTCCGGGGGATCCTGGGGTGCAAGGACGAGCCCCGCTGGAAGGAGGCTCTGGGATCGCCCCATTCCGGCTGGTTTGGCGTGTACCAAAGGCTATGCCGCCTGAAGGATCCGGCCCGATTCCTGGAGTCGTGCAGGGTGAACATCTCGGAGGACTGGAAGCTGGCCTTGCCAGTGGCTAGGAACCTGCTGGCCAAGAGGGCTTTCGAAGACGCGATCCGCATCAGCGGGGAAGGCCTCCGCTCCTTTCTAAATCTACATACAGGGCCGGCTTGGGACCCGAAGGAATTTCTCCTGGCCGGACATAGGGGGTACAGGTACGGGGAGCCGGATAGATGCCAGGTAGTTGGCTTGCTTGATGTCTGGCGGAAGGCTGCGCAGGCTCTTGGCGAAGATGAAACCGCCTGCGCCTTGGGGCTCCAGGCGGCTCTCTGCCGCGGATGGGCGGATTGGGATGCTTCGCTCGACGCCTTCGAGGATATCCCACCCAGTTTCTCCGGTCTGGCGGGCAGGCTGTTCGCGCAGTGGCGCGGCCTGGTCGCCGACGCAAGCCTGGGCCTGGAATCCCGACAGGCGGCTCCCGGGATGCGCAACTGGATCCATGCCCTGGTCGACGCCGCCCGCTTCGGTAAGGGATCAGATTCCTTCCACCGCAGCGTGCGTGGTTGGCTCGGAGAGGTTGAAAGGACTCCCTCCAGGCTCAGGAGGGCCTTTGGCGCCCTTGCCATTCTGACCATGGACATCGACGACGGCAGGGCCTTGCGCCATGCTTCCTGCAAGGTCCACCGATTGATTTCCCGGCGTTACTGCGAAGACCGCCGCCTAGGCGAATCCAGGCGGCGCTGGCTGCGCAGGCTCAGGGGCCGGGAGCTGCTTGCGGACTTGATCGTCTTCTGGAAGCGGAACCTCGCGCGCATGCTTCCGGATCCCGGGGACGCTCCGGGCTCAAACTATTCCCTCTGCGTCGAGTGGCTCGCCGCCCTGCATGAGCTCGCCCCGCAGGCCTATGCCAGGACCATGCGCCGGTGGGCCGTCACCCATCGCCGCAGGATAAACCTTTGGGCGGCCCTGCGGGAGAAGGGCCTGCCCTTTGAACATCGCCGGTAGAGCGACCGCGCCCATGGGAAAGGCAAAGACTGGCTACGGTAAGCCGGGCGCTATCGCAAACATCAAGCCGCATCTCGGGGATCGCCTGCTCAAGAAGTATGGCGGCAAAATAGCGGGCGGCTTTGACGACCTCGAGCTGGTCGACCGCCTATAAAAGCCGGTCCTGAATTTCTACTTTTACGGCAACAAGAAAGTCATCCTTGATATCTACGATTTCCTATCCGAGTTTCCATATGCCTACATTATTCAAACCAGGATGGGCAGGGACATTTGGCGATTGCCCGAGAAGGGCGTCAGGTATGCCGAGGTCTACATTTCACGCTTTCCCAAACTCATCAAGTTTATCGCGGAGCACGATGACAGGATTTCGGATGATCTATGGGGCCTCTTATTTGGGTATCCTATACGGGAGGTGCATCTCTTTACGTATGACCACGATGGGTTTATGGCGACGCGGCCGTCCGATTGAGAGCTCTTTGCTCCTGCGCTGGAGCCAGGCCGACCAGGCATTATGTCCCAGAGGATAATGAGACCAGGATCACGAGATTTCAAGGTGAAGCTGCTGATTGACGGCGAGGAACTTGCCCAGTTGAAGAGGCATGCTTGGCAGATGGCGGAGGCCTTCGGCCAGGACTCGCGCATAGAGCGTTATCACGGGAAGCGTTCCATTGGCTTCTACCGATGGGACATGGACTGCTTGATAGATGTGGTGAACATGGCCCTGGACGATAGGAGGGAGTATCCCGCGAAGGATAGCCCCGGGTATGCGGCGCTCAAGAGGCTTGCCGCGCGACTCCAGGATGAGTACCAGCGGGCCTTTGACCGAGACCAGAAGGTCGAGCCAAATGCTCCGGCTGAACGTCGACAGCCGGGCGTTTCGCGGCCGCCTGGTCCCGGCGTCTGAGATACTGCGTTACTCGGAGGTTGAATATGGCGATCCATCTCTATCCATCATCCTACCAGTGTGACTGCGGGCACGTGTCACACTTTGCTGAAAATACGGTTCGGGAGATGCAGGCAGACAGGCACGTGGAGTCAGCTCGGCTCGCTGACTCGGAACGCGACGAACATCAGATAGAGTTCGTCCTGGGTAACGCCGAGGCCGTGATTTGTCCACGCTTGGGCCGTTGCAAAATCAAGGGATGGGCCTAACAAGTCGCTGCCGCCGACGCGCGCTGAAGGCGTTGGACAGAGCATGGTGTCTTTTCTGCGGCGCTTCGCCCGGTGATAGAAGCCAGCGCACCGAAAGGATCGCCGGAGCCATTTACTATTGCGAGAAATGCAGGCGGAATTACTGGGATCAGTGCAGTTCCTGCGCGCAGGCCGATAAGGCCGTTGTGCTCTGTTTGCGCTGCGGTTTCCAAATGGGAAAGGTTGCATCACTCGCGCTGCGTGGAGAAAGTCGAAGGAAGGAGTCAGGGCGACGCGGCGTTCTGCGAGCCTAACGGCGGGTACAATGACAAGGAAAGAAGACATCCTGGCTGCTATCAGCCCAAACGAGGCCCGGGCGGTGCTCAAAGAATTGGCGAAGGACCCCCAGATTCGCAAGAAAGCGGAGGCGGTCGCTCTGGCGGTCGTGGGAGACGTGGACGTTGACGAAGTCGCCGAGGAGGTTTCCTGGGCGCTGGACTCCATCGCCGTCGAGGATGTGTGGGACAACTCAGGGCCGTCCCGCGACGGCTACGTTGACTCGGGGGAATACGCCTGGGAGCTGTTCGCCAAGGCGTTGGAGCCGTTCGAGGAACACCTCCGCAAGTGCCACGAGCTTGCGTTGGTGAAGCAGGCAAAACTCCAGTGCATGGGCATACTCAAGGGGATCTGGCAATTCGAGTCGGAGTCGAAGTCCGAGTTCAAGGACTGGGCGGGCGATGCTCCCGAGGGGAACATGGGAAGGGTATTTGATGAGTGGAAAAAGAGGAGCAATAATCAGAAAGACATCGCAGAAGTCAAGAGCTTCATGGAATCCCTCCGTCGTGGAAAGGATGCCTGCCACCCCCGCTCAGAGAGGTGAGCTGTGGCGGAATACGGCGAGTGGAATCGGAAGGGAGCGACCCTCAGCGACGTAACAGCCAAGAAGGAATATGGCGTGAGCCGGGACTTCATTGTGCAGGGCATTCGAGCCCGCAAACTTGAATATCGAGAAGGGTCCATATGGGGCAATCCCTATCTCCGGGTGTTACGGAGCCAGCTTGAGAAATACATCACAGAGAAACTCGGCGCGGATCGCTTGGCGAGCGGCAAGACTCAAACGGAACTGCGCAAGATCAAGAAGGAAATAGCCGCTCTGACAAGGAGACTGGCGGTGCTTCAGACCCTAAGCACGGAAATCGAGAAATACCAAAACATAGACAGGCGCCTGAATGAAGCAATATCCAAAACTTAGCCACGAAGCACACACGGTTGACCGAACCTGTCGTAATGGCGATCCCCCAACCCAAATTATCTCGGATGTGCGGCCCACAAGACAACCTCGCTTTCGGCTCTCATTTGCCCAAGTCGGAGTCTTCAAATGAGAGGCC
>CAYJXJ010000246.1:0-5674 GCA_964374095.1 uncultured Elusimicrobia bacterium
AAACGTTGACAGGGAGGCTTTTTCAGCGGAATCAGATGTTAGGATGTGACCCCACAGCGCACACAGCGCAGATTAGCTATACTCGCCGCAATGGCCTCCTATGACGCGATCGTGATCGGCGGCGGGCACAACGGCCTGGTCAGCGCCGCCTATCTGGCGCGGGCCGGCCTGCGGGTGCTGGTGCTTGAGAAGCGGGCCATCGTGGGCGGGGCCTGCGTCACCGAAGAGCCGTGGCCCGGCTACAAGGTCAATTCGCTCGCTTACCTCTGTAGCCTGCTTCAGCCCCGGATCATCCGGGAACTTGAACTCGAACAGCACGGGTACCGCATCGACCCCAAGGACCCCTCCTTCTTCACGCCTCTTCCCGACGGCCGGCATATGATGTTCTGGCGCGAGCGGGACAAGACCCTCCGTGAGATCGCCAAGTTCTCCAAAAAGGACGCCGAGGCATTCACCGCCTACGAAGAGCAGCTCGAACGCCTCTCCGATGTCATCGAGAATACCCTGCTCGAAACCCCTCCCGACCTTCCCTTTCGCTCCCTCAGGGACCTGACGGCCCTGGCCAAGATGGGCTGGGACGTGGTCCGCCTCCACCCGCGCGACCTGGCGGCCTTCGTCAAGATCATGTCGCAGAGCGTCAAGGACTACCTGGATGAGCGCTTCGAGTCCGAAACCCTCAAAGCCACCTTGGCCACCGACGGCATCATCGGCGCTTGCGGCAGCGCCGCGACTCCCGGCACGGCCTACACCCTGCTGCACCACGTGATGGGCGGAGCCACCGGCCAGCGCGGCCTGTGGGGCTTCGTGCGGGGCGGCATGGGGATGATCAGCCAGGCCATCGCCTCCTCGGCCCGCTCCCGCGGCGCCGAGATCCGAACATCCGCGGGAGTGGCCCGCATCAAGACCTCCGATGGACGCGCGACCGGCGTGGTCTTGGAAAACGGCGAGGAGATCTCGGCCAAGATCGTCCTCTCCAATGCCGACCCCAAGCGCACTTTCCTGGGAATGCTGGAGCCCGACGGCCTCGAGCCTGAATTCCTTCAGGCCATCAAAAATCTGCGCATGGACGGCTACGTATTCAAATTAAATCTCGGACTCCGCGGACTTCCCCGATTCAAGGCTTACCCGGGCGAAGGGACCCTTCCCCCGCACCGCACCACCTTCCACGTCTGCCCGACCATCGACTACATCGAACGCGCCTGGGACGACGCCCGCCGGGGAATGCCCTCGCGCCGCCCCATCCTCGAGTGCACCTTCCCCAGCGTCTATGACCCATCCATGGCCCCTGCCGGCCACCACGTCATGAGCGTCTTCGTCCAGTACGCCCCCTACCGGTTGAAGGAAGGGACATGGGACGCCGTCAAGGAGCGCTTCGCCGACCGTTGCCTGGAATGCCTCACCGAGTACCTGCCCGACCTGCCGAGCCTAATCGCCCACCGCCAGGCCATTTCCCCTCTCGACATGGAGCGCGAGTACGGCCTGACGGGCGGCAACATTTTCCACGGCGAACTCGCCCTCGACCAGATGTTCTTCATGCGGCCCGTCGCGGGCTGGGCGCGCTACCGCACCCCGGTTCGCGGGCTTTACCTCTGCGGTTCCGGCACCCACCCCGGGGGCGGGGTGATGGGGGCTCCGGGCCACAACTGCGCGCGGGAAGTGCTCAAGGACTGGGCCGCCCTTTCCCGGAACTAGCCCTCTTTGGGACCGGAATTCGTGCCATTTTCACTCCCAGCGCTGGGAGTGATTTTTTTACCAGTCAGCCTCACGGGAGAGGTGCTGGCCCGGTTCTTCGAGCGCAAAGGCTTCGTCGATTTCCAGGAATACCTCCGGATGATCTTCGCCAGCCTGCGGACCCGCCAGATCAGGGTCTTGCATTTCGTCCTGGACAACGGGCCTACCCATGCCCCCAAGCAGCTCGAGGCTTGGATCGCCGGCCTCAAACTGCCCTTCGAGGTCCGAGTCCACTGGCTACCGATCCATGCATCCTGGCTGGATCCGGTGGAGATCGTCCTTTCGCCGCTGCAAAGAAAAGTGCCGACTCCCCGGCACGCCGGCAGCACCGATGAGATCGAAGAACGCATCACGGCCTACTTCCACGAACGCAACCAAAATCCCAAGCCGATCAAATGGAGCTACACGGCCGCTCAACGGCGCGGGAAACTCGATCGCACCGCCGCCGTGTCAAGGCAGACGCCGCTCCCGGGGTTTTGAGGATGGCCCTGACCGGCTGCTCCCGGAGACCGGCCGCCACCGCCGGGGGAGAGGCCCCGGGAGAGAGATGCCGGTCTGCGCCTAAACCCGCGGCGAATTCATCGCCGCGTGGCCGAGGACTAGACGTTCCTCCGTCGCGAAAGGTAGAATATCACTCTGTCGCCCTATGCCCGACTCCGAAACTAATAGGATTTTCCGGGATAATTTTAAGGAGATCGTCCCGCCTTTCAAGGCCGAGGACGCCCTCGCCGAAGCCCAGCGCTGTCTTTACTGCTACGACGCTCCCTGCATCCAGGCCTGCCCCACCCATATCGACGTCCCGCGGTTCATCAAGCAGATCGCCTCCCGCAACGTCGACGGTTCGGGACGGACCATCTTGGAAGCCAACGCCATGGGCCATTCCTGCGCCCGGGTGTGCCCGGTGGAGGTCCTTTGCGAGGGGGCTTGCGTCTACCACGACTGGCAGGACAAGCCCATCTCGATCGCGCGGCTCCAGCGCTTCGCCACCGATCACGTGCACGCGACGGGGCCGGCCCCCATCCTGGCCGGGCCGGACAACGGTCGTCGGGTCGCCGTCATTGGGGCCGGCCCGGCCGGCCTTTCGTGCGGGACCTACCTGCGCCGCCT
This sequence comes from uncultured Elusimicrobia bacterium, assembly GCA_964374095.1. Classification (GTDB taxonomy): domain Bacteria; phylum Elusimicrobiota; class Elusimicrobia; order UBA1565; family UBA9628; genus CAYJXJ01. The sequence goes on from CAYJXJ010000246.1 coordinate 2,839, forward strand.
GGGCTACGCCGTCACGGTTTACGAAAGGGATCGGCTTCCCGGAGGGCTCAATACCTTTGGCGTGGCTGAATATAAGATGAGCATGCGAACCTCCCTGCAGGAGGTTCGCATGTTGTTGGACCTGGGAGCCAAACTCGTTTCCGGCAAGGAAATCGGGAAGGACATCAAGGCCTCCGACCTGCTGGAGGGATTTGACGCCGTCTTCGTCGGCGTGGGCTTGGGCTCGACGCGCCGGCTCGGCATCCCGGGCGAGGACCTCCGAGGGGTTTGGGAAGCGCTCTCCTTCATCCGCTGGGTCAAGGCGCGGCGCCTGGCGCCCCTGGGCCGCAGCGAAACCACCATCGTGATCGGCGCCGGCAACACCTCCATTGACGCGGCGACGCAATCCAAACGCATCGGCGCGCGACGCGTCGTCATGGCCTACCGCCGCGGACCCGCGGCAATGGGAGCCTACGGTTTCGAGCTCGACCTAGCCAAGTCGGACGGCACGGAGTTTCTTTGGAACGCCCAGCCGGCGCGCATACTCGGCAAAAAGAAGGTCGAGGGGATGCAGTTCCTAAAGACACGGACGAAGGGTGGAAAGCTCACGCCGATTCCGGGATCCAAATTTATTGTGAACTGTGACCGGGTGATTAAGGCGATTGGACAGACAAAATTGACGGCGATCGCCGAAGGCCTCGGCCTTCGGCTCAGGCACGACGGGCGCATCGCCGTGGACGCGCAGAGCCTAGCCAGCTCCAATCCGAAAGTTTTCGCGGGCGGCGACGCGATCAACGGCGGGAAGGAAGTGGTTAATGCCGCCGCCGACGGCAAGCGAGCGGCGTGGAACATTCACCAGCGCCTTTCGGGGGACACCCGTCCCCCGAAAGGACATGAGTACTGGATCTCGACCATTGACGGAAGGCAAGTCGCTCCAATCCCGGAGAGGCACGGCAAATGAAAAAGCCCTCGCGACGCTCCCCCCAGAACGATCGGCGGCGGAAGGCTTCGCCTTCCGCCGCGGTTGATCTGACGACCGACTGCGCCGGCATCAAGTCGCCCAACCCCTTCTGGCTCGCCTCGGCCCCGCCGGCCAATTCCGGCGAGCAGGTGATGCGCGCCTTCGAGTACGGCTGGGGGGGCGCGGTGTGGAAGACCCTCGGGGAAGACCCGCCCGTCATCAACACCACCTCGCGCTACGGCGCCGTCGACATCGGCGGCCAGAAGGCGGCGGGCTTCAACAATATCGAGCTCATCACCGACCGCCCGCTCCAGGACAACCTCCGGGAGATCGCCCAGGTCAAGAAGCGCTACCCCGACCGGGCCGTGGTGGCCTCGCTCATGGTCCCCTGCGAGCGCGCATCCTGGCACGACATCGTCAAGAAGGTCGAGGACGTCGGCTCCGACGGCATCGAGCTCAACTTCGGCTGTCCCCACGGGATGTCGGAGCGCGGGATGGGCGCGGCGGTAGGACAAGTTCCCGAGTACGTGAAGATGGTGACCGAGTTCGTCAAAGAGGTCGCCCGCACCCCGGTCTTGGTCAAGCTCACCCCCAACGTCGCCGACGTGCGCTTTGCCGCCCGCGCGGCCAAGCAGGGCGGGGCCGACGGGGTCTCCCTCATCAACACCATCAACTCCATCATGGGCGTGGATCTCGAGACCATGAAGCCCAAATTCGCGGTCGGCGGTCAAATCGCCCACGGCGGCTACTGCGGCCCCGCGGTGAAGCCCATCGCCCTCAACATGGTCAGCCAAATAGCCACCGATCCGGAGACCCGCGGCCTGCCGATCTCCGGGATCGGCGGCATATCGACCTGGTCCGACGCTGTGGAGTTCTTGCTTTTGGGTTCGTCTTCGGTGCAATTGTGCACGGCAGTAATGCACTACGGCTTCAGAATCATCGAAGAGCTCAATGCGGGGCTTGAGGACTGGATGCGGCGCAAAGGCTTTGCCCGGGTCACGGATTTTATAGGCGCCACAGCGCCGTCAATCGTTGAGTGGAAAAATCTGAACCTCCACCAAAAGACCGTGGCCTCCATCAACCATTCGACCTGCATCTCCTGCGACCTCTGCTACGTCGCGTGCAACGACACCGCGCACCAGTGCATCACCATCGACCGCAGGAACGGCAACCGCAAGCCGCGCGTGATCGCCGAGGACTGCGTGGGCTGCAACCTGTGCTCCATCGTCTGCCCCGTGGACAACTGCATCACGATGCGGGAAGTCCCCACCGGCCTCAAGCCCTTCTCGTGGGAGGACTACACCGCCGCCGGCATGAAGGGCTACACCGAAGTCTACAAGCGGATGCACGGCTGATGCCGCCCGAGACCGACAACCTTCTGCTGCAGGAAATCTTCGAGGCCGACCAAAAGGACCGGACCAAGGTCTACACCACCCCCGCCGGGATGGAGGAACTGCGCTTCCGGGACCGCGAGCGCCTGCGCCGGGTCCATGAGATGATGTCCATGGGCCAGATCAACACCGCCCTCGACCTCTACCACGCCGGGGTGATCTATCAGCACGGCAGCGAGCCCCAGGAATTCCTGACCGCGCACCGCATGGCGAACCTTTCGGCGATGATGGGGCATCGGCCGGCGCGCTGGCTGTCCGCCGCGGCCCTCGACCGGTTTCTGATGTCGCTCGGGCTCTCCCAGGTCTATGGCACCCAATTCGAGCACAACACCCACGAGAACCGCTACCAACTGCGCCTCCCCATCGACGACAGCCGTGTGCTCAGCTTCGAGAAGCGCTTCTTGGACGTCCCGCTCGTGGCCGACCGCCTTTCCCAACTCAACGGCAGAATCGGAGTGGAGAAGCAGAACCCATGACCGCCCCCCAGGAGGACTAAGCCATGCCC
>CAYJXJ010000247.1:0-5651 GCA_964374095.1 uncultured Elusimicrobia bacterium
CCAAGCCGCCTTGGGCTCGGCCGTCCTCTTGGGGGTCTGCATCGCGGCCATCCTTTCGACGTTCCCGCGCGGCCTGGAACTCGCCAATTGCGGCTGCTTCGGGGCGGGCGTGCACCTGAGCCCATGGCAGGCCGTCACCCTCGACGCCGTGCTGCTCGGGCTGGCCGTACTGGCCCAACGCCGCGGCGCCGGGCCGTGGAGCCTCGACGCCTGGATTGAAGATCCCAGCGCCTCCGGTACCGGTAAAGGAGTCTGACATGGCCGGAAAAAAGCTGGTTCTTGCCGTCGATGACGACGTTTCGGTCCGCGAGCTCTACGAGCAAGGACTTCCGCTCTATGGTTTCGACGTGGCCTGCGCCGAGAACGCCGGGAAAGCCCGGGCCTTCCTCGCTCAGAGAAGGCCCGACATCATCCTCATGGACATCATGATGCCCGACCAGGACGGCATCAGCCTCACCCAGGAGTTCAGGGCCGAGCCCAAGACCGCCGACATCCCCATCCTCATCGTTTCGGGCCTGGCCGACGCGGCCACGGTCAACGACGCGCTCCTCTTCGGCGCCGTCGACTACCTGGTCAAGCCCATCGATCTCGAGGTCCTCAAGCGCAAGATCGAGGGCGTCTTCGCGCTGCTCGAACGCCGCCGCGGCCAGCCGCCGGCGGGGCGCTAGCCCGCCGCCTGGGTCCTAGGTCCCCGTCCGCCCAAGGCCCTTCGCCCCTGGCCGGTCCCCCCGCGCGCGACTACACTGCGGCTATGCCCCTCGGCATTGAAGGCGCCGCCCCCCTGGTCCACCTCTCCACGGACTTTATCCGGGCCAAGGAATATCTCGAGGCCATCGTGACCTCGACCAGCGATGCCATCTGCACCACCGACGTCAAAGGGAAGATAATCTATTTCAGCCCCGGGGCCGAGCGCATGCTCGGGGTGCCCAGCGACAAGGCCGTCGGGCGGCAGGCGCATGCTTTCTATCCCGGGGGCATCGACGAGGCCCGCGAACTCATGCGCCTCCTCCGGCGGGACGGGACCATCGAGAACCGGGAGATGGTGCTCTCCGGGGGCGAGGGCCGCCCAATCCACGTGAGCATGTCCGCCTCCCTCCTGCGCGACCGGACCGGGACCGTCATCGGCACGCTGGCGATCTCCAAGGACATCAGCCGCCGCGTCGAGCTCGAGCGCAAGCTCCGCGAGCTGTCCATCACCGACAATTTGACCGGCCTCTTCAACCAGAGGCACCTCCGCGAGCGGCTCACCGAGGAAGTCCGCCGCGCCCGCCGCCAACGCTACCGCCTCTCCTTGGTCCTCATGGACCTCGATGGGTTCAAGGCGGTCAACGACCTCCACGGCCACCAGGAGGGAGACCGCATACTCCGCGCTTTCGCCGACGCCATCCAGGAGAGCATTCGCGCCGGGGTGGACTGCGCCTTCCGCTGCGGCGGCGACGAATTCATCATCCTCTTCCCCGGCCTCGACGGCCCGCGCGCGGCCCGGGTGGCGCGGCGCATCGCCTCGGCGGCGGCGGCTCAGGGCGCGTCCCGCGGCCAGATCCACTTCAGCTTCGGGGTGGCCACCCTGTCGGGATCCCTTTCTTCCGGCGAGCTGCTGCGCCTGGCCGACCGGAGGATGTTCCGCATGAAGGGGTCGCGCCGCAAGACGCGCCCCGCCGCCGCCGCAAGCCCCTCCCCCGGCGCCCACCCGGCCAGGTGGGTCTGATCGGATCGTTGCACGACCTCACCCAGTTTTCCAACGGTAGGATCAGGGGCATGTGACGCTGGTGCGCGGTGCGTGTGCCGGCGAAACTCTGCGTCAGGTCGTTATCGGAAAGCGGCCTGCGCCTCCAATTACCGGAAGCGCAGGTACAGTCTTTTCACAAACCTATCCGCACCGGTGCGGATAAGGGCGCTCCTCTCGGCGATTCCTGCCCCAGGCAGCGCCCCACGTCACCCGGGTCATGGGGACTGCGGTGGAGGCGTCGTGTGCGTCCGTCGGGCGGGGCGTATCAGGTCCCTTACGGCGCAGGCAGGCGAGGGCCGCATCGGCGGCATTCCATTGGCCGGTTTCCCCGACGGGCAGCCCCCTCCCAATGCCACCCTAAAACGGTCACCAGAAAAACCGGGTGAAGTCGAGGGATCGTTGTTCTTGACACTCCCGGAAATGCTTGGCTAGAATCTCTCGCCCCCATGACTCAGGCCCGCGTCCTGGTTGTCGAGGATGATCCCGCCGTTCAGGAGCGTTATCAGTGGTTGTTCGAGCAAGCCCATAGGAAGGAGTTCACCTGGGTTCTTGCTCCCAACGGGCAGCGGGCATTGCTGGTGCTGGAGAACCATCCCTCTCGACCGATCGACATCGTCGTCCTAGACTGGATGTTGCCTGACATGGAGGGCCTACAAATCCTCAAGCGGATCAAGGCCGACCCTGCCACCCGGGACATTCTTGTGTTGATGGTGACCGCAATGCAATCGGCCCAGAACGCGGCTCAGGGGCTCGATGCCGGCGCGGACGACTACCTAAGGAAGGACTTTGCCGACGAGGAGTTCATCGCCCGGCTCCACAATTTCATCCGGCGGCGGGATGATGCCGTCGAGAAGCAGGCCGATTATTCGCTCGACGGGCTGAGTCTGGATTCTCCCGGGAAGCTGGTGACATTCAATGGCAGCCCGCTCAGGCTCCGCCCCAAAGAGTTCACGCTTCTTAAGCTGTTTCTCGCTAGGCCCGACATGACTCACTCCCAAGCGCGCCTTGGAGACCTGTTGTCGGAGGGGCTCGCTCCGGCCTCGCCGGAGACCGTGCGCAGGCAAGTCAGCAACCTTCGCCAAGCGCTGGGGCCTTGGGGCGAGCGCATCGAAGCTTACCGGGGGGAAGGCTACCGGCTCCACACCAGGTTCCCGGTCTCGCAGGGTTGAGCCCGCAGTAACCGCGCGTTCCGCGGGGACCTTGTCAAGACCTGGGCGATTCTGGGCCCCCCCCGTTCAGGGCTTTTTTATCGACGAGAGACCAGAAGGTCCTAGGCCCTCCTAGGACCCCATTTCACGTTCGTTTCACGATAGTCCTCTACACTTTTAGGGTAGGGAGGCTACCATGCCATACAAGCCGGACGAAAGACCCAGGGTGGGCAGGATGCCGGACGCGTCCAAGTACGAGCCCAAGGCTGAGGACATCCAAGACCCCTATCAACGCGAGTTGCTCCAGCAGCTCAAGTGGATGAATGCCAATCTCTTCGAGTTACGGAACGACGTCGCCATGGTCGCGGACTGGATACAGATGGAGCGGGAACGTGAAAGGGCGAAGCGGCTGGTGATGTATACCTTCTTAGAGGGGCGGGGGTCAGCGGAGCGCGGCTGATTCCGAAACTCGGCGGCGGAAAAGGCGTCTGAGCCAAAGGACTATGCAAGAATCAACGGCTGTACAGTTTAGGCGATGTGGTCAGAAGGGTGATATAGCAGGCCGATTCGCAAGCATGACGAGATCAATTCGAGAGTTATGCGCAAACGCGGCGGGATCTCTCATAGCTACTGGGATAATCATGCTTGCTGCCGCCATCTTCCTGTTCGGAGTGCGCGAGTCGACTGCCCAGGGACAGGGTCCGACGGAGCCTTCGGGCCAGGGCTCGGCACCGGCGAAGGCCGGGTGGAAATGCGTCAAGGACAAGGATGGCATCAAGATTCTAGACGCAGCCGGCATAGTGGCAAAGAACTTCCCATTGAAGAGCGAGGTGGAACTGCTCTCCAAGGATCACAAGAAGGTTGAGGCTCGCTACGCCATTAATTCTAAGTTCGACAAATCTCGCGTGCCCTGGCGCGTTCAGATTCAGGATGGAGATGTACTTCCTAATTCAGCAGGGTTTTGGACATTCAAGTCAAGCCATGTGGTCGTGGCCAATGAGGCTTCCATCGACAAGGAAATTCAACTGCGCCTCTACGACTCTCAAGGGAATTTGCGGTGGGAGAAGGGCGGGAGGGCTGAGGGAAATAAGCCTATCCTTAGCGCAGGCCAATTGGCTCAGCCCAATTGGATTTCCGCTGACGGCAAACGATTCTTGCTGATCGAAGACAACCCTGAGGCAGAGGAATACGAAGAAGGGACTTGGATTTCCGTGGTGGATGATCAGGGAAAGGAGATTTTTCGCACAGGACCCTACGTCGATGTGTCGGCCTGGTACCTAACTAAAAATGGACAATTCGGCGCTATGGACGTCGACACATCGGAGAAGGGTGGTCAGGCTCGGGCGTTCTTCGAGGTCCAAACGGGAAAGGTTGCAGTGTTTAAAGGGATGCTGGCTGGATTTGTGGACGAAAGCGGCGTGGTTTGGCTGCGGAAGGATGGAAAGGCGATCCGTGCAACGAACCAACCCTTCAAGTAGACTTTTCATCCTATTGGGCAGCGTCGCGCCCATCCTATGGGGTGGCAACCCCCCGACGGTTCATGCCGCTCTGATCCAGCCGGTCGCAACGATCCGAATCAGCGAAGACTATGGACCAAGGAACCTCACGGGCCGGCTGTTCTTTCACGACGGAATTGACTTTGCGGCGACTGCCGAATCCGACGTCCGGGCGGTTGAAGGCGGAACCATCGAACAAATCGATTTTGACGATGGTGGCGGTGGATGGTTTCTCCGGATGGATGGGCAGTCCGGAAAATGGTCCTATTCGCACCTTTTCGTCGGTGATCAGAGAGTCGTGCACATTGGTCCCATCAGCACGAATGGAAGGTACCAACTGGGCGGCATTATCGTCGCCGGCCAGCAGCGCTACTACATCGCGCGTTTTTCCTCGCAGCAGCAAGCGGAGGCTGGAATCGGCCCGGAGAAGATCTTTGTCTCAAACCGAACTCGCGCGGATCTTGGAACTGAACTGATATTGGACAGTGTTCCGAAAGCCATTGTTGGGGATATGGAACCCATCGGGCCAGTTGGAACATCAGGCGTGGCGACTGGGCCCCACCTCCATCTGCGGCTGAATAGAGGACAAGACAATCCCTTCCTTTTCGTAACTCATCCACCCGATCTGCCTTCATCAGCCCAAGTAGAAGGGCCCATTGGAACGATCCCCGCGGGTCGGCTCACGCATTCCACCTTTGCGGCGGTCGTCGATAGCCGGGACGGTCTGGACCTGGACAAGGTGGAGTTCACGATCCTGCAAGACCAGGATTTGCAGAAGCCCATTCCGCTGAGGCCCAGTCCGACTTTCGGTTTCGGTGGGAGAGAAAACGAATCACGAACCGCGACCGTCATCCCTCTCCAGGGAGTAAACACAGGGGTCGAATCTCTTGACGCGGATGCCGCGCTCCTCGGCTCTCAACCTGGCAGGGACCGTTTCGTTTACCTGGTAAACCTTGAAACCGTGCTGAATGGTCAGCCCTTACCGGACGGCGATCACGCGCTGGTTGTGCGTTGCCGGGATGTAAATGGCAATTTGGGCTGTAATAACCCTGGTTCATTCATGCCATTCACGATTTTGCGACCTCCCCAAGCCAGTATCTTCACCACTGGCGGCACGCCATCTGTTGCTTTGCGCGGCACCTCAAACAACGTGGTCCAGACTCTGAGCGACTCGGCGGACCTGGAGTTCTCCGACCCCGACGGCCTCAAAGAAATCCGGCTGGTCGGCTCGGCCCCCATCGAGGTTCTCGAACCCGCGGGCGTGGATCCCGCCGCCAT
>CAYJXJ010000248.1:0-5642 GCA_964374095.1 uncultured Elusimicrobia bacterium
CGGGGCGGTGGCCTGAAATGGCCCAAAAAGGGGCCCGAACTGTCAAAGATGGGTCTTAATGCGCCTTTGGAAAAATGGGTGAGGTCGAGGTCGCCCGGGAGGAGTCCCCCCGCTAGAGCCGAAGGCCGACCTGCTTGGGCTCGAAGAGGATGAGGGTCCGGCGCAGCTCCCCCTCCTCCTCCAGGTGGACCGCCCGCACGTGGCACGCCTCGGCCCGGAACATCGTGTCGGCCTCGACGACCTGGTTGGGCCGGTCCAAGGCCACCCCGACCAGGCGCAGCACGTCCTGCTGCTGGGTGTCGATGACGTCCAACAGGTGCATCTTGCCGTCGGTCGCGACGGTGCCCGTCACGGGGAAGTTGGTGTAGAGGACCGAGTTGTCCTCGTCGACGACGATCGCATGGTGGGTCTTGGCGACGATCGCCGAGAGGATGGTCTTCCACCACCGGGCCTCCGCCACGCCGCGCTGGCGCTCCTTGACGATGGTGCTGGCCAGTTCCCGGCCCATCTTGCCCAGGAAGGCGTTGAGGACGTTGGCGAGGTCTCCGATCTCGTCCTTGCGGGCCGGGAACTTGAGCTCCAGGGCCTTCAGCGAGATCGACTCGACCGAATCCCGGAGCGTGAGCAGGGGATTGATCACGAAGTGATGGAGGAAGAAGTAGAGCGGGATGCCCATGAGCAGGAGCACCCCCACCGCCCCCACGACGTATTTTTTCATGGCCGTGTTGATGTGCTTGACCACGCCCTCCCGGCTGACCTGCATGTTGAGTATTCCCATGACCTCGCCGCGGGCCGCCAGCGGGATGGCGATATCGTAGAGGGGGACCTTGGGGACCGCGCGGATCATGGGGCTTTTCGACAACCAGGCCTGTTCGATGGCGTCGGTGGGGATGGTCACCTCCTTCTGGAACTGGTCGAACGGGATGGTGATCTTGGAGGGGTCTTTAAACCACCGCACCTCCCCGTACTTATTGAGATAGAGGAGGGCCGCGACGCGCTCGTCCTTGGCGAACTGGGTGATGGTGTCGAACTCCTCCATCGAGATGGCGCTCTGATTGCGGGAAAGGCCCGCGATCAGTTTCGAGGCGTGGATGCGGACCATGTCCAGGACGTCGAGCTTGAGGCGCTCGTCGAAGTTCCACTTGAATAGGTTGTAGTAGAAGATCCCCCCCAAGAACATGACATAGATTCCGATCCCCAGGAACCACAAGCACCACTTCGCCGAAAGCCGCATGAATGATCAGGGACCGCCGTAGAGTTTCTCGATTCGATCCAGCCCGGCCTTGGCGTCCGAGTTGCCCGGGTCGAGCTGAAGGGCCAGCGTCCACTCGTCGCGCGCCTTCACATAGTCGCCCTTCTGGAAATAGATGACGCCGGAGAGGTAGTGCTGCTGCGAAGAGCGGCGCGCGTCCTCGGAAACCGCTCCCGCGGGGGCCGGGGCCGCGCCCATCGGGCCGGCCGCGGCGGTCTTGGCCTTGTCTTTCTCCGCGGCCTCGGCTTTCTTCTTCGCCTCCTCCTCCTTGGCCTTGGCTTCATCCGCCGCGCGCTTGGCATCCTCCTCGCGCTGTTTGGCAAGCTCCGCGGCCTTGCGCCGGGTGGCCTCCTCGCGCCGTTGGGATTCCTTCGCCCTCGCGATGAGCTGGTCGGCCGCGCGCTGATCGTAGCCGTAACCGACCGCCTTGCGCCACTCGACGATGGCATCGTCGTACTTTCGGCCCTCGTAATGCTGGCGCCCGAGGCTCACGTGCTGGCCGGCCATCTCGCCGCGGATCTCGGCGATGAGCTTCTGGGCCTTGGCGTTGCCCGGCCCGGTCTCCAGGATCGAATCGAGCATCTTCAGGGCCTCGATCGTCTGGCCCTGGCTGTAGAGGTTGAGGGCGTTTTGGAGCTTCTCGTTGGCATCCTGGTCCCGGGCCTCCGATTCGGCCTTGGCGATCAGGCCGGAAAGCCGGGGGTATCTCGGATTGAGCACCAGGGCCGAATACCATTGGTCCAGGGCCTCCCGCAGGCGATGCTGGCGGTAGGCGCGCTGGCCGCGCCGGAAATGTTCGTCGGCCAACTCGCGCTTGGCTTTCTTAAGCCAGTACTTGGCCTTCAAATTGTTGGGGGAGAGCTTGGAGGATTCCTCCCACCGCCCGGCGGCCTCCACGAGCCGTCCTTGGCGGTAGAGGGCCATCCCCTCCTCGAACTTGTTCTCCACGAGCTTCCTTTCCGAGTAGCGGGGCTTTTTGGCGCCCCGGAGCTCGTTGGTGGCCCTCTGCAGTATCGCCGCGTCCTCGTAGGTGGGGTCGATGGCGAGTATGCGGGACGTGAGATCGCGCGCCGCGTCGAACTCGCCGCTCCGGTAGAGGTCGAAGGCGTTGTCGTAGACCCCCTTCAAGGTCTTGCGCGTGATGCGGGCCTTTTCCAATTGGATGGTGTAGATGGTGCGCTGCTTATCCTCGTCGGTGGAGATCGTTCCGAGGTTGATCTTGGACATGTCCAGGAAGAGGCCCTCGGTGTCCTTGACCTTGGGCGGGGCCTGCGCCGCGGCCGGGGCCGCGGCGGCCAAAAGAAGCGCCAGCGCGATGGTTGTCTTCATGTCAGAAACCCAATCCTCCGGACGCCAGGCTCTTGGCCATCGGCGCCAGCATCATGATGAACACGGTCGGAAAGATGAAGATCATCAGCGGGATGAGCATCTTGGTCGAAGCCTGGGCCGCCAGCTTCTCGGCCTTGTTGAGGCGCCGGAAACGCATGTCCGCGGCGTAGTTGCGCAGGAGTTCCACGAGGCTCGTTCCCAGTTCGTCGGACTGAACGATCAACCCCACGAAAGAGCGTATCTCCTGGATGCCCGTGCGCATGGCGAAGCGCTTGAGCGCGTCGCGCCGCGAGTAGCCGAGCTGCACTTCGCCGAGCATCTTGCCGATCTCGCCCTCCAGCTCGTTCTTGTCCTTGGAGCTTTTGAGGATGCGGTCGAAGGCGGTCATGTAGTCGAGACCGGCCTCGATCGTGAGGGCCGCCAGGTCCACGAAGGTCGGGAAGGCCCTCATGATCGCGGTCTGCCGCGCGCGGATCTTCCCGTTGAACATCGAGTCGGGGATAAAGAAGCCGACCGCGCCGAAAATCAGCATGACGGGCGACCCCGTCAGGAAAGTGAACCCCACCCCCATGCCGAGGGCGAGCATCTCCTTGAGGTGGAGCATGTCCAGCGGGGTCGGCTTCTCGGGCCGGCCCATGAGCATGTGGAGCTCCTCGAGCTTGACGTCAAGCTGAAAACTCCGAAGCAGGAAGAGATCCACCCGGTCGACAAGGCTCCCGTGGGGGTTGAGCTCCGAGAAGGCGCTCGTCATGCCGGCTTCGCGCTTGGCCAGCCGGGAGATGTCGGACTCCGAGGGCACGGGCGGGGGAGTCACCATCCGCATGATCGTGGTGTAGGCCGCCATCGATCCGACGATGCCGACCCCGACGAGGAGCCAATGGGTGAAGGGGTCCATTAGCTTGAGCGCGGAGAAATCCAACAGGATTTCTCCGCGCGATACTCCGCCGGCGATGAATTCCTTGCCATCAGGCTAAACCTGTATGTCCCCCAGCTTTTCGATCACCTTCATTCCGATGCCGATCCACACCGTGCAGAAGAGCAGGACGATGACTCCCAGCGGCGAGAAATAGAAGTCCGCCATGACCTTGGGCTGGAACATGAACATGATGACCAGCATCACCCACGGCATCGCGCCGACGACGATCGCCTGGATGCGCTGCTGGGCCGTCATGGCAGCGGTCTTTTCGACCAGCTTGGCCTCCTCCCGGATGTTCTCCACGATGCGGTCGAAGATCTTCGTCAGGTTGCCGCCGACGGTCCTCTGGATGATGATGGCCTTGATCATGTAGGCCAAGAGCCGGCTGGGGACCCGCTCGATCACCCCTTCCATGGCCTTTTCGATGCTGGTTCCCAACTGGTAGTTCTTGATCAGCAGGCCGAACTCCTCGGAGATCGGGGGCTGGAGGTCGCGCTGAACCATCTCGAAGCACTGCACGATATCCACCCCCGACTTGAGGCCGTTGGACATGAGGATCATCGCGTCCATGAGCTGGGCCTCGCATTTGAGGCAGCGGCGGAACTTGATGTTCTTCAGGAGATAGCCCGGCAGGTTCAAGCCGCCGTAGAGGCCGAAACCGGAGAAGATGAGGAAGCCGAAGGGATTGAAGGTCAGCAGGCCGAGGAGAACGCCGATGCCGGCCGGAACTCCCACGAGGTAGTTGATTTTGATCGTGAGGAACTGCCGTTCGTACTCATGCGCCCACTCCTTGGCCTTGATCTTATAGTCCTCCCACGCCTTGTTGATTTTCGCCTCGTTCATGCTCCCGATGGTCCAGCCCGCGAAGAAGATGAGGGCGATGCCGACGATCTTGAATAGATAGGGTATCGACTTGGGGGTCTTCTCCTGGGCTCCGGGAGGCTCGTAGCCGCGGGGGGCGGCTTGCAGGACCGCGTAGACGTTGTGCGTCAAGGCCCCGATGGCGACCACCGCGACCTTGTAGCGCCCCGCGTCGTTGGAAGTCAGCGCGTCCATGATCGAGTCCATCTCGCGCACGATCAACTCGAGGTTGGAGAGCACGGCGCGGCCGCGCCCCCTCAGGGAGCTCCCCAGGCGGGCCCGGTAGAGCCGGTCCAAAGCCATCTGAAACCGGATGCGGTTATCCTCGTAGTCGCGCAGGAGGGAGCCGGGTTGCATGAGCTGGCCCCCGTCGGCGGGCGGGAAGGTCTTGCGCGTCAGCTCGAAGAACTCGTAGAGGACCGCCGACGGGGCCTGCCAGAGCTGCGCCTCGTTGAGAATGCCTTCCTCGGGGTCCTGCCAGACCGGCTTCTGGAGCATCGCCTCCAGAGTATCATCCACCCACTTCGGGGGAGCGAGCCCGGGATCGCGGTCCTTCTTGAAGTAGTGATAGATCACCTGGCTGCGCGCTTCCGCCCCGTTGGTCTTGTCGACCAGGAATTTGATCTGCTCGGGGCTGAATTGGGGATCATTGGCATCGTACTTCGCAACGGACGAGGGGGACGCGGCATCCGCCGGCTCGGCCGCCAGCCACAGAGACAAAGTCAGCAGCGACGACAGGCACGCGCAAGCCAGCGCCTTGGGTACGGATAACGGCCTTATCCCGTCCGGCCGCACGCTAATGTTTCGCGCCATAGTCGTGTGCGACCAAAACGGGGGTTACCCCTTTCTTCTTCTGTTCGGGCGTGGCGAACAACGCGAGGGGCACCTTCAGGCCCTTGTGATGGAACTCCTCGTAGAAGCTCGGGATATTGCCGCAGGCGCCGAAGTCGCCCACGGTCTTCATGTCCGGGGTCACCCCGGTCTGCCGGAACAGGAACAGATCCTGCATGTGAAAATTGACCCCCTCGGAGCCGGTGATCTCCGTGATGTAGGTCACCCGGCGCCGGCCGTCCGGAAAACGGGTGAGCTGAACGAACATGTGAACGGCGCTGGCGATCATCCCCACGAGCACGGAGATGGGCAGGTCGGTCCCGGCCATGAGGCACATGGCCTGAAGACGCGCCACGGCGTCTTTGGGGGTGTTGGCGTGGATGGTCGCCAGCGAGCCCTCGTGGCCCGTGTTCATGGCCTGCAGCATGTCGAGGGCCTCGGCGCCGCGGCACT
>CAYJXJ010000249.1:0-5641 GCA_964374095.1 uncultured Elusimicrobia bacterium
ACGAGAAAGGCGGTTACGGCAAGAATGTAGTGATAAGAGCCCCTAAAGGCAGGTCTTATCGTCATCTGTGATCTGCGTCCCATAGACATTGGGATATCGCAACCAGCCGGAATAATAGGCGATGACATTGCGGCCGGTTTTCACGCAGAGGGCTTGCAGGTACTTGCGGCGAACTGCGTCGAGAGCGCCGGGGCCGGGAGTAGATTGGAGCTCTCGTAGGACTTGGCCCCAACTCGGCATTTACTTCTTGGGCGGGGAAGTTGGTGTTGAACTGCCCGAACTGGAAGAAAACGAAATCTTTTCCGTGGTCAGAATCGAGCACCGCTGGAACTGACGTGCAAAATCCACCGCGGTTGTATAAGTCGGGAAGCTGGTGACCCCAAGCTCCCGCAGGCCGTCAGCGAAGCGCTGATCGTACGATGTGCGATCAGGGCTCTGGCGAGGCTTTGGCGCTTTTTTGGTTGTGATCATCTTACGCTTTTTCATTTTAGCAGATTGAGCGGCCTCATATATAGGCTAGGTCGAGATTCGCCGAAAGTCAAGGGCCGTCGCGATAAGCCCGCTCTCGGCCCCCCATACTTGCCGTCGCGGCCTAGCCCGGAATCGTCTGTGGGTTGTGCTGGACTCGGAGCATCGTTTATAATAGCCGCGTAAGCAATACATCCCTCCGGAGACATCCCATGCGACCAGACGGACCTACGCTCAAAAAGTCGGTGACGGCGATCGCGCTAGCCGCGATGACGGCGGGCGCCCTACCCGCGAGCGCGCGGGCGCAGACGGTCCAGCGGACGGAGAGCCGCGAGCAATGGTACTCCGACGGACGCCGCGCGGTCGAGGAGGCCAAACGCCTGCGCCCCCTGCCGGGCCGCGCCAAGAACGTGATCCTTTTCGTCGGCGACGGCATGGGGATCGCCACCGTGACCGCGGCGCGCATACTCCAAGGCCAGCGGCGCGGGGAGAGCGGCGAGGAAAACCGGCTCAGCTTCGAGCGCCTGCCCTACGTGGCCCTCTCCAAGACCTACAGCGTCAACCAGCAAACGTCCGACTCCGCCCCCACGATGACGGCCATAATCACGGGAGTCAAGACCGAGGACGCCGTCCTCTCGGTCGGCCAGCTCGTGGTGCACGGGGATCACACGACCGTGAAGGGCAACGAGCTGCCCACTCTGCTCGAGCTCGCCGAGCGAAAGGGCCTCGCCACGGGCGTGGTCACCACCGCTCGGGTCACCCATGCCACCCCCGGCGCCTGCTACGCCCACAGCCCGGACCGGAATTGGGAAAGCGACGCCGACCTGCCGGCGGCGGCCAGAGCGGCGGGCTTTCCCGACATCGCCCGCCAATTGGTCGAGTTCGCCCATGGCGACGGGCTGGAAGTGGCGCTGGGAGGAGGGCGCGGCAAGTTCCTGCCGCGCGAGGCCGCCGATCCCGAGGACGAGGGCCGCGCGGGGGAGCGCCAGGACGGACGCAACCTCGTCACGGAGTGGCTCGCCCGGCGCCCGCGCTCCGTTTATGTCTGGGACAAGAGGGGGTTCGACGCCGTCGACGCGCGCGCCACCGACCGCCTGCTGGGCCTCTTCGAGCGTTCCCACATGAAGTACGAGCACGACCGTCCCAAGGATAAGGGCGGCGAGCCGTCCCTGGCCGAGATGACGGCCAAGGCCATCGACATACTCGCCAAGAACTCGTTGGGCTATGTCCTCATGGTGGAGGGCGGGCGCATCGATCATGCCCACCATGGCGGAAACGCCCACCGCGCCCTCACCGACACGATCGCGCTTTCCGACGCCGTCACGGATGCGCTGGCAAGGACCGACCCGAAAAAGACGCTCGTGATCGTCACGGCCGACCATAGCCACGTCTTCACGATGGCGGGCTATCCGACGCGCGGCAACGACATCCTCGGCAAGGTGGTCGAGAACGACGAGCGCGGCGAACCCGAGCGGGCGCCCGCCAAGGACGCGCTCGGCCTGCCCTACACGACGCTGGGCTACGCCAACGGCGGGGGCTACAGCGGCGCGTCGAAAGACCAGCCGGAAGGGCCGAAGCGGTTCCCGCACCCGGGGAAGGGTTTCGCCGGCATCGCCAAGGGCCGCCCTGATTTGTCGGCCGTGAATACCTCGGATCCCGACTACCTGCAGGAAGCCGCCGTCCCCATGGAAAGCGAGACGCACGGCGGCGAGGACGTCGCGATCTACGCCGGCGGACCGGGCGCCCACCTGATCCACGGCGTCCAGGAGCAGAACGTGATCTTCCACGTCATGGCCGAAGCCCTGGGACTGTCCGCCCGGCGAACGGGGCATTAAATCCGGCTTCATAGACCCGTCCCATCCCCGAAACCAAGTCCCTTCGCCCTCGAGCCGCGCCGTCCGCCGGGGTCTCTGATTTCCGGCCGTTCTCCAGTTGGGCGCGCCACCAAGCGACTTCCTCCATGAATTGAGGATTGTCCTGGACTCCGTTTCCGTCTCCGTCCGTTTCGTGAGTGACGGCGCGTCTCTCCGAGCCCCCATGGGAGGCTTCGGTCACGCGGACCGTTCTCTTGAAGTTCCCTTGGCGTTCCTCGTCGATAACCCGGATGCGGCGCACGAGGCCCTCTGCAGTCGTCCTTTGCATGAAGGCCTCGCGAAAATAAACCCCGCGCGGGCCGCGCCATTCAAAAACGCCCCCTTCCTTCATGGCCCTCTCCAGGACGGCGTTGACAAACCGCCGAAATTCGACCCGATACCCCCCATCGGCCTGGTCCGCATCGGATATAGGCCGCGCCGACGCGACGGCCGGTGGGGCCTGAGCGCTCGCGTCCCCGCCACTGTTCTCGAGAACCGCGTAGGAAAGGAGGACCCGCGCTTCCAGCGCTAGGTGAGGCGCAGGCACCTCCACGCCCACGACCGCTTGGAGCGGGATGAATAGCTGCCGGCCGACCAAGACTGGGACTGCCGCCGGCGCCCGGCGCAAGCCGGGCGATGAGGCACGCGGGGATGATAGAGTCATTCCCGCCGAAGCCGTCGCGGCCAAGGCCGTAAGAATCGCCGCGATCGGCAAGGGTTGGTGAATTTTCATACTTATATTGTAGAGGATGCCGCCGGTTCCCGGCCGGTCCGATGGGTCTTCTCGCATGGACGCATGCTCCAGAAGCGGCCTCGTCGGCGGAGGGCCGGATAGGAATCATCGCTTCTCACCTGGTCGACACCCGGCAGGACCCTCCGTGATATAATCACTCTCCGCATGTCTTACGTTGCCGACCTCCACATTCACTCCCGCTACTCGCGGGCCTGCGGCAAGGACCTGGGGCCCGAGACCCTGCACCGGTGGTGCCAGCTCAAAGGAATCGGCCTGCTCTCGACCGGCGACTTCACCCATCCCGCCTACTTCGCTGAACTCAAGGAAAAACTTGTCCCGGCCGAAGACGGGCTCTTCGTCCTACGGCGGGACCGGGCCGAGGCCGAGGACCGCCTGGTTCCCGCCTCCTGTCGATCCCAGCCTCGCTTCATCCTCGGCGTCGAGATCTCCTGCATCTACAAGAAGGGCCGGGTGCGCAAGGTCCACCATCTCATTTTCGCCCCCTCCTTCGAGGCCGCGGCGCGCCTGAGCGCCTCGCTCGCCCGGATCGGAAACATCGGCTCCGACGGCCGCCCCATCCTGGGACTGGACTCGCGCGATCTTCTCGAAATGGCGCTGGACGCCTCGGCGGACTGCGTGCTGGTGCCGGCGCACGCCTGGACGCCGCACTTCGCGGTCTTCGGCTCGGAGTCGGGCTTCGACTCCCTCGAGGAGTGCTTCGAGGACCTCGCGCCCCGCGTCTTCGCCATCGAGACCGGCCTCTCCTCCGACCCGCCGATGAACTGGCGCGTCTCGGGCCTCGACCGCCTGGCCCTCCTGTCGAACTCCGACGCCCATTCCCTCGAGAAGCTCGGCCGGGAGGCCACGGTCGTCAACGCCGCGCTCTCCTACGCGGGTCTCTGGGACGCGGTGCGCGGCCGCCGCGGCGCAATCGCCGCGACCCTGGAATTCTTCCCCGCGGAGGGAAAATACCACGAGGACGGCCACCGGGCCTGCGGGGTGCGCCTGCGTCCGGAGGAGACCCGGCGGCGGGGCGGGCTTTGCCCGAGCTGCGGCCGGGCGGTGACGGTCGGGGTCCTGCACCGCATCGAGAGGCTGGCCGACCGCGGACCGGGGATCAAGCCTCCGCGCCCGGTCCCTTTCGAAAACCTGGTCCCCTTGAAGGAGGTCCTGGGCGAAATTCTCGGGGTGGCGCCCTCCAGCGTCCGCGTCGACCGCGAGTACACCCGCCTGCTGGCCGCCCTCGGACCGGAGTTGCGCCTCCTGCGCGAGGTCTCGCCCGAGGAAGCCTTGCGCGCCGAAGCCCCTAAGCTGGCCGAGGCCCTGGCGCGGATGCGCTCCGGCCGGATCCGGGTCGAGCCCGGCTTCGACGGCCAGTACGGCCGGGTGCGGCTGCTGGACGGCCCCGACCCCGTCCGGCGCGCGCCGCGCAAAGCGGCGCTCCCGATTGAT
The DNA here is from genome assembly GCA_964374095.1 of uncultured Elusimicrobia bacterium. Taxonomy (GTDB): domain Bacteria; phylum Elusimicrobiota; class Elusimicrobia; order UBA1565; family UBA9628; genus CAYJXJ01. Next base: position 4,507 of record CAYJXJ010000249.1, read on the forward strand.
CTCCCGAGTCTTCTAATCTAGAGCAGGGCCAGCTCCACGGATAGCCAGTCCCGGTGGCTGAACCACAGCCGCTGAGTCACCTCCAGCGCGCCGCACCAACGCCCGCGGCAGTCGGCGCACAGCCATTGCGGGACGGCCTGGCCGCTCGCGCCGTCCTCCAACGTCGCCCCGCCTTCCGGGCAGTACTGCTCGCCGGGACGGCGCTTGGCCGGGTCGGCGCGGGAACGGACCCGAACGTCGACGAAGAAGGCGCGAATGAACTTAAAGATGACCGGCCAGCCACGGTTCGCGCTCCACGAGGCCGGGAGGCAACGAGTCCGGCACCCAGCCGTAGCGCTCGTCGAGCAACCCGATGAAGTACGGCCGGCAATTGTCGATCTCCGCCAGGCAAGCGGGACTCGCAGATTCTGCGCAGAGCGGGGAAAACACGCTTGACCAGTTCCTCACGCTCCGCCTGCATGTCCCGGAAGGTGGAAGAAACGAAGACGCGGATGGAGCGGCCGCCTCTGAGATCAGGATTTGATAGGTGATCCACTCGGAGACCTTGCTCCACAGAACTATAACAAGCCTCGCCGTGGAACGTAAACGTCGAAGGGTCGACCCTTGCCTTGAAAGCCAAAAGTGCTAGGCTGTCCGGCGCGTGAAGGCGATGACCGAACCGACGATGGAGGAGAAGTTCCAGTTCAACGCGGAGCTGGTCATCCGGACCATGCGCGAGCAGGCCGGCATGGAACTGGCTTACGATGGGAAGTCCGTGGCCTGGATCGAAGCCTACATCGAATGCCATCGGAAGGAATTGGATCGCAAAACCATCGACGGCCTCGTTGGAATGTTCGGATCCTTTTTGGGAGAGTGCCTCCGGCGACATTACGGCGGACGGTGGGTGGAGGCGAACGGATATTGGGGAATCGAGTTCAGCGCAGGCAATGTCGCGTTTCCGTTCGCGAAGGTCGGCAAGCAATTCGACAACGGCCTTGGGGACTCCATCAAGAGTTTCCACGACCTCATCCCGATCCTATTCAAGCTGGGGATTCCGCCTGACCGCGCGGGCGGGTGCGCTGAAAATTTGTAGGGTCCCGGCAGGGCGAGCGGCCGGCCGCCATCGGAACCGGCGAGGGCTCGCCTCGGCCGTGGG
>CAYJXJ010000250.1:0-5569 GCA_964374095.1 uncultured Elusimicrobia bacterium
CCGACATCCTCGGCGTGTCGATCTTCGATCAGAAGGAGCATACCTTCCGGTTCCACGCGGGCCCGGTTTTCGCCCAAATCGTGCTCGCCGACGAGATCAACCGCGCCTCGCCCCGGACCCAGTCGGCCCTGCTCGAGGCCATGGGCGAGGGGCAGGTGAGCATCGACGGCCAGACCCGCCGCCTGGCCGAGCCTTTTTTCGTGATGGCGACGCAGAACCCCGTCGAGTTCCACGGGACCTACCCGCTTCCCGAGGCGCAGATGGACCGCTTCGCCCTGCAGTTCTCGCCCGGCTACGTCCCGGCCGATGAGGAGGCCGCCATCCTCAACGACCAGGTGCGCGGGCATCCCATCGACGCCATCGGCGTCTGCGTGAGCGTGGAGGAGTGCCTCGCCCTGCGCCGCCGCGTGCTCGAGGTCCGCGTCAGCCCGGAACTGCGGCGCTACATGGTCGACCTCGTGCGCCATACCCGGCAGAACCCGCAGGTTCAGCTGGGCGCCAGCCCGCGGGCCTCGCTGTCCTTAATGAAGGTGACGCAGGCCGCGGCCCTCATGAGCGGCCGCGATTTCGTGGCGCCGGAGGACGTGCGCGAGATGGCCGTCGCGACCATCGCCCACCGCGTCGCCCTGGACCCCCAGGCCCGCTTCTCCGGGATGACCGGCGCGGCGATCGTTGCGGCGGCCCTGGCCGCCGTGCCCGTGCCCGCCTGAGTGACCCGGATCGACCGCTTCCGTTACCTCATTCTCAAGCTCAACTCCGGCTTGTCCCATTGGGCTCGGACCCGCTGGACCCCGGCCGGCCGGTTCGTGCTCGCGGCCATGGTGGCGGCGCCGGTCTTCGGCTTGGACACGACCCTGACCATGGACTACCAGATTTTCGCTTTCCTGGCGGCCCTGACCATTGCCGCGAGGCTGGTGAGCCCCCGGCTGGGGCCCGTGCGGGCCTTGCGGGTCCTGCCGCGCCACGGCACCGCGGGCCAGGCCCTTCCCTACACCGTCAGGATCGAGAACCCGGGAAGCCGGGCGATGTCGGGTCTCTCGCTCGATGAGGTCTTCGACGATCTCCGTCCCACGGGCGAGCAGTACGCCCGCGAGCCCCAACCCGCCGTCTCGGAATGGGTCTCGCGGTTCTCGGGCTACGCGCGCTGGCGCGCCGTCGTGGAGCGCCTGCGCGGGGCCGCCTCGGCGCCGAGCCCCCTCGCCCCGTTGGCGCCGGGCGCCCAGGCCGAGGTCCGCCGCGAATTGACCCCCGCGCGGCGCGGGCGCCTGCTCCTGCGGGCCGTGAGGCTCTCGCGCGAGGACCCCCTGGGCCTGGCGGTGTCTTCGGCCGAGGTCGGCCCCGAGCAGTCGGTGCTCGTCCTGCCGCGCCGCTACCCGGCGCCGCGGCTCTCGCCGCCGGGAAGCCGGAAGTATCAATTGGGCGGCGTGTCCTCGGCTTCGAGCGTGGGCGAGTCCCAGGAGTTCATGTCCCTGCGCGACTACCGCCCGGGAGATCCCTTGCGCCGCATCCACTGGCGGTCCTGGGCCAAGACCGGCAGGCCCGTGGTCCGGGAGAACCAGGACGAATACTTCGTCCGCCACGGCCTGGTCCTAGACACTTTTCTCGGCTCCGCCCCCGAAGCCCGCTTCGAGGAAGCCGTGTCGGTGGCGGCCTCCTTCGTGGCCTCGGTCCTCACCCAGGAGACCCTGGTCGATCTGCTCTTCGTGGGCGACCAGGCCTACTGCTTCACCGCGGGCCGCGGACTGGGGGGGGAGGCGAAGCTGTTGGAGATTCTCGCCTGCGTGGAGCCCTGCCGCGACAAGTCCTTCGAAATTCTCCGGCACAGCGTGGGACTTCGCCGGGGGAATTTGAGCGCCTGCCTCATCGTCTTGCTGGCGTGGGATGAGGAACGCCGCGCGTGGCTCCGGGATCTGCGCGCCCAAGGGGTGCCGGTCCTGGCCCTGGTCGTGGGAGAGCCGCCCCCCGAAGGGGAGCCCGGAGTCCGCTGGCTGGCTCCCGGAAAGGCGGCCGAGGGCCTCGCCCTCATCCCGCCGGGTCCGGAGGCTTGGACGTGAAGGTCCCCGCGGGACTGCTGGGGGCCGGGCTCCTTTTGTGGGGACACCAGACGGGACTCCTGGTCGTCGCCGCCGCGCTGGCCGCGCTCCTGGAGGGGGCCCGCTTCACGCCGCGCAAATGGGACCTAACGAGGGCGCAGTTCTGCCGGGTCGCGGATTTCAGCGAGCTGGTTTTCGCGGGAGTCACGGTCCTGCTGTTCGTCAAGGGCCGCTCGCCCACCGTTCTGCAATGGCTTCCCCTCTGCCTCTATCCCATGATCGCCGCCCAGGCTTGGAGCGTCTCCGGCCGGACCGATCTCTCCGCGCTTTTCTGGTCCCTGCGCGCGGGCGCCAAGTCCGACGACCCGCGCGCGGTAACCGACCTCTCCTTCGCGTATTTCGCGACCGCGGTGCTGGGCGCGGGAGTGGCCCACACGGCCGGCCCGGCATTCTACGTCGGGACCGCGGCTCTGGCCGCCTGGGCCCTATGGAGCGTGCGGCGGCCGGGCCGCCCCTGGGCGTGGATGGGCATCGTCATGGTCTGCGCCGCGGCGGGCTGGGCCGGGCAGGCGGGCCTGCAGCGGCTCCAGCTGCGCTTGGAGGTCGCGGCCACGGGCTTGGTTTTCGGCATGCCCGGAGCGGGCATGGATTCCTTCCGCAGCCGCACCGCCATCGGCGATATCGGGACCCTCAAGTTCTCGGATCAGGTGGTGCTCAGGGTGTGGCCGGAGGGGGGGACTCCCCCGGCGCTCCTGAGGGAAGCCGGCTACAACCGCTATCTCGCCGGGGCCTGGGTCGCCCAGGGCGCGCCCTTCGAGGAGGTCGCCGCCCCCGCCGACGGCCGAACCTGGGAGCTGGCCCCCGAGCCGGGCCGGGTCGCGGAGGTCCGCATCGCGGGCTTCCTGGACGCGGGCAAGGGGCTTCTCCCCCTGCCGGGCGGGGCCTTCCGGGTCTTGGGGATTGCGGCCGCGGCGGTGAGGCGCAACCCGCTCGGAGGCGTCCACGTGCAGGGCGGGCCGGGACTGGCCTCCTACCGCGTCGGCTACGAACGCGTCGGCCGCACCCAGCTCGACGGCGAACCCGGCCGCTTCGACCTAGCCGTGCCCAAGGAAGAGGAGGCCCTTCTGCGCCGCCTGGCCGCCGAGCTTCGCCTCGATAAGCGTCGGCCGCGGGAGGCGGCGCGAAAAGCCGCGGCCTTCTTTCGCGACGGCTTCAAGTACTCGCTGACGCTCAAGCCCCCGCCCTCCGGCGCCACACCGCTTCAGGATTTCCTGACCAGGACCCGCTCCGGCCACTGCGAGTATTTCGCCACCGCGACCGCGCTCCTGCTGCGCGCGGGCGGCATACCGACGCGCTACGCCGCGGGCTACTCGATCCAGGAGTACAGCCGCCTGGAAAAGGCCTTCGTCGCGCGCCGCCGCCACGCCCACTCCTGGGCCCTGGTCTTCATGGACGGGACTTGGCGCGATTTCGATACCACGCCCGTGGATTGGGCCGAGGAGGAAGCCCGGAGCGGGGCCTGGCTCCGCCCGGCGCGCGACCTCTGGGCCTGGCTCCGGCACAAGTTCTCGGCCTGGCGCTGGCGCGAGTCCGCCCCGGGCGGCCCGCAGGCGACGTGGCTGGTCCCCCTCGCCTTCCTCGGCGCGCTCTGGTGGCTCTGGTTCGGCCTGCGCCGCGCGCGTTCCCGAGGTGCCGCCGCGCCCGCCCCGCCGCCGGTCTGGCCCGGCCTGGATTCGGAGTTCTACGAGGTGGAGCGCCTGCTGTCGTCGCGGGGGCTCGGGCGCGAGCCGTCCGAGGCGTCCGCGGACTGGGCGCGCCGGGTGGGCGGAAGCATCCCCGCCGACGCCGCGGAAAGCCTCGCCGGGATACTCGCCCTGCACAACCGCCTGCGCTTTGATCCCTCGGGCCTCTCCGCCGAGGAACGCCGCGCCTTGCGCGACGAGTCGCGGGCCTTGCGGTCGAAGCTTCGGGAGCCCGCCGGGCGATGAAGGCCTCCTGGTTCGAACGCGGCGCGGCCGTGCTCGGGCCGGCATTTACCGTCCTCTGCGGAAGCGTTAGGCGACCTAAACGAAAACAAGCAGCATGAACTACATCATCATCTGCGCGGTAGCGCTGGCCGCGTCGGGGTTAACATTTTTCTCCGGCTTCGGACTCGGCACCTTGCTTTTGCCCGCTTTCGCGCTCTTCTTCCCGATTAGCGAAGCCGTAGCGCTGACCGCCGTCGTGCACTCGTTGAACGGCTTGTTTAAACTGGCATTGGTCGGACGTCATGCGAACCGACAAATCGTTCTCAACTTCGGACTCCCCGCCATAGCGGCATCCTTCGCGGGCGCCTGGGTGTTGGTGTGGCTCTCGGGTATCCCGCCCGTATTTTCATACGCAGCGTTTGGTAGGGTTTGGGTCGTCATGCCCGTTAAATTAGTCGTTGGATTTCTGCTCCTCATATTCGGGGGGATTGAGGCAATTCCGCGATTTTCAGAATTATCATTCGGGCCGCGGTTTATCCCTGTCGGCGGCCTTCTCAGTGGTTTTTTTGGGGGCCTCTCCGGCATGCAGGGAGCGCTTCGTTCCGCGTTCTTGATCCGAGCGGGGCTTTCAAAGGAGGAGTTTGTCGGAACAGGGGTCGTTATTGCATGCCTCATCGACATCTCTCGTATCGGCGTCTATTTTAGATCCGCATCCCAATGGAATGGGCATCTCGATTATTGGCTGTTGGCGGCCGCAGTCATTTCAGCTTTCGCGGGAGCGGCCCTGGGCAACAAATACATAAAAAAGCTGACCGTGGGAGGCGTCCAGAAAATCGTAGCAGGGATGCTCGTAGCAGTCGCCGCAGGTTTGATGACCGGATTGCTGTGAAGCCTCGATTTCAGAACATATCGCCATTCCGGTAGGCTCCTGAGGGATGTCCGGGATGCGGCCGCCGCGTCCCCTGGAAATCCTCCCTCAAAACCGCTAGGATAGACGCGATTCTCCTCAATCCGGGCACCCAGGAGGCTTCATGGCGATCAAGGTCGGCATCAACGGTTTCGGACGCATCGGCAGGCTGGTTTTCCGGGCCGGGTTCAAGAATCCGGCGCTGGAGTTCGTGGCAGTCAACGATCTGACCGACGCCAAAACCCTCGCCCATCTTCTTAAATGGGACTCGACCTTCGGGCAATTCCCGGGCAAGGTTGAGGCCGTCGGCAATGATCTCAAGGTGGACGGCCGGATCATCAAGGTCGTCGCGGAAAAGGATCCCGCCAAGCTCCCCTGGAAGGCGCTCGCAGTCGAGATCGTCATCGAATCTACGGGCCGCTTCACCGAGGCCGCCCAGGCCAAGGCGCACATCGCCGCCGGGGCCTCCAAGGTCGTGATCTCCGCGCCGGCCAAGGGCGAGGACCTCACGGTCTGCATGGGCATCAACGAGGAGCTCTACGACCCGGCCAAGCACCACATCCTCTCCAACGCCTCCTGCACCACCAACGCCCTGGCTCCCATCGGCAAGGTCCTGGACGAGACCTTCGGGATCAAGATGGGACTCATGACGACCATTCACT
>CAYJXJ010000251.1:0-5540 GCA_964374095.1 uncultured Elusimicrobia bacterium
CCCCCGCCCCCAACCCCAACCCCCCGCCCCTCAGCCCACGCCGGCTGCCCCGCTCCCCGCCCCACCCGAGCCGGCCCCGGCCGTCCCGCCGGCGGAGCCCCTCGAGGATCAGCTGCCGGCCCGGCCGGCGAGCCAAGATGAGGAGGCCTTCGCCGTCGTCATCGGGGTGGAGAGGCACGCCCATTCGGGAGTGCCCACCGCTCTCCACGCGGGCCGCGACGCGCGCTCCATCCACGCGCAGCTGCTCGCCCTGGGCTTCCCCGCGCCCAACATCACCGTACTCAGGGATGGCCTGGCCAAGCGCGCGACGATCGAAAGGAGCCTGAAGTCCTGGCTGAAGAACAGGGTCACCGGCCGCAGCCGCGTGCTCGTGTACTTCGCGGGCAACGGCTCGCTCTCGCGGGAGGACGGGCGATGGCTGCTGGTGCCCTTCGACGTCGACCCCAAGCAGATCGAGCGCACGTCCTTGCCCGTAGGCCGCCTGGTCGAGGGCCTGGGGAGGCTCCCGACGAAGCACCTGGTGATCGCCCTGGACGCCGGGTTCTCCCGCTCCGGCCCCAGGACTCTGGCCAACGGCGCCTCCCCGAGCCGCGGCCCGGTGTCCCCCAAGGCGCCCCGCTCCGGGATGCTCCTCACCGCCTCGCTCGGAACTCCCATCGCGACGAAGGTCGCGGCCCGCCACGGCCTCCTGACCCATTTCCTGCTGGAGGGCCTGCGCGGGTCCGCCGACACGGATCGAGACGGCCGCACCACCACGGCGGAGTTGGCCGGATACGTCCTGTCCGGGGTCGAGCGCGAAGCGCGGCTCATGAAGGTATCCCAGCGGCCCGGCATTCTGCCGGCGCTGAGCAGCCTGCCCGAAGGCGGGGCGACGGTTTGGCTGCAGTCCCCCTGATAATAGGAAACGCCGTTTCTAGGGCGATTTCGGGCCCAGCCCCGGCCTGTCCGCCCCCTGCGCGGCTCGCTAGGCCGGGCTATCCTCAAGACATGAACAAGACCGGATGGGCGCGGCGGACGGCTCTCCTCATTTTCCTCTCGGCGGGAACCGGCCATGCCGCCGAAACGGCCTGGAACCAGGCACAGGAGTGCGCCCGGGGCGGATGCTGGCAGAAAGGATCCACCCGCGACGCGGTCGTCATCGGCCGCGGCGGCGCCCAAGCCCGTCCCGCGCTTGCTGCGACGGGACAAGGATTCAAGTCCCGAGCCGCCTCGGTGCCGCCGCCGGAAAGGTCGGCCTCCGGGGTAGGGAGCGGGATGAAGAAAGGCCTGGCCAAGGCCTGGGGCTACGTCAAGGACAACTGGCCCGGCATCCTGGGGGGCATCGTCGGGGGCGTTGCCGGCAGCCTGGCCTTCGGCTTCATCGGGGGAATCATCGGCAGCGTGCTCGGCTCTCTCTTGGGCCACTTCATCGCCGGCCTCTTCGGCGGCTAGATCTTCAGGAATATCCGCTTGCGGTAGAGCGTCCGCATCACGCCCAGGCAAAGACAGGTGTAGGCGAGGGCGAAGAGGAGGGAGGCGCCGGGGGGGGACAACCAAGCGCCGAAGAGCCCCTCGCACACCCTGAGCTTGAGGTTTCCCGGGCGTCCATCCGGCATGGGCATATCCACGAACTCCATGATCCCGTATACCAGGCCCGAAAGGAAATACGAAAGGAGCGGATTGCTGCCGAAGAATTGGAAGGGCTTTCCCCAAGACTTGAATTTGAAGATCTCGATGGTTCCATAGCAAAAGGCGAAGCCGCCGAGGGCGGTCCCTCCCGTCAAAAGGGCGTAGGGACTGGTCCAGATATGCTTGTTGACCGGAAAGTTCGCCGACCAGAGGCGCCCCAAGATGAGGGCGGCCGCGCCGCATGCCGCTAGGAACAATCCCTTGCGCGTCTGGGAACGCTGGGAGCGCACCCATTGCCCGGCCAACACGCCCATGAGGGCGTTTGATAAGGCGGGGATGGTGCTGAGAATGCCCTCGGGATCGTGCGTCGGGGCATAGAGATGACGGCCCAGCAGGAGGCGGTCGAGGTAGGAGGCGAAATTGCCTTCCGGCGTGAGTCTTCCGGCGCCGAAGCCGGGGACCGGCGCGCGAGTCATGAGCAGCCAATAGCCGACGAGAAATAGCCCCGCGGCGGCCGCCTGGACCCGGGGACCGGTCCAGAGGAAGCATAGACAGCAGACGAGGTAACAGGCGCTGATGCGCTGCAAGACCCCCGGCAGGCGCAAACCCTCGGCGGAGCCGGCGTCGAAGAAGCTGATGACCAAGCCCAGCGAAAAGATGACCGCGGTCCGCCACAGGACCTGCCGCAGCAGAAGGGGGAGCGGCTCCGAACGCTCCAGGCGACGGCCCAGGGAAATGGCGATGGAAACCCCCATGGAAAAAAGGAAGCTGGGAAAGACGAAGTCAGCCGGCGTCCAGCCATGCCACGCCGCGTGGCGGACCGCCGCGTAGGCCTGGTCGTTGCCGGGGGAATTCACGAAGATCATCCCCGCGATCGTGATCCCGCGGAAAACATCGAGGGAAAGCAGGCGCCTGGGGACCTGCGATGCCAAGGCTAGCCGGAGACCCGCACGAAGGAGTAGCCGGCCTTACGCAGGCCTGAGATGATTGCGGGCAGGGCTCGGACGGTAGCCCAGCGGTCGACCCGGGAGCCGGGGCGGGTCTCGAAACCGTCGTGGAGCAGGATGATCGCGCCCGGATGAGCCCGCTCGAGTATGCGGCGCGTGATGTCCCTCGGAGCGAGTCTGCCGTCGTAGCCCCGCACGGACCACAGGACCATCGTCATGCCGCGCTCACGGAGCACCGACCACAGGGGAAACCAGCGCACCCCGAAAGGCGGGCGGAACAGCCGGGGGCGCCGGCCCGAGAGCCTCTCCAGCACCTCCTGGGTTCTGTCGATCTCCCGGGCAATGCGCGCGCGGCCGGCGAAGGTGAGGTAAGGGTGCGAGTAGGTATGGTTGCCGATCTCGTGGCCCTCGGCCTGTATGCGGCGCACCAGATCCGGGTAGCGCTCGGAATTCTCGCCGCAAAGGAAGAAGGTGGCCTGTATGCGGTGGGCGCGAAGGCTGTCGAGGATCTGGGCGGTGAAGGGGGAAGGGCCGTCGTCGAAGGTGAGGGCCACCTCGCGCGCGCCGCCGGGCTGGGAGGGCCTCTGTACCAGGGCGGGACCCAGCCATGTGGACTGCGGCGCGGCCAGGCCGTAGGCGAGCATGCCGACCGCGGCGGCCGCGGGGCACACGAGGACGGCGATGATTCCCCGTCGATTCAACGAGCCTTCGTGCCGGACACAGTATCGTGAGTTTAGCAAAAGTCCTCGCCGCGGCGCGTTCCGGCGCCGGCCGGTTTATGTTATCCTTGCCCCATGACCCTTCTTATGCTGGCCGTCCTGACCTGGGCCGGCCCCGCGCGCGCCTCGCCGGCCCCGCGCGAGAGCGCGGTCGCCGCGGTCCTCGACGACTGGCACGACGCCGCGGCCAAGGCCGATGAGAAGCGGTATTTCTGGCATTTCGCCGCCGAGGCCGTGTTCCTGGGCACCGACCTCTCCGAGCGCTGGGACATCCAAAGCTTCCGGGCCTATGCCCACCCGCACTTCGCCAAGGGCAAGGGTTGGACTCTCAAACCCTCGGGACGCCGGGTATCCTTTTCGGCCGATGGCAAAACGGCGTGGTTCGACGAGCGAGTCGACTCAACCTCCTACGGACCGAGCCGGGGAAGCGGGGCGCTCGTGCTCCAGGACGGCCGCTGGCGGATCGCCCAATACAATCTGAGCGTCCCCATCCCGAACGGACTGCTCATGAAGGTGGCCGGGATGATCCGCAAGGGTTTCCCGCCGCCCGGGGACATTGACGCGGCGGCCGCGGGAGAGATGATCTCGACCCGCGCGGGCGACTCCGATTTCGTCGTGCTCGATGTCCGCACTCCGGCCGAGCGCGCGGGGGGAATCATCAAGGGTTCGGTCAACCTCGACTTCCAAGCCCCGGACTTCCGCGAAAGGCTGGCCGAGCTCGACCGCGGCAAGTCCTACCTCGTCCACTGCGCCAAGGGCGGCCGCTCCAAGAAGGCCTTCGACGCCATGGCCGCCGCGGGCTTCACGTCGGCCTACAACCTGCTGGGGGGGTTCACCGCGTGGCGGGAGAAGGGCCTGCCGGTGGAAGCTCAGCCGGTCCGCTAGACCGGCCCGAGATCACGGGATGTACATTTTGATGTCGTCGCGGGCGTCGTTGGCCTGCCCCGCGGTCCGGGGGTCCTTGGAGAGTTCATCCAAGGCCGCGATGACCCGCGGCTTATCCAGTTCCCCGTGGATCCTGGCCAGATGCCCCAGGCAGGTCGCGGCCAGGGCGCGAAGCGTCCAATCCGCGTGCCGGGCGTAAGTCAGGCAAAGCCCCTCGACCCAGGGGCCGTCGGGGTGGTTCAAGGCCAGCCGCACGAGCGCGTCGCACGTCTTCCACTGGTCGCCGGTGGCGAAGGCGGCCTCGGCCTCCTCGCGGGAGATCGGCGGGGTCTCGTGGTAGCGCAGGGGGGGAGCGAAAGCGGCGACCCTTGAAAGCATCTCGTCCCAATGGCGGGTGTAAATGTGATCGTCGGCGAATTCGACGCAGCCGACGCCGGCGGCAGCGGCGAAGCGGCGGGACTGCTCGACGGCCACCTCCGCGTCGTCGGACCCGTGGAGTATTAAGAGCTCGTTGATCGCGGGACGCTTCCGGAGCGCCAGCGTCATGGGATTGAAGCGGTCGCGCACCGAGCGGAGGTCGCCCGCGGCGGGGCCGATGGCCGCGTCGAAGGGGCCGAAGACGTTCGGGTAATCCCGGACATAGCCCCCGAGAAAAGCCCGAGCCTTGTCGTCGGGGCCGATATCGGTCAAGGCCGAGATCATGATGAGCTTGCCGCCCCGGCCCCCCAAAGCGCGTCGGACGTTGAAGCCCACCAGACCGCCCCAACTATAGCCCGCCACGTGCAGGCGCTCATGCCGCGGCGCGGCATGCTCCAACGCGAAGGCCAGGCTCCGCGTCACCGAGGCGTCGAAAGTGAAGCGGCCGCGGCTGCCGCCGAGCCCCTGGTAGGCCGGAATATATACGTCAAAACCCGTCGCCTCATGCAGGGCCCGGGAAATCGTCCGGCGCGCGCTCAGGTGCGCGTACTTTTCGGCCTGGCCGGGAGGCGCCTCCCCGGGAAAACCGCGGAAGAGAACCCAGGCCTGGGCCGACGGGGTAGCGGCGGCGGCCAGGCGCGTGACTTTGACGTCGCCGAACCAGAAGGCGGTTTCCAGACCGGCATTTTAACAATTCCGGCCCCTGACGGCCCCCCAGTTATCCACAGCACTTGGGTCGTTCCAAGTCCTGTGGATAACTCCGTCGAACGGCGCGGCTGCCCCCCAGCTGGCGGGATGCCGGATCATGAGGCATACTATCTTGATGCGAGTTCATGGCGGATTCGGGAACCCATTCTCTCTTGCGTTGATTTTGGGACTGCTTGGCATCCCGGCATTCGGCGGCTTCATGGAGCCTGTTGCTCAAACCATCTGACCGCATAAAAATTGGTCGGCACGGGACCGG
>CAYJXJ010000252.1:0-5516 GCA_964374095.1 uncultured Elusimicrobia bacterium
TGGATGGCTCAGTTCAGGCCATGGACGGTAGCCCACACCTTCGTGCCATGAGCCTCTTTTTCCAACCGTCCCGCGACCACGGCCCCGAAGTCCTCTCCCCCGTGGCCCGGGTCCAAGACCACCGGGCCGGCCTCCGGGCCGTTAAAGGACCAGCCCCCCCGAGCCTGAAAGGCCCAGAATATAAAGCATAATATTGCCGGTAGTTTCCGTCTCACCTTGAAATATATAACAGCCGCGCCGAGGATTGTCAATGGGAGTCTTGTCCCCGGCAACAATTCCGAAACAGGCCGGCAATAAAATTGAAAACCCGTTCCGCTAGACTGTCATTTATGGACGCGCCGAGCCTCCCGAAGGGATGGGTCTCCGGACCCACTCTCCGCGGGCCCCGGGGGCTCATGCGCCGGACCGGCGGTTCGGCTAAACTGCCCGTAGAGGTCAAAACCATGAAAACGGCGATTCTGTCCCTTTTCGTTTCCCTGCTGGGAGCGGCCGCGGGGGCGACCCAGTTCAGCATCGAGGATTCCGGGGATTTCCTTCCCACCGGCCAGCGGGTCGAGTTCGCGGACCGCTACGGCTGGAAGCAGTACCACATCCGCTTCGATTTCGGCCTGGAGGCGGGCGGGCGAAGCTTGACGAAGGACTCCAAGCTCACGGTGCGCATCGAGCGGCGCGAAGGGAAGGACTGGGTCTACTCCTGCCGGGCGCGCGGCCGCGACGGCCTTTGGGCGAATATCAATTTTCTGCATGGCAAGGGGATCTCCGTGGTCGCCGAATGCCGCATCGATTCCGACGACTTCGCCAAGGCGGTGGATCTGGAAGCCGAGGACGTGGGCATTCCCAACCTGGTCTTCCACGCCATCGTTCAGAGCGGACAGGCCCGGCCGGGCGCGCAGCGCGGCCTCTACATCATCCCGTCGGGGCAGTTTGAGACCTCGAGCCTCAACGCCTACGCCTCCATGGCCGACGACCCGTCGAGCCCGTCGGTGGTGTTCCGCAGCGCGCCTGAGGCCGCCCCCCACGGGGGCGGCCGATAGGGGGCGGGGGGGGGATCTCAGCCGGCCCAATAGCCCCAACCGGGCCTAGGCCATTTTCCCGGCTATTTTCCCACCCTTGGGCCCAGAGGTTTGCAGGGCCTCCTCTCCTATAATTGATCGGGAGTTGATTGAGATCAACTTCCAGGAGCGCGCCCATGGACACCTCTCGCCGCCTCGCCGCGAAATTCCTGTCGACTTTCGTCGCGCTGGTCCTTGCGGTCGGAACCCCGCTTGCGCACGCCCAGTCCGCCGCGCGCGCCCTCGCGCGCCCGGTCGCCGGCCCGAGCGCGGCGTCTGGCGGGCGGGTCTTCACGGTCAAGCTCCCCGACCTCACCTTGAACTCGGCCGCCAAGGCCCCGTCCTTGGCGTCGCCCGGCGTCGCGCTCCCCTCCGTGCCGGTTGTTCCCGTCGCCATCGCGGCCGGTGCTCCCCAATTGCGGGCGATTCCCGCGCTCGATGCCATCGCCAAGCTGGAGGCGGCCGGTGTGGATTTGCAGGGCGGCGGCACTCCCGCCGAGGCGCGCAAGCTCCTGGCGGCCGCGGAGGCACTGCCCAGCGGCCCCGGCCGGGACAACCTCGTCCTCGTGGCCAGATCCTTGGCGCTCACCTCTCCCGCGGAGCAGGCTTCCGGCCTCGCCGCAGCCTACGACAATGCCAAGCCCGTGGAAGCCGCGGCGCCCGTCGCCGCGCCAACCGGCGGCTTCTGGGGCGCCCTGGCGCGTTCCCCGTTGATGCCCCCATCGATCCGCGAGCGGGCCGAGCGGCTGGCCAAACGCAATGGCCAACCCCGCGGTCCCAAGCCGGTCCTGCGCGACCCCAGCCAGTTCGAGGTTCCGGTCGCGAAGCTCCGGTGGGTGCCGGGCACCACGGATTTTCCCGCGAGCACCCGCGATCTCCCTGAAGCCGAACGGCAGATCGTAGGGCAGGATAAGGCCTTGGCGGCCATGGAATTCGGCCTGCGGATCCCGGGCGAGGGCTATAACCTCTACATCTCGGGGCCCGACGGCTCCGGGCGGGAGACCGCCTTGCGCCAGATATTGGAACGGCTGGCGCCCAACATGGCGACTCCCCCGGACCTCGTCGCGGTCACCAATTTCCAGAACCCCGACAAGCCCCTGGTTCTCGAGCTTCCGTCAGGCAGCGCCCCGCAGTTGGCGGCCGGGGTGAAGAAATTCGTCCGGATGCTCCAGGCCCAGCTTCCGAAGATCCTCAATTCCGGCGAACTCCTATCGGCCCGCAAGACCATCGCGGAGAAGTTTCAGGCCGCGGTGACGGAGCGCCAGGCCGAGTTCGACCAGCACGTGGCGGGGTTGACGCAAGGCCGCTTCGGCGTGGCTTTCATCGTCGATGAACAGCGGGGCTCCGTCATCGTCGCCCCCACCATGGACGGCACGACCCTCTCCCCCGATGAGGCCCAGGGGAAGATCGCCGCGGGCGAGCTGACCCAGGCGGACTGGGACGCGGCCAAGAAGCGGGCCGAGGACGCCATGGGGGCCTTGATGGAAAAGTTCATGGCGATGACGCAGCTCAACGCGGAGCACGCTGAGGTAGTCCAGAACCTGATCTCCACGCTCAATGCCCAGGCCGGGGCCCGCGCGGTGAAGGCGTTCGGCAGGTCCTTGTTCCAGTGGGTCGACCCCGCGGCGGCGTCCGATCACGACGACAAGGCCCACCAGGAGCTCGAAGCTTGGTCCGAGGCGGCGCAAGACGCCTTGCGTGAAGAAGCCGCCCAGGTCAAGTTCGGGCGTTTCGGCGTCGTGGTGGAGGCGGTGCCGATGGGCGAGGGGCGCCTGCGCATCGTGGCGGCCTTGACCCTCGACGGCAAGCCCCTCAACCCGCAGACCCTCCATGATACGGGGGTGACCCAGGACGAAGTCTCGCGGGCCCTCGCGGACCTCGAGCCCCGCATCGGGCCGCTCGTCGCCAAGCTCAAGGCCATTCTCGAAGAGCAGAGCGCCAAGCACGCCGCCATGCACGCCGGCGACAAGGACGCGGCGGTTTCTCCCGAGACCGCCAAAGCGATCCTGTATGTGGAGTCGCTCCTCGAGCACGCCGCGAAAAACTTGGACGACTTCCTTCCCGCCAAAAAGCAGGAGGACGGCCTGGCCGCCCTGATGGGAGGCGGGGCTCCGCAGAAGGACCCGGCGGAGGAGTACAAGGTCAGCGTGTTGGCCGCCAACAAGCCCGGGACCGGCGCCCCGGTCATCTATGAGAAGTCGCCTTCCTACGAGAACCTCTTCGGCGCGGCGGGCGATGAGAACTCGGTCATGATGGTCCCCGGCATGGGCCTGGTGAAGGAGAAGAGTCCCGGAGGCCCCAGCCTCAAGGGCGGGGCGTTTCACCGCGCCAACGGGGGCTTTCTCGTCCTCGACATCATGGACGTGCTGCGCGAGCCCGGGGCCTGGCAGGGCCTGATGCGGGCCGTGCGCACCGGCCAGGCGGAGATCACCGAAGGCGGGCCGATGGGCTTTCTAGGCCCGGCCAAGGACAAGCACGCCGTCGCCTCGAAAGTCAAGGTGGTGTTCATCGGTTCGCCGATGATCCGCATGATCCTCGATCATTACGACGAGGATTTCGCCCGGAATTTCAAGGCGCGCGCGGACTTCGAGTCGACGCTCAAGATCACGCCGGAGAGCGTGGCGGCCTACCTCTCCTTCTTCAAGAAGATGGTGGCCCAGGGCGCCGGCCAGGTCCTGGACATGGCGGCCGACGCCATGGGCGCCCTGCTTGAGTTCTCGGCCCGCGCGGCGGAATCCAACGGCAAACTCTCGGCCCAATTCGGCAAGATGTTGGGCTTGATCCGCGAGGCCTCCTACTGGGCCAAGCAGGCGGGCCGCGACGAAATGACCCGCGCCGACGTCGATGCCGCGCTGGAAGCCCGCAAGGAAGGCATGGGCTCGATGCGCCGGCGCCTGCGGGAGCTTTATGAGAAGAAGGTGTTCCGCATCGACACGGAGGGTTCGGTGGTGGGCCAGATCAACGGCCTGGCGGTCATGGGCGACTTCGGCGTGGTGACCCGGGTGTCGGTCGTGACCTCGCCGGGCAAACCCGGGGTGATCTCGGTCGACCGCGACTCGGACCAGAGCGGGCCGAGCTTCAACAAGGCGCTCGGGATCGTCGAAGGCTTCATCGAGCACACCTTCGGACAGGAGAAGCCCCTCTCCGCGCACATTCGGATATCCTTCGAGCAGAGCTACGGCGGCATCGACGGCGACTCGGCCACATCGACCGAGATCTACGCGATCCTCTCGAGCCTCTCGGGCGTGCCCATCCAACAGCGCTTCGCCGTGACCGGCTCGGCCGACCAATTCGGCGCCGTCCAGGCCATCGGCGGGGCCAACGAGAAGACCGAGGGCTTCTTCGGCCTCACGGCCAAGCGGATCAACAAGGCGTTCAAGGAGGGCGCCCACGCGGTCATCGTGCCCAGGACCAACGTGGACGACCTCATGCTCGAGCCCGAGGTGATCCAGGCCGTCGCGGAAGGCCGCTTCAAGGTCTACTCCGTCAATAACGTCGGCGAGGGCATCGAGCTCCTGACCGGCGTTCCCTACGCGGTCATCCTCGAGAAGGCCGCGGCGCGGCTCGAGGCCATGCGCCAGGCGTCCATGCCGGCGAAGCGCTGATTCTGAACCCCAGGCGCTTCTGGCTGGACCTGGCGGGGACGGGGGGCGTTTCTCCTGCTGTCCCTCTGGGCCCTGGGCCCGGCGGTGGGCCTCCAGGAACGGCCCATCCTCGCGCCGGGCACGGACCTCCTCCTCGAGACGCTGCCCGTCTGGGACTGGCGGCCGCTCCTGACCTGGGGCTGGCTCCTGCTGCACCCGGCCTTTTTCGGTTGGTGGGCCTGGACGGATCACCGGCGGCTTCCCTTCCTGCTCGCCGCGACCGCGCTCTACGTCATGGCCCGCAATGTCTTCCTGGCCCTGACCCCGGTCGCGCCGCCGGTAGGCATGCTTTCCTTCTACCATGAGGGACTGTTGGAGCCCATGCGCGCGATGGCCTATGACAACGAGCTGTTCTTCTCCGGCCACGCCGCGGCCTGCTGGCCCTGTCGGGTCTCAACGGATTGGGCGTCCTGCTCACCCGCAATCACTACGCCATCGACGTCCTGGCCGCCTGGCCGATCACCTACGCGGTGTTCTGCCTGGCGCGGCGGCGGCTGGGGTGGCTGGAGGATTCCCAGCGGTACGGCCGGTCGAATTCATGCTGATCAAACTGGCGAGACACCGGCGCCGCCTTCCGGTAGGACGGCTCGGTGACGTGGCGGTTGCCTTCTCCTCACGGGTGCGGCGGGTCACTCCCCAAGCGAAGACCGATGGACCCATCGGAACCTAGGACCCTAGCTCTTGGAGGAGCCCGGGCGGGCCGGCTACCCTGGTTGTTATGAAGACCTTCGCCCTGCCCCGTGTACTAGTGGACTATCTGTTCTCCGTTAGCACCAAACGGATTTTCCGGCCAATAGGTGAGGATGTTGCATTTCGCTAT
>CAYJXJ010000253.1:0-5476 GCA_964374095.1 uncultured Elusimicrobia bacterium
CCGCGTGCCCGGGTGGCAGAGGTGGCGGATATTTCGAAAGGCCGACCAGACATCGGCGAGGACGCCGACCACGTCGCTGAGGACCACGTAGTCGAAAGTCTCTCGGATCTTCAAGTCCTCGAGGTCATCGACCGCGAAACGCAGTCCGGGGTGCTTCTTCGCCGCCGCTTCCACCATGGGGCCGGAGTAGTCCAAGCCCAGCCCGCGGGAGGGCTCCAGGGCCGCGAGCAGGTCTCCCGTGGCGCAGCCCGCCTCGACCACCGAGCTTCCGGGGGGGATGAAGCCGCGGGTCAGACGCGCGATTTGGGCGTGATAGTAGCCCGCCCGGGCCTTCCAACGGTCGCGTTCCGGGGCATGGGAATCATGGTACGACCTCAGCCGCGCGCGCAGATCGTCGAGGTAGGAGTCGGTGGATGGGTTCACGAGGGCGGGCGCCGAGCGCCTGAAAATTCTAACAAACTTATGGTATATTCGAGTTCCTTCATGCCTGGCGCTAAAGACTTGCGAGATCGCGTCAGACGCCGTGCGTTCCCGCGCCAGGTGCCCTTCTGGTCTTCCCGGCGCGTTTTGGTCACGGGCGGCGGGGGGTTTCTCGGCACGCATTTGGTCGCCAGGCTCAAGACCCTGGGACCTAAGTCCCTCGCCGCGCCGCGCTCGCGCGAGTATGACCTTCGTCGCATGGACCGCATCGAGGCCCTCCTGCGCCGGTCGCGGCCGGACCTGATCTTCAACTTGGCCGCGATCTGCGGCGGCATCGGAGCCAATCGCGCGGAGCCCGGCCGTTTTTTCTACGAAAACATGGTGATGGGCATCCAGTTGATGGAGGCGGCGCGTCGCCGCGGGGTGGGCAAGCTCGTCCAACTGGGGACGGTCTGCTCCTATCCGAAGTTCACCCGCGTGCCGTTTCGGGAGAACGACATTTGGAACGGATATCCCGAGGAGACCAATGCCCCCTATGGCATCGCTAAGAAGGCCCTCTTGGTGCAGTGCCAAGGCTACCGCGAGCAGTACGGTTTCAACTCGATATACCTCGTTCCCATCAACCTATACGGTCCGGGAGACCACTTTGATCTCGAGAAATGCCATGTCATCCCCGCGCTGATCCGCAAATGCGTGGAGGCCGCCGATGGGGGCGCGCGCGAGATCGTTTGTTGGGGCACGGGCAAGGCCACCCGCGAGTTTCTCTACGTTTCGGACGCCGTCGCGGGCATCCTCAAGGCCGCCGAGCGTTACGAGAAGCCCGACCCGGTGAACCTCGGCGCGGGCCGCGAGATCGCGATCCGCGATCTCACGGCCCTCATCGCCCGCCTGAGCGGCTACCAGGGCCGCATCGTCTGGGACAAGACCAAGCCCGACGGCCAGCCTCGCCGCTGTCTGGAGGTCTCGCGCGCCAAGCGGGAGTTCGGCTTCACGGCCCGGACTACGCTTGAGGCCGGTCTTGCCAAGACCATCCGTTGGTTCCGCGCCAACCGCGGCACGCTCAGGCCATGACCTCCCCGGGGGCCCCGTCGCCCCCGAGCCTGGGGCGGCGCGCCGCCGGGGTGCTGCTTCATCCCACGTCGCTGCCGGGGCCGCGCGGCAGCGGGGATCTCGGCCCCGCGGCGCGCCGCTTCGCCGAGTTTCTGGCCTCGGCGGGGGCCGCGTGGTGGCAAATGCTCCCCATCGGCCCCGCGGGCCCAGGGCATTCGCCCTATAGCTCGCCCTCTTCCTTCGCGGGCAATCCTCTTTTGATCAGCGGGGAGTCCCTGGTCCGGCGCGGCCTGCTCGCGGCCGCCGAGATCATCCCCGGGGCCGACCGCGACCGGCTGCTGCGGCGGGCCGCCGGGCGCTTCGGAGTCGGACGCCGCCCCGCCGAGAGGGAGGCCTTCGAGCGGTTTTGCGCGCGGCACGCGGAGTGGTTGGAGGATTACGCTTCCTTCCGCGCTCTAAAGAAGGCCAACTCCAATCGCGCGTGGCTGGATTGGCCGGAGGGCTTGCGGCGGCGCGAACCGGAGGCATTAAGGAGAGCGGTTAAGGATTCGGCCGGAGAGATCGGCTTCCAACGTTTCCTTCAGTTCGAGTTCGACCGCCAGTGGCGCGCTCTGCGCCGCAAGTGCCGGGATCTAGGCGTGGGGCTCATCGGCGATGTTCCGATCTATGCGACCTTGGACAGCGCCGACGTGTGGGCGCATCAGGATCTGTTCTTCCTCGATGGCTCCGGACGGCCGACCGTGGTGGGGGGGGTGCCGCCCGACGTGTTCAGCACGACCGGCCAGCTCTGGGGCAACCCGCTCTACCGCTGGGACCGGATGCGGCGGGATCGGTATGCCTGGTGGATGTCGAGGCTGCGGGCCAACCTCGAGCGGTTCGACGCGGTGCGCCTCGATCACTTCATCGGCTTCACACGCTACTGGGAGATCGCGGCCGGCGAAAAGACCGCCGTCGGCGGCCGGTGGGTCGCGGGGCCGGGGCGCGACTTCTTCGCCGCGGCGCGCGACGCCCTGGGCCGGGCGCCCTTTATCGCCGAGGATCTGGGCGCGCTCACGCCCGAGGTGACCGCGGTGCGCGCGGAATTTGAACTGCCGGGCATGGCCGTCCTGCAGTTCGCCTTCGGCGGCGACGACATCCACCAGCACCGCCCCGAGAACCTCTCGCCCCGGACCGTGATCTACACGGGCACCCACGACAACGACACCACGGCCGGGTGGTTTTCGACCCTCTCCCGCGAGGAGAAGGCGGCCGTGTTGGCGAAGGTCAAGACCGACGGCCGCGAGATCCACTGGGACCTGATCCGGCTGGCCATGGAGTCGCGCGCCGACCTCGCGGTCGCGCCCATGCAGGACTTGCTGGGCCTGGGGGCCGAGGCCCGCATGAACCTGCCCGGCACGGCCGCGGGCAACTGGGGCTGGCGGCTGTCGGCGATCCCGGACGCGGACGTGGCCGCGCGTTTCAGGGAACTAGTCCGGCGCGGCGGCCGCGGCCGCCTGTGATGCCGGCGATCCCCCGGGCCGGGGCGGCAACACCTCCTTGGATCCCAGCACGTGGACGCGGTCCGCGGCCTTGAGGAGTATCTCAGACGTCACGCGCGGCGACTCGAAAGCGGCGACCTCCACGGGAAGGTCGGGCCGCTTCTCCTTGAGGTGCTTGATGAGGTCGGTGAAGTCGCCGTCACCCGTGGCCAGGACCACGATGTCCAGGCGCTCGGCCCGCTCCAGGGTCTCAAGCGCCATCCCGATGTCCCAGTTGGCTTTGGCGGTGCCGTCGGCCCGATAGATCACCGGCCGGGAGCGCACCGTGTAGCCCTTGGATTCCAGGAAGCCCTTGAAGGCCGTCTTCTCCTGCATGAGGTCCTCGGCCAAGTAGGCGTAGGCCTGCGCGATCACCCGCGCTTCGCCGGCCCCTCCCTCAACCTTGCGCCACAGGGCCGCGAAGTCGGGCCGCGACTGGTGGAGCTCGCGCGCCGCGCCGATGAGATTCTGCACGTCCACAAAGAGCCCGACGCGTTTGAGGGCGCGCGCCTGATCCAATTTGGCCCGCAAGCGCTCGCCCTCCGCGCGTTCCTCGCGCAGCTCGGCCGCGGCCGCCGCCAGGTCCCTCCTCAAACCCTCGGCCTCGGCCGTGAGCGCCTGCCAACGGCCCCGGGGCTCCGCCGCGGCCGCCGCCGCTCCGGCGTCGGCGCGGGCCGCCGCGAGCTCCCTGCGGGCCGCCTCGAGATCCTTGCGCAGGCCCGCCCCCGCGCGCTCCAGGGCGTCGCCGCGTCTCTCCTGGTGGAGGGCCGACGCCTTGGCCTCCCGCGCCGATTCCCGGGTCGAGATCAGCTCCTCCTTCGCGCGTTCCAGATCCTCCACGACGGCCCGCATGATGTCGCCGCTGATCCGCCGGTCCATGCGCTCGTTGAGTTTCTCCCGGGCTTCCAGAAGCCTCCGGAAGGCCGCCCGCGCCTCGGGCGCGTCCGTGCAGGCCAGCCGCCAGGCCAGGGCATGCAGTTGGCGCGCGTCGAGAGCGCGCATCTGCCGGGAGGTCGGCGCGGGAAGCAAGTCCTTCGGCGCGCCGGCGGCTCGATCGAGGCTCTCGGTGACCGCCCGGGTTACGGCCGCGTCATCGAAGAAGCGCTGCGCCAGCATCCCGGCCAGGTCCCCGGCGTCGAACTGACTCTCGCGGACGCCCGGGTAGTGGAGGCCGGTCTGATGGACGATGCCCAGGAGCTGCCCGCGGTCGAGGGTCTCGATCAGGATGTCCTCCAGCAGGTCGCCGTCCAGGGCCTCGCGCGCGCGGCACAGCGGCGGGGAGAGGGGCTGTGGGGCCGCTTCCGCGGCCTTTCCCGAGCAGCACTTCTTGTACTTCCTGCCGCTGCCGCAGGGGCAGGGATCGTTGCGGCCCGCCGCCGGCCGCGCGCCGCGGGAATCTCCCGGTTGACCGGGGCTGTCGGAGGGATCGGCCATGGCCTTGAGAGTGGATTGTAGCATGCCGTCCGGCGTCTCGGGAAATTGATCCCGCGCGGGGAACCCGTGCTATAATTAACTATGCCCACCGCATGCGTCCTTCTGGCCGTCCTCGCCGTCCTGCCGCTCCAAGCCCGCGCCTCCAGCCTGACCCAGCTTTTGGGCCAGGCCGGGGTGTCCGAGCTTCCCGTCGCCCCCGCCTGCCCCGCCGGCCGCGAGGTCGGGGGTGTCGCGATCGCGGCCGCCGCCGAGGACGATAAGCCCGAAAGCGGCTACGGCGCCTGCCGACGCTGGGGCTCCGGCCACGGCGTCTGCTCGGGAGCACAGCCCGGCTACGGCGAGTGCCGCCAGTGGGGCAACGGCCACGGGGTCTGCCTCTCGGCCGAGGGCGGCTACGGCGCCTGCCGACGCTGGGGCAGCGGCCACGGCGTCTGCCTCTCGGCGCTGGCCGGCTACGGCGACTGCCGCCGCTGGGGCAACGGCCACGGCGTCTGTCTCGGCTCGGGCGGCGGTTACGGCGACTGCCGCCAGTGGGGCTCGGGCCACGGCGTCTGTCTCGGCGCGTGGACCGGCTACGGGGAGTGCCGCCAGTGGGGCAACGGCCACGGGGTCTGCCTCTCCGCGGGCGGCGGCTACGGCGACTGCCGCGAGTGGGGTTCCGGCCACGGGGTCTGCCTCTCGACCCAGACCGGCTACGGCGACTGCCGCCGCTGGGGCAACGGCCACGGGGCCTGCATCCCGGTCAACTAGGAACCCCATTCGCTGCGCGGGACTTGGTTGCCTCGCCCGGTGTATAATCTCCTCCCCAGGAGAAAGACCCGCCCATGACCAAAGGGAATGGTTGGACTCCTAGGTATATAGGAAGACAACCATGACACCCTCAACCACGGCCGCCCTCAAGCGCACGTTGATCAGAGACCTTCCCTCCCTCGAAGGCCGGACGGTTCGGCTCTGCGGCTGGCTGCAGGTTCTGCGCGGGCAGAAGAAGATGCAGTTTTTGGTCGTGCGCGACCACACGGGGAGCGTCCAGGCGGTGCTCGAGAAGGCGGCCAAGC
>CAYJXJ010000254.1:0-5454 GCA_964374095.1 uncultured Elusimicrobia bacterium
GACATGAAACGAGGGGGTTCTTCAGCGGAATCAGATGTTAGGATGTGACCCCATTGACACGCGGTTAATCTTCAGAGCTCCCGCCTTCATGCCGCGGATAAAGGTCCAACGGCCGGCCGCGGCGCGCCAACCGGCCCTCGAGAGTTCCCCACGCGGCCCCTAGACTCTTGGGGAAGGCTCGTAGGACCCATGGAGGAGAGATGATCGACCGCATGATGACGAAATTCCGCAAGGCCGCATGGAGTGGGACGGGCGCTCTGGCCCTGGCCTTGGCGGCAGGCCGCGCCCCGACGACGGCGGCAACTCTTGAACAGGCCGGCGAACAGGCCCGGACCGCGGTCTCGCGGTGGCGCGGCGAACTCAAGCCCTCCCGGCCGCCGGAGGCGTCGATTCAGCGCCGCGAACCCGGAGCCGGGCAATGGAAGACCTGGGTCCTCGACTCCCCCAGCCGGCTGCGCCTCCCCCCGCCTCCCGCGCGGGGCTCGGATCGTGAGCAGGCGGAACTGCGCGAGATTCGCATGCTCCAGGCTACCCACGGACCCAACCCCATCGAAACATGGTTCCCGGCCTATCCGGACGCCCCGGCCACCGCGCAGTGGACCGACATTCAGTCGCGACTGATCGTCAGGCACAAGCCGAACCCGCCCCGGGCCTCTCGAGGCTGGCCCTCGTCCATGCCGCCATGTACGACGCGATGGTCGCCGCCTGGGACTCCAAATACGCCTACAACCGCCCGTCGCCAAGCTCGGTCGATCCCGCGGTAAAGCCGGGCCTGCCGGAAAACGGCGAGCCCTCGTACCCCTCCGAGCACGCGGCCATCGCCGGGGCGGCGGCGGCGGTCCTGACCGAACTGTTCCCGGACGAGGCGCTCTATCTCAATCAGGTCACGGCCCGGGTTCTCGAGGCCCGGTTGGCCTCCGGGCTAAACTACCGCACCGACGTCGAGGAGGGATTGAAGCTTGGGGCGGCGGTCGCCAGGCTCGTGCTTGAGCGCGCTCGGCGGGACGGCTCGGACGCCGTCTGGGACGGCTCGGGACAAGTCCGGGGCGAGTGCCGTTGGGAGCCCACCCCGCCGGCCTTCAAGAGTCCCCTGGAGCCGAATTGGGGGAAGGTGAAAACGTGGATCTTGACGAGCGGCTCCGAGCTCCGTCCCCCGGAACCCTTCGTCTGCGGTTCCCAGAAGTACCTCGACGAGCACCGAGAGGTAAAGACCGTTGTCGAGCACCTTACGGAGGACCAGAAAAGGATCGCCCTCGAGTGGGCCGACGGGCCGGGGACTTTGACTCCCCCGGGACACTGGAACCTGATCGCCTGGGAGCTCGTCCAGGACGCGAAATGGAACACCCCGCGGGCGGCTCGCGCCTTCGCCCTCCTCAACGCCGCCCAGGCGGATGCCTTCGTCTCCTGCTGGGACACCAAGTTCACCCACTGGGGCATCCGCCCGGTCACGGCGGTCAACAGGCTCTTCGACGCGAACTGGAAGCCCTTTCTTGAGACCCCGCCTTTCCCGGGATTCTCCTCGGGGCATTCGACCACCTCAGGGGCGGCCTCCGAAGTGCTCGCCTATCTGTTCCCGACGAAAGCCGCCGGTCTCCGCGCCCAGGCCGAAGAGGCCTCGATCTCGAGGCTTTACGGCGGAATCCACGTGCGGGCCGACCTCGACGCCGGCCTGGCGATCGGCAGGCGGATCAGCCTCAAGGCCGTCCAATGGGCTGAAAGCGACGGATCCAAGACCGGGCATTGAGACCAAACAGGAGAAACCAGCGATGAAACGGAATCTTGTTGTCGCCGCAGGCTGTCTCGCGATCGCATCGGGCGCCCTCATCCTCCCGGCGGCGGCCGGGAAAGAGTACCCGGCCCTCCGGCAGCTCGGGGGCACTGAGCTCGAGAGCGCGGTCCGGGCCTTCGCCGGCTCCCGGGGCTCGGCTCTGGAGTCGGCGTCCCTTCGTCAAGCGCCCCGGGCCGCGATGAATCCCTGCGAGTTCGACGGATGGCAGTGCGTCGGCGTCCAGGCCCTCGACAAGGACGGGAAGGTCATCCAGCGGCACGAGTTCGAGCTGGAAACCGCCGAATGCAAGGCCAAGGACACCCCGTTCTCATACCAGATCGTGAAGAAGGAAGACGGGAAATGGGTCTTCGACGCGGCCTCGGCCAAGGGGATCAAGGCCGAGGAGTGCGCCGTCGCGACCCTCAACAAGGGCTCGCATCACCAGAAGCTCGACAAGATGGGGGCGGCGAAGATGGCCGTGGAATCGGTCGGGGCACCCAAGAAATAGAAGCGGGCGCCGGCGTCACATCCTAACATCTGACACTCTCACGAAGTTTGTCAGATGTTGGGATGTGACCCCATTGACCCCTATTGACGGGGGCGGGAAGTCGGTCTATACTTTAGTCGTCGATATGCGATTGCTTGTTCTGACCCTCCTGGCGGTCATCCGCGCGGCGGCCGACGAGACGGTTGCGACCCCAAGTTTTCCGGGTTGCCCCGCTTGCCAGGAGGCCCAGGCCCGGTACAATATTGCCCGGACTGAGTACCTGATCGCGAAAAAGGCCTTCGAGGATGCCCAGAAGCATAAGGACGATATGAAGGGCGCCTACAACGACGCCCTCAAAACCACCGAGGAGAGGATGGGGGATCTCGACTTGGCCAGGCAGGACCAGGACAAGGTCAGGCGGCCCTGGCACCTCGACAATCCGGCCTACGTCGCGGCGGAGCGCAGGACCTTTGCGGCCGACGAGCGGTATAGCGGAGCCAAGGAAGCCTTCGAGATCGCCGATGCCGATTATCGTAAGGCGTTGCAGGATTTCCGTGGGAGGTCGGCCACGGCCGATGAGAAGGCGGACATTGCGACGGAGAAGGCGAATGGGGTCATTCAGGCGGTTCAGAAACCGGAATCTGCTGTCGGGCCGGAAGACGCCGAATCCGCCAAGAGGCAAAAGGAGGTCTCGGATGCCGCTTCCGCGGCGGAAACCGGCCGCGACATGGATCATCAAGAATACGCCGATGAAAGGGACAGGAGGATCGGCCACAACGTCGACCACTTCACCAAGAAGGAGCAAGCCCACGATAACGAGATGTACAGAATGTATGAAGGAGCCGGGTGCGAGGAGATCGGCTGTTCGTCGGTGGCGTATAACAGCCCCCGCGGCGGCTCACGAGAACCGGCGGGAGGCGGGGCCAAACCCGGCGAGGCCACGAAGAAGCCTCTGGACCCGGAGACCGCCAAGAAACGCATGGACGAGCTCTTGAAGAAGGATTCGGAGAATGCCATGGCGCTGGCCGCGCGGGCCGCGGCCAACAGCAAGCTGGGCAACCACGAGGCCGCCTGTTCCGATGCCAAGGCCGCCCTGCGCGGCAGTCCCAACGACGAGACCGCTTCCGCGATCGCCAAGCTCGACTGCGACCGCATCGAGCCCCCCAAGATCGCCTCGAAACCCCAGGGCAATCCTTGGGAGGCCCGTGGTCCCGGCAACTCCGCGGGGGCCGTTGGTTTGGGTCAGGCCTCGGCCGCGGGAGGCCGGGGACCCGCGGCGACCGCGCCGGGCGGCGCGGCGACTTCCGCGGGCGCCATGGAAGCCGCGCTGCGCGCCGGCGACTTCCAGCGGGCCATCGCCCTGGCCCAAGAGGCGCTCAAGCTCGACCCCGCCAACCGTCAGGCGTTGGCCGTGCTCGCGGCGGGCTACAAAGGCCTTGGCGACTACAAGTCGGCGCTGGCCGCCGCCGAGGCCGGTCTCAAGCTCTCGCCGAGAGATCCCGCCCTGCTCAATATCAAGGCCAACGCCTTGAACCACCTGAAGGATTACAAGGGCGCCCTAGCGGCCGCCGAAGCGGCCCTAGCCGTCGACCCCAACGACGCGGCCGCCCACGTCAACCGGGCTTATGCGTTGGGGGGCATGGGCGATAAAGAGGGAATGATCGGCGCGTTGCGCAGGGCCGCCGCTCTCGATCCCCAGTACCAGGCAAGCCTCGACGCGGCGTTGAAGGCGGTCGCGGCCGGGGATGACCTGTTCGCCGCGTTCAAGCCCCAGGACGGCGAGTCCGCGGCCCGCCCCGCGCCGCGGGGTGAGGGGCGCCGCCGGGCCATGGGCCTGACGTTGGCCGGAATCGGGGCCGCGGCCGCCCTGGGCCTGGCGTTGGCGCTGGCCCCGTTTTTCGGGGGGCGGCGGGAGGCGGAATCGGAGGCGGCGCCCTCCCAGCCGGCGCCGGCCGCGGCGGCGTCGCCGGCGGTGCCGGCCGCGGGAACCGACGGGCTGATCGCGGGCAAGTACGAGCTGGGCCGCCAGCTCGGGGAAGGCGGCATGGGACTGGTCTTCGAGGCCCACGACCGCAGCCTCGAACGCAGAGTCGCCGTCAAGAGGATGCGGCCTGAGCTCAAGGTCCGGTCCGAGGAGCTTCAGCGGTTTATCAAGGAAGCCCGCACGGTCGCCCACCTCGCCCATCCCTACATCGTAGGAATCCATGAAATCGTGGAGCATGAGAGCGAGGTTTATATGATCTTCGACTACGTTGACGGGCGGCCGCTCTCGGCCCTGCTCTCCGAGAAGGGACGCCTGCCGCTGGCCGAGTGCCAGCGCCTCTTCAAGCACGTCTGCGAGGCGATCGACTGCGCTCACAAGACCCGCATCCTGCACCGGGATCTCAAGCCCTCCAACATCATGGTCGACACGCACGGTTACGCCAAGGTGATGGATTTCGGCGTGGCCCGCGAGGCCAAGGACACGCTCGCGCGGGTGACCTCCCTGGATCCCTCCGGCACTCCGGCCTACATGGCTCCGGAGCAGCACCTGGGCCGGGCGGTCCAGGCTTCCGACGTCTACTCTTTGGCGGTTTGCCTTTACGAGATGTTGACCGGCCGGCTTCCCTTCAGCGGCGGGGAGCTGCTCGAGCAAAAGAAGGCGGGGCAGTATCCCTTGGCCAGTTCGCTCGTTCCCGGCTTGTCTCAGAGGGTCGATCCGATCCTTGACGCCGCCCTAGAGCCCGATCCGGCCCGGCGCACTCCCGACGCCATGGAGTTCCTGCGCGCCCTGCAGGACCTCAGGGCCTAGACCCGGTGCGGGCTTACAACCGCGCGCGCGGGCGGGTCGTGGCCGCGCGCGTGACGGCGGCAAACGACGCGGCGTCGCGCAGCCGCGGCCTGCTGGGGCGCGACTCCATGGCTCCAGATGAGGGGCTCTGGATCGTGCCGTGTCCCATGATCCACACCTTTTTCATGCGCTTCCCGATCGACGTGATCTTCCTCAGCCGAGCCCTTGAGGTCGTGCGGGTGATGGAGAACCTCAAGCCTTGGCGTCTCTCGCCATGGGTTTTCTCGGCGCACAGCGTCTTGGAGCTGAGGGGGGGAGTGCTCCGGGGTTCGGTCGCGGTCGGCGATGTCATGGAGATTGGCTAGGGGGTTGAACCGTGTCAAGTCACGTAAAAAGGTTACCGAAGGAATAGAGCCGTCGTAGGCCGGT
>CAYJXJ010000255.1:0-5422 GCA_964374095.1 uncultured Elusimicrobia bacterium
ACTCGGAAATTTCCACAATCATGAAATGGTCAGAAAAACCGTTTGGTGTTAGCGCCCCTAGCCGAGTTCAAGGTGGAGGCGGTTCTGCGGGAGAACGATCATCTGCACCTGGTCTATGATATAGAAAACATGAGGGGGTCGGGGTTGGTAGAGACCCGGACCACGCCGGTGGCGGCGGGGCTCGATGTCGAGGTAGCGCTTGCCGGGGTGAGGGTAAGGTTCCCCAATGTTGAGCCTGGGGTCGGCAATGTGATGGGGGTGGTCCGCGGAGTGCCCGTCCTCCCTCCCAATGACAGCCTGCGCAGCCTGCCCGGGATCGCCAACGGGGACGCGGGCACCGATATCTTCACCAGCGCGGCATTCACGGGGCCCGTGACGGTTTCTTTGCATTACCCGGCCGACAACCTGACGCCCGCGCAGCAGGAACAGGTGAGGATGTATCAGCTCAAGCGCGACGGGGTCTGGGAGGACATAACCATTTCGGCCGGGGCGGGCCTCGTGGCGGGCCGGACCGATGGCTTTTCCATCTTCGCTCTGTTCATCGCGACTTCCGCGATCCCGCCCGAGGTTCCGGTTTTCAATCCGCCCGGTCCCGCCTCGGTTGTGAGCGTGACAAGCTCGACCATACAGTTAGCCTGGGCGCCAAACGGCAACCCGCCGGACACGCAATTTGATGTCTTCTACGGGGCGGATGTTTCATCCGGAGCCCTCAAGGCGCGCTTCACCGGCTTTGGCGGGGTATTGACCGGGTTAAGCTCGGCGACCCCCTACCAGATCCAGGTCTGTAGGGCCGCTGCCTGCAACCTCATCTTGCCCAGCGCGGAAAGGTGCGGCGCGCCCATCGCCGCCACGACCGATCCCGGCCAGCCCCCGCCCGGTTCAGGCGTCTCGGCCAGCGGCCTGGCCATAGCGATCGACCCCTCGGGACATCTCTGGGAAGTGGCGCGCGAGGGCACGGTATTCAAGCTTGGGCGCTTCTCGCCGAGCGGCATCTTTCAAGGTTCGGTCGTGCTTCCTGGGGCCACCGATAACGCCTCCTGGAGCGTGGGCTTTGACGACAGCGGCCATGCCCTGGCGATTGGAAGCGTGCTGGACAGCGCGGGCACGGATGTCGATCTGGGGGTGTTCAGGGTCTCGCCGGAGGGGACAAGCCTGGTCTCAAGCGCCACCTTTAACAGCGAGTTCGGGAAATCCGACATTTCGCTCGACGCCACGGGGGACGCCTGGATCACGGGCGCCATACTGACCGAGGGCTCCTTTGACAGCGGGATCTTTAAGGTCGTTTTGGGGCTCTGGAGGTACTGCCCCCACAACGAGACCATCAAGCTCATCACGACCTATGGCCGGGGGGCGGGCCTGGATGCGGGGTTCGGCATTCGGCTCGTGGGCGAAGATATCTGGATATCGGGCTTCTCCCAGAACCCCGCGCCCGCGCCGGGGACGGCGCCGCTTGATCTGGCGCTCTGGAAGTTCAGCAAGACCGGGGCGCTCCTGGCCGGGCCGTTCCTGCGGCCGGGCTACGCTCTGGGCGTGGAGGGCGACCTGACCGCCAAGCTTGAGGTGTCCCCCGCAGGCCTCTTCGTGGCGGCAAGCCGCGCGGGACCGGGCGCCTCGCAGTTGGCCTTCCTTAAATACGACTTCTCCGGGAACCTGCTCATCGAGAGGCACTGGGACAGCCCCTTGGGTGAATATCCTCGCGGCATAGCCCTGAACGCCCAGGGCGACATCCTGGTCGCGGGCCAAGTGCAGGGCAACCAGAGCGAGGAAGCGGTGCTTTGGAAGTATGGGGCTGACGGAAGCTTTGTGAACGCCCAACTGCTGGCAGGACAGGGAAACGCGCGGGGGGTCGCCGTGGCCGGCCAGGAGGCGTGGCTTGCCGTGGGGGCTTCAAGCTCCCCGTATCGGTTTGCGGGGGGCGCTGCGGTCGCGGGAAACGACATGCTGATCAGCTCGGCCTCCTCGCCGGGGCCGGCGGATACGACGGCACCGGTGACGACGATATTGGTCAACGGCCTTGGGATTTCGAGCGCAACGGCGGTATTGGCATCAACCGACATCGTTTCGTTCGCGGCAAGCGACGCGGGGACGGGCGTTCGAGAGACCCGCTATTCATTGGATGGGGGGATAGCGACGATCTTCACGGCGGCTTTTAGCCTCGCCGCAGGGACGCGGACCTTGGCGTTCCAGAGCGTTGATCGGGCGGGAAACACGGAGCCGGTTAAGATGGTATCGATTTTATGGTCTGAAGGTCGGGCATTTCCAGAAAGAGATATAGGGGCGCAAGAAACGGTGCGCGGTAGGGGTAGATAAAGGAAGGAACGGCTGAGGCGAGAAACGATGGAATCCGAAGGGCGCAGTCGGCGGAATTTTTGGTCACCTCTTGACGGAGGGGTTGATTCTACCTCCGCTGATTCTCAGACGGAGAGAGAGGCCTTCTTCGATGAGAAATCCCCCCGGATTTCTCTATTGACAAAAACAGGAACTGGGGTTAAACTGCCCAAAGGACATCATTGGCCAGGCGCACCCCTGATCCCAACGCCGAGCGAGGGCTGTTTGTTTAGATCGTTGCCGAGCCGTCGCCGCAACCGCCCTCCCTGGGCGCAGAGGGGAGGCGCTTCTCGTGCAGGAGCGCCTTCTCCTACCGAATCCCCCGCGACGCCGTCGGGGCCCCGTCATCTCGAATCCCGCCGCTTAGAAAGGGACGATGTTCTGTCTCAAGACCCCATTATGGAGACACCATGATTGCCTTAATGCGAATTATCGGTCACCGCCTTTTAGGAAACAATCTTTGTGAACGGGGCCGCGCTTCAGGAGCAGGAACACCCCGTGCGGCGCGAACGGAAAGGAGGGTGGAGGTGAGGCGATTATCGGCTGTCCTTGGTCTGTTTTTCGTAGTAATGGGAACTGCGGCTACACCTCGCCCAGCTGACGCGAAGCCAAAACTTCAGCGGATATCAACAATCGCGCTTGCTAATTCTACCGAGAAGCTGATCCTGCCTTCAGGCATTTCCAATGGTGAGGCCATCCCCAGCTTTGTGATGCATCCAGACAAAGTCGAGTGCTTCGGCACGGATGGAGAGCTTGTCAAATCGATATCCGTCGGCACAACAATTCCTGGCGCACGGCGCCGTGAGATTAAGTTCAATAACAACTTCTCGCACTTCATGGCGATCGATCAACCGCACTTCAACGTTATCACGAAGGAAGAAGCGGCCGAGGACGGGAGCATCGGAGTCTACGATAGAAACTGCGGTCTTTTGTGGGCGGTATCAAAGCCGGGAAACGGATTCTACAGCCTATCGCCGGATGGGAAAGTCATCGTCGGATTCAGCAATCCCGAACGCGAATACTACAAGATGCCTCCGTCTATTTATTCCGAGCGTGGAAAATTCAATGTCGAGGACGCTGAGAAATGGCCATCGAACCTGGCCGCAGAAGATTCCCCCGTGTTTTCTGACGATAGCAGCCGCATTGCCATAACCGCCAAGGACTTCCCATCCAAGACAGATTGGCTGATCCTACACGATATCCAGGGAAAAGAAATATGGCGCGCGCGGGCCACGCGGCCTCACCGAGTAAGGTTTTCTCCGGATGGCAGATGGCTGGCCTATTTTTCGGAAGTGCCTTCTGATAGGAGCATTTTGCTCAACCTCGCAGATTCAAACAACGGAAGCCTTATATGGTCGCGCCCAGGGCTGAAGCTCTGCGAATTTTTTCCCGAAGGAGAAAAGTTCGTTGCCACGGCTGGCCCTATCGTCAAGATCATAAATACAGTCGACGGAGCTACTTCTTGGCAATGGGAAGCCAAAGGCAAGGTCATCATCGACGCGACCTATCATGCCGCCAGATCCAAACTGCTGCTCAGCGCGAGTGTTCCCAAAAAGGATGACAGGGGGAGGTCCCGTGCCGGGTCAGAACATCTGATTTTTCTAGATATCCCCACAAAGTCATCTTGGGAAACAGTTCTCCAGGCAGGCACTTTTCAAACCACTGGATACCCCCTATGGAGAACGAAGTTCTTAATTGCCACCGATGGGCGGCATGTCGCAGTAACGACAAAGGAAAGCGTTGACCTCTATGAAATCAGCCCGTAGGATTGACAACGCGATTTTCGCCATCGCGATAGCGAGCCTACTGCCACCGGAAGCCTCTCCCTACCCATGGCCCACAGCAAACATCAATACCCAACATTCGATTTTTGGAACTCTAGGTGAATTCCGCCCCGGGCATCTGCATGAAGGTGTCGATACGGAGCCAGGTGCCAATGGAAGTGCTCGCGCGGTAGTTGCGGGGAGCATCGCACCAGGGGATGTTGGGGCAGATTGCATTACTTTGGGAAGCTTTAGATACTGCCATGTCGATCCGGACCCCGCCATCACCCAGCATTTTCAGAACACGCAGAGCCCACAGAACCCCCAGGGCACTCCGTTTCCCGTAGCGGTTGGAGATGTCATCGCGCAAGTGAAGGCCAACGGAACGCATCTACATTTTGAGGAACTCCAGGGTGGGGCGAATCCGCTCGCCAGCCTAACACCCTTCACGGACACGAGGAATCCCACCGTCCATTCCGTAGATGTTTCCAGAGACGGCGGCGGGACCTTTACCGTCGGAGTAGACGGAATTACGATTGTGCGCGGGAACGTGGAGATTTTATCGAACGCATCCGACGCGATGTCGCAAGGGAGCGGTGTTGTGGCCCCCTATAACCTGGGCTTCCGGGTTGTCCGCCAGGCAAATAATCAGGAGGTGGTTCCCCTCACGACGCGGCTTGTGTTCAACAGTATCATTGGCGGAAATATCGGCCGAGTCTATGACGCTGGCTCCACCCGGAGCAACTATAACTACTTCGTTACGAACTTCCAGAATACCAATGGATTCTGGGATAGTTGCACGACGCCGGACGACGGCCTCTATGATGTTTTCGTACGTGCGGGGGATATCTCGGGCAATGGCGCGTCCCTTTCTCGGAGGGTCAGGGTTGATTGCACCCCTCCAGGGCTTGTCGATATTCAGCCCGCCGCCGACAGCTTCATTGCTGACGCACGCCCTGAAATCCGCGCCACAATTGAAGACGAGCAAACCGACGTCGATGAGTCCACAATCAAGTTGTTCGTCAACGGCGTGGAAAAGACCTTCACCATCGTGCAGCCCATGGCTTCGGTGACGATTTCCCATACGCCGACGGAGGATCTGCCCGAGGGGCAAAACACGATTCGGATTGTCGCCGCCGACCTCGCAGGCAACGAGCTTGATACATCTGTGAGTTTCATCGTTGACGGCACGCCTCCCGCCCTGACGTTGATTGATTCCGACGGCAACCCGGTCGGGGAAGCAGGCTCAACGGGGGCAGATGGGATCACGCTCGGTGCTAGCCTGGATTGCTACCGCAGGTCCACGCCCTAACATTTCTGCCGTTTGCGGC
>CAYJXJ010000256.1:0-5400 GCA_964374095.1 uncultured Elusimicrobia bacterium
CGACCTCAACCGGTGCCATGCTTGTAGACTTCCACACTAATTGCAGAAGAACCAGATTTCTTCCGGTTGGATGGTGAAGCCCCCATAACCTTCCATGCGCCGCGTCTCGCGGACATAGGGGAATTTCGAGAGCCCCGTTCCCGTTCCGAAAAAGTTATCCGGCGCGTCGATGTCGAAGATCGGCGCGATCCCGCGGCCGTTCCAGGCGACCTCGGGCTGCTCATTGAGCCAGCGCGCGAACGAAAGCGCCCGATCTTCGGCCGCGGCGAGCGCCGCCACCCGCAGGCCTCCCTTCCAATCCGAAAGCTGGTCCTGAAGCTCGGCGGGCGGCACGATGAAGTTCTTTCCCGAATAGTCGTTTCCGGGGTTCCAGTTCATCATCGTGACGGGAGGGTCCTCCGAGATTTTCCGGTAGTCGTAGACGCTCAGGGCCTCGTAGCGCGGGTCGTCCTTCCAAAATTTGTACTTGAGCTTTTGAGAACCGGAGTCGGTGATGTTGAATTCCTCGAGGCCGGAAGGATTCTTCGCCCCCGCCAGCTTTTTCATCTCATCCGCGCTCGGTCTTGTGGGGCGAAGATTGATCGGAAACACGAAGCCCATCACGCATTCAGGGTCGCCCGCGCCGCCCAACCGGTACTTCGCGCCGCTGAGGACGATGAGCTCTCCGGTCTCCGTCGCGTCGATAAAAAGCCGCCCCTTAAGGCTTACCACCTGTTTGGAATATTCCGCGGAGTCCTTTTCGTCGTACCAATCGAGGATTTCATCGGAAAGACGCCGGGTGTAGGGCCTGGCCCCGGCGCCGCGGTAGGCGCGGCGCACGAAATCGGCCGAAACGACCTTCCCCCCCGCCATCGTCACCCGCTTGGGCACGGTTTCATAGAGAATCGTCAAGAGACCTTGATCAACGTAGGGCTGAAGCATCTCCTTGAGTATGCGATCGCCCTCGGAAGGCCTGAAGCAATGCCGCGAGACCCAGCAGTCGGCCCGGCGGGAGAGCCGGTCCAGGAACGGCTTGAAGGTCCGGACCACCTCGTCCTTGTGGGGATTGTCGGAATAGCGGTCCGAGCCCACGATCCACCCCGCGCCTTTCTTGACGGCGCCGGAGCGTTCCAGGAATTCCTTGTCGGCCTTCGACCAATGCCAGGGCTCGTCGATGGCGGAGACGGCTTGGACGGATAGCTGGCCGCCCACCCAATCCGTCATGGAGGTCAGGCAGGTCCTGACGCCAAGCCTCGCCGCCTGCAGCGCCGCGGCCGCGCCGCCGAGGCTGGCCTCGGCGATCACCAACTCGCAATCCGGGGCCAAGGGCGGAGGTTTGGGGAGGCTCGAGCAGGCGCCGAGGGAAGCGGCGGCGAAGCCGGCGAAAACCGCCTTGTATTGCGCCACGACGGGCAAGATATTACAATAAAATCCATGGCGTCCCTAGAGCTGCGGCAGGTCTCCAAACGATTCGGCGACGTTGCGGTTCTCAAGGACGTCAGCTTCGATATTGCCGACGGGCAATTCGGAGTCCTGCTCGGCCCCTCCGGCTGCGGCAAATCCACGGCCCTAAGGCTCATCGCGGGGCTCGAAAGCCCGGACTCGGGAGAGGTCCGCATAGGCTCCTCCAGCGTCAATCACCTCTCCCCGAAGGACCGGGACATCGCCATGGTGTTTCAGGACTATGCCCTGTATCCTCACCTGAGCGCCTTTGAGAACATCGCGTTCGGCTTGCGAGCCCGGAATATCCCGCCGCAAGAGATCCGCGGCATGCTTGATGAGACCGCCAAGTCCGTCGGGATTTCGGAGCTGCTCGAGCGCAAGCCCGCGGAGCTCTCCGGCGGACAGCGCCAAAGGGTCGCGCTCGCCCGCGCCATCGCCAGAAAACCCCGGGGCTTCCTGTTCGATGAGCCGTTGAGCAACCTCGACGCGAAGCTGCGCGCCTCCATGCGCGCGGAGCTCAAGCGCCTTCACCGGAAGCTCAAGACGACCTGCCTCTACGTGACGCACGATCAAGTCGAGGCGATGACCTTGGGGGAGAAGATCATCTTGATGAACTCCGGCGCCGTCGAGCAGATCGGGACCCCCAAGGAGTTGTACTATTCCCCCCGCAACAAGTTCGTGGCGGAGTTCCTCGGCGCGATCCCGATGAACTTCATCGCGGGCCGGCTGACGTTCGATAACGGCAAGCCGGTATTCGTTTCCCAAACCGGCGCATCCATCCGTCTTCCCGACTCTATGGAAGGCTCGGCCCAGCCGGCCGCCGGTTTCCTTGGGCTGCGGCCGGAGCATGTCTCCTTTTTGCCTGCTCCGGAGCATTTCAACAGCGGCCTGATCGCGGACATCGAGTTCAGCGAATTCACCGGGAGCGATTATGTCGTGGACGCGGAGTTAAACGGCGCCAAGATCCGCGTGGTTTCGGCCTCGGAGGTTCCCGCAGGCGCCAAGCGGCCCCTGTTCTTCCATGAGAAGTGGATCTACCTTTTCTAGCCTAAGCGCCGTCCTGGGGCTGGCCTGCCTGCTGGCGCCGGCTTCGAGCGGCGCGGGGCGGGAAAAACAAAGACGCATCTGGCTTTGGTGCGATGGGGAGGCCAATTGGGCGAGCCTCAATAGCCCGGAGCGCGTCGCCGCGGTTCTCGACAAAAGCGCTCGCGCCGGCGTCACCGATATCGTCGTCGACGTAAAACTCATCAGCGGGGAGGTCCACTACAAGAGCCGGATCGCCCCGCGGGTGCGAGAATGGAACAAGGTGAGGCTGCCCGACGAGAATTTTGACCGCCTCGCGGTCTTCTTGAAAGAAGGCCGGCGGCGGGGGCTGCGCGTCCATGCCTCCATGAACGTCTTCTCCGAGGCGCATAAGCACGCCTCCCCCCCGCGCGGCGTCCTTCTCGCCAAACGGGACTGGCAGACCATCCTCTACACCCCGCAAGGGCTCAAACCCACCCTCGAGGTGGACCAGGGCCCCGGGGGCTACGCGGGGTTCGTCAATCCGATCATTCCCGAGGTCCAAGACTACGAGCTCTCCATCGTCCGCGAGCTCGCCGAGAATTACTCCCTGGACGGAATCGTCTTCGACCGGATGCGCTACGACGACCTCTATTCCGATTTCAGCGATCTCTCGCGGCGCGAATTCGAGGGTTTGGTGGGAAGCCTCGAGCGCTGGCCCCAGGATATATTCGAGATCGATTCCTCAAGCCGGATCACCCAAGGCAAGTTTTTCAAGCAGTGGATCCAATGGCGCGCCGGCAATATCAAGCGCTTCCTGGCCAGGGCGCGGGCCCTGGTCAAAGGCGTCAAGCCCGCGATGGAAGTCAACGTCTATGTCGGCTCCTGGTATCCCCTCTACTACGACGTCGGGGTCAACTGGGCCAGCCCGGATTTCAAGGCGGGTTTTGACTGGATGACCCCCGACTACCACAAGACGGGCTACGCCGAGCTCGTCGATCATCTTCTGACCGGCTGCTATTACCCCGACGTCACGATCCAGGAACTGCGCGAGAAGAAGGAAGAGGTCGTCGATCGCTTGACCGGGGCCAAGGCCGCCAAGCCCGACTACTATTCCGTCGAGGGCGGCTGCGACATGAGCCGCAAGGCCGCGGCGGGGGCGGCCCCTGTTTACGCGAGCCTCTATATCCTGGACTACTTCAACGACGGGCTTAAAGACCCCTCCTTGTTCAAGAAAGCCATCGCCATGTGCCTGAAAAAGACGGATGGGATCATGCTTTTCGACTTGGTCTACATAGAGAAGCACGGTCTCTGGAAGCTGCTGCGGGCTTCCTTTAAGAGTTGAAAAAGAACCTCACGGTCATCCTCTTCCTGCTCCCCGGGGGCTGCCTCCTCGCCCTGTTCGTCGTCTGTCCGCTGCTGGCGGCCCTGCGCCTCTCCTTTTTCAATTACGACGTATTCTCGCCGGAACGCTTCTCCGGCCTGAGCAATTACGCGGCGATGTATTCGAACCCCAATTTCTGGAACGCGGCTCAGAACTCCATGCTCTATCTCGTCGTGACGCCCGCCCTGGCCTGCGCCTCGCTGGCGGCCGCGGTCCTGGTCGATCGCAAGCTGCCCGGGATCAACCTGTTTCGAGCCGCCTATTTCATTCCCGTCGTCATTCCCATGGTCATCGCGGGGATCACCTGGAAATTCATTCTGTCGGACGACGTCGGAGTCCTCAACCGGGTCCTTCTGGGCCTTCAGGTCATCCGGGAGCCGGTCTACTGGCTCACCGGGACCGACCTGGCGATTTTCAGCGTCATGTTCGTCACCTTTTGGAAGGGAATCGGCTATTACATGGTCCTCTTCCTGGCGGGACTGCAGGCCGTTCCGCAGAGCCTCTATGAAGCGGCCCGGCTCGACGGCGCCTCCTCCGGCTATGCCTTTCGAAGGATCACCCTGCCGCTGATCAAGCCGACCCTGACGCTGGTCCTCATCCTGTCGGCGACCACGGCGATTCGGGTCTTCGA
This sequence comes from uncultured Elusimicrobia bacterium, assembly GCA_964374095.1. GTDB lineage: Bacteria > Elusimicrobiota > Elusimicrobia > UBA1565 > UBA9628 > CAYJXJ01. The sequence goes on from CAYJXJ010000256.1 coordinate 4,440, forward strand.
CGAGGTCTATGTCTTGACCGGCGGCGGGCCTCTCCGGAGCAGCGAGACCCTGATTTTTTACATGTACGCCAATGCCTTGAACGAATTCCCGCCGCGCATCGGCTTCGCTTGCGCCGTCGGCGTCGTCGTCGCCGCGGCGGCCGCCGGCATCGCCGCGGTCAGGCGGATGCTCGTCAAGGAGCCATGAAGCCCCTGATCTTCGCCGCTCTGATTCTCCTGCTGGCGCTGTCCCTGGGACCTCTGGCCTGGGTGTTTTACTCCTCGGCGACCGATTTCTCGGGCCGCTGGACCTGGGAAAATTACGCCGGCGCCTGGCGGGACGCGGGCCTCGCGCGCGCTCTTCTCAACAGCGGACTGGTGACCGGCGCAACCGTTTTCTTTCATCTCCTCCTCTGCTCCCTTTTCGCCTACCCCCTGGCCCTTTTCGATTTCCCGGGCAAGAGCGCCCTGCGCGGGGCCGTGCTCGCGACATTCTTCATCCCGTGGGAGATGACCTTCGTTCCGCTTTTTGAGGTTTGCGTGAGGTTGGGGCTCGACGGTTCCCGGTGGGGCGTCATCCTGCCTTCCAGCGTCAATGCCCTGGGGATCCTTTTTCTGGCCGACGCTTACCGAAGCCTTCCCCGGTCGCTGATCGAATCGGCGCGGGTCGACGGCCTATCGGAATTCGAGATTTGGCGCCGGGTGGCCCTCCCCTTGATCCGGCCCTCGCTGGCGGGCCTGGCCGTCCTGTCCTTCGTCTCCTCCTGGAGCCTTTTCATGTGGCCCCTCATCATCCTGCGCGAGCCCGACAGCTTCACTCTCACCGTCGGGCTTTCCTATCTCTCCGGGGTGTTTTCGGCCAACTTGAAATACGTGGCGGCCGGCTCGATCATCTCAGCCCTCCCCGCAGTTCTCCTCTTCCTGGCACTGCAGCGGCACTTCCCTCCCGGCCTGACCAAGGGAGCCGTCAAAGGGTGAAAAA
>CAYJXJ010000257.1:0-5353 GCA_964374095.1 uncultured Elusimicrobia bacterium
TGAATTTCATGCCCCTCACAGAACCGTGCGTACGGTTTTCCCATACACGGCTCTTCAGTGAAGCATCCCGTATTACGCGAAAGCATAAAGATCGTGGCAAATCTTCGGCTGCGGCAATGGGTTCCACTTCAGGTACCGACAAAAGCTCGACCAGGTGTAGCTGCGCTTCTGGCTCCGCCTATTGACCCACTTGTAGGCCAGATAGATGCTCCGGCCATAGTAGGCTTTCAGTTCCCTCATGTTGCCACTGACGCCATAGTAACGGAAGTGTCCCAGCAGTTTGGACCTGAGGATTGGCCACCACTCTTTCAGCGGCGCCACACTGCGTACGCTGTTCATCCACAGGTTCAGGCTCTTGATCTTTTCCCTCAATTTCTTGCCGGGCAAGTCTAGGCCGCATACGACCTTTATGAAGTCCAAGAGTGTTCTGGCGATTCAACGCATAGGAGGTCTGCGACGCTCCTGTGTCAGTTCCAATCGGCGAAAATGTGGCCAACCTCTGAGCGACGACAGCAATACCCATGCACCCGCACTCCTTTCGGCTACGTGTGAGTATATGGTTCAGTATAGCATGGCCGGCAAAATGTCGCCAGACGAATTCCCTCCGTTGAGCCTGCGTTTTTTGAAAGGCGACAACGGCCGGAAACCGTGCTATACCGCCGGCAGGGCGGTATAGCGCATTTGGGTCCCGGCCGAGGTCCTCCCGATGCATCCGCCGGACTGATTCGAGATGCGCGGCCAGCGGCTCCCTGGCCGCCGCGGGCAGCACTCGAGCACCCGCAGGCCCGCACCGTACAACAACGTCGCCATCAGCCGGGAGATCGCGCGCCTCAGCGCGCGGGGCCGGCGGCGCCCCGCTCGCAGCGAAACTCGGCCAGGACCTCGGGACGGCTCGGACGCTCCCAGCCGTGGGGAGTGACCCGCCCGGCCAGCGACTCGACCCGCGCCGCCCCGGCCTGAGGGTGCCGGCGGCAGAGGCGCGACGCGGCCCGGGCGAGGATGGAGGCCCTTAGCTCCCCGGCATGGGCCGAGGGCACGCCCATCCAGCGCACGCCGTGGACATAGCTTTGCAGGAGGGCGGATCGCAGGCCCGCCGGCAGGAAATCGGAGGCGGCGAGTTCCCGTCCCTCGGCGGTGACGCGGTGCTCGACGCGCCAGTTCTTATCGTCGATCCAGTCGAAGAGACGGTACTCCTGGGCGATGCCCGCGGTCCATAAAACCGCGTCGGCCTGGGTGCCCAGGGGCATGGGGACGGGGACATCCCGCGTGACCGACAGCACCAGGAAGGAAAGAAACACCAGGGCCAGACGGCTCTCGGTTTGAAACCCCGCGTCCTGCCGGAGGGGTACGGTATCCCGCGCCCTTCCCAGTATGCGCTTCATCAACTCCTCCTGAAAAAACAGCAGGCACGTCCCCATCAGGGCCAGGTTGGCGAAGGGCAAGCCGATGAGGGCGATGATGCCGGCGTGAAAGCCCGCCTGGCAGGCCAGGGCCAGCCGCCGCCATAAGGCCCCGGTTGGGATCAGGAGCAGAAATGGAAGGGCGATCTCAACGGCGAGAGCAAGATAGTTCAGCGCCCCCAGAAGCGGCTCCGGCGCGTCCGGCCAAAGTCCGAATGTCCGCGCCACGGGCAGATTCAAGATGACGGCGAGGGCGGAACCATTCCGCCACAAGGGGCTCGTCAGCTTCCACAAACCGGCCGTGAGGTAGACCAAGCCGACGTTGAGCATGAGGGCCCTTGCGGCGGTCCCGGCGACCCGGGCCTGGCGCCAGCGCTGCCAGCACCCCGCGCGATCCCGCAGCCAGCCGTCGATGGAGAGGGTGTGCCCGATGGGGAGCAGCAGCAGCCAGAATAAGGCCAGGTGCATGACCGTGTCGTCGATATTGATGACGAGGAAGTTCCATCGCGCCAGGGAGACCGTCACGGCAAAGACCACCGCCGCGCAGGCCTTCGGACGCCGCCCCAGCATCAGGCCGAGGGAAGCCAGACCCGCCGCGCCCAGCGCGAGGCGGAGGAGGGACTCCGGGGTTCCGGCTTGAAACAGGCTCCAGCGCGTGTAGGGGAGCGCCCGCTGCAGGAGGGCGTGATCGATGAGCCCGCCCGGCGCCGAGAAATCCCCGAACCTGGACCATTGCTCCGCAACGTAAGCGCAGGCCAGCAGGCCGACGGCGACGCGAAACATGTCGACGGGGAGCGCGTAAACCTCGCGCAACAGCCAGGAACGCGCGCGCTCGGCCGGCGCGCTCGAAGGGGAGGGTCTCATCCGGGGAACCGTCCCGAGTATAACAGCGGTCCCGGAACCCGTCAAGGACTCCCCCCCGGCGGCCGTGCCCAGCCGTCGGGGCCTGTTGAATCCGTTAACGCCGAAGCTTACGGCTGCTTAGGCGTCCGCCCCACGAGCGGGGCGTCGTAGTCCGGCGCATCGCCACCGTTGCCGGAGCGCTCGTGCAGGGACCAGATTGGCTCCGCCGCGGACCGTACCTGGGGGGTCACCGAGGTTCCGGTCCGACGGCGGGCCAGCTCGCGCCGCCCGAGAAGGCCGCTGAGGCGGCCCCGACGCTGCTCGGGCAAGCCCACAGCGGGTTTTCGCTCAACGCCGACGCGCGAATCGAAGCGGAGGACCGCGCGTGCCGGGAGCGTTTGTCGCGGGGATCACGCCCTTCCATTTGGTCTCTTTCAAATAGTCAGACCTCTCTCGGAGACGCCAGGCGTGAAAGGAGGAATAGCGAGGTTGCTCTCTTTGGAACTTGTTCGGCCCGCCCCCTGGCACGCTCCGCGCGGGCCTGTTATCCTCCTAGGGTGGGACCCCTCTTCTGGAGCTTCGCCCTTTGGCTCGCGGGGCCGGCTTGGGCCGCCGCCTGCAGCCCGCCGGCCGGACTATTCGAAGTCTGGGCCTCCTCGGACTCCGAGACCCTGGTCTTCGTGAGCGGCGCCAATCCCTACCCGGGGGAGGGGGCGACCCTGCGCCGGAAGTGCCGGACCGGGGGGCGCAACCTCGCCTTCATCCACCCCGGGACCAGGAAGCAGGAGGATGCCTCCCACTTGGTCGGCAAGCTCCTGGAGCACGTGGACAATTGCGTCGCCGGCGCGATCACCGTGGCCTGCCACAGCAAGGGCTGCGACGCGGTCGCGGAGAGCCTCTCGCAGGAGAAGCCCCACGGCGCCTTTTGGCGGAGGATGCGCGTGGTCTTCGTCAACCCCTTGATCCCGGGGTCCGCAAAGGCCTGGAAGATCGCCGGAGGCTGGATCTGGCAGATTCACCCGGGCCATCCCAGCCGGGAACGCCTCTTCGGCGCGGGCGCGTCGCACCTCAAGAACGCCCGGAGCCTTGCCGTTCTTGAGACCGCCGGAGACGGGGTGGTGGCCCGGCGCGAGGACTACGGCCCGGTCGAGCGGTGGCTGGCCCCGACCCTCACCCTGTCCTTCGGGCCCGACATCGCCGAGAACCGGCGCCTGTATCCCGTGGACCGCGAGAACCTGGCCTTGCAGTGGGAGACGGACGTCAGCCAACTCAAGGACGCCCGGATCTACGGCCCGGACTCAGCCCACGCGATCTGGCTTTTCCTGGACGACTTCATTGAGCGCGTCGAGGCCCTGCGGCCGGCCCCGGCGAAAGAAGGCTAGTGCCGCCGCCCCCAGAAGCTCCCAAAGGCGTGAGGCGGACTCTCGGATGGAATCCGAAACTTATCAACGCGACTCGAGAACTCTATGATCTACAAAGTTCTGGATTAAATCACGTCCCGCCTTGGATAGCACGGCATCTCCAGCCGCAGGGTCCGCGAAGCAGCCCGGGAGCCGGGATCAGTGGTAACCGTGCGATTGCGCGAAGCTCTTCTCCCCTTTGGCCCTTGGCCGGCTCCATTCCTCGAGGTCATGGAAACAGCCATCCGGCAACGTCATAAAAGTATTCTTCCTGGCGTGTCCTGAGCAGGTGAAGACCATCTGGATCGGAGGGATCCGGAGCTCGGTCTCGAAGTCGAGGATGCTGTCCCCCCGGTGCTTGCCAATGTGCCCCCACTCACGCTTGCTAACCGAGGGCGGCCTTGGGATCCCTTCGGAGATTCGCCTCGTATATCGGCCACTAGCCTTAATTTGGAAGAAATAGGGGCGGCCGGAGTTCCAGACCAGGGAATACTCCCCGTGCTGCTCGTCGTATGGCAGGTTGTGATAAGGCCGGCCAGTCGCGGCGGTCAGCGTTGCTGGAATCCCATCCCACGACCGAAGCATCGCTCCCAGGATCTGGGCGACCATGGGGTCGATGTTGGGTTTCTTGAGGTCAATGTAGAATTGGCCGAAGACGTCGTAAGTCTTCGTCTCGGGGTTGTATACGATTCGGCCCTTGAAAATGGTCGATTCCCTCCGGCGAGGACGGATGCTCTCGCCGCTGTTGGTTCGGAGATGGACGCTGACGAAGTCTTCCTCGACCTTCTTTGCGAAGCTCAAGCTCAGTTTGTCATCGGTTGTGGAGAGCCAGGAAGTGCCCTTGCTTCGGCATTGAAAGAATCCAACAGAGGCCCCAGCCAAGGGCGAGATCGCCCGATAGTCCCTGTAATGAGCACGGGCTTGGCTTTGAATCAGGATCCGGTCGGAGGCGTCGGGGTCTGCGCCCCACAACGGCGGGACCAGGGCCCAGAGCAGAATGATCGGTGTCCACCGCTTACTGGTAGAATCCGGCGGTTGATAAAGACCCTCAAGTATTGCGCTGGTCCAAGGGCCAAGTGGGAATACATGAAGAAGATCTACGAGCGGTACATCCAGGCGGACCGGAAACAAAAGTCGAGGATTCTCGACGAGTTCTGCGCGACCTACGAGTGTGCTCGCAAATACGCGCTCCGACTCCCGGCTCCGCGGCCCGGGCGGCCGAGCCCAGCAGGATCAGCGAAACCACCGTCAGAAGGGCCATCCGACCCCTAATTCGATCCGGTATCGCCCACGACGCGCTGGCAGATGCCCGAGGCCGAGGCGCCGCAGACGTAGGTGCTGACCCAGCCATCTATGCGCACGCAGTGGGTGTCGGTGATCTCGGCCTTGCTCTTTAGAAGGCCCTTGCGCTCGGCGCAGGTCCGCTCGACGTCGGCGATGGCCCTGGCCTCCGCGCCTTTCGTGACTGCGCGGGAGAAAAGCCCGAGATCGCGATTCTGCGCGACGCCGCCGATGTGGCGCGCGCCCAACACCTCATCGAGCGCCAGAAGTACGCCCGCGAGAACAAGGGCGGCCAGCCGACGGCCAAGCCCAAGTACGAGCCGCCGAGCGCTTAGCGGACCGCGGGAAAGCCCCCGCAGTTGCCCGGCAGTGCGCTAGTACACGCGGCGAGGAGTTCGCCACGGGTTTTTCTCCCGACTTCACCCAGGG
>CAYJXJ010000258.1:0-5320 GCA_964374095.1 uncultured Elusimicrobia bacterium
AAACGTTGACAGGGAGGCTTTTTCAGCGGAATCAGATGTTAGGATGTGACCCCACCTACCATCTAATGGCGGAAATGGCGGACGCCGGCGAAGAGCATGGCCAGGCCCTTGGAGTCGCAGTAGGCCACGGCGTCGCGGTCCTCGCTGGTGCCGCCGGCCTGGATCACCGCCGTGACTCCGGCCATGGCCGCCTCCTGGAGGTGCTCCGCGGAGAGCGATCCGTCGGCCGCGATCACCAGGGGCTGGCCGGCCCTGACGATGGGATGGCGCTCCTGGCTCTTGACGATGGCCAGCCGCACCGCATCCAGGCGCGAGGTCTGGCCGCTGCCGATGCCGATGGTGGCGGGTCCCTGGCAGAGCACGGCCGCGTGCGTCCGCGCGTGCTTGGCCACCTGCCACCCGACTCGGAGGGATATCATCTCAAGTTCGTTGGGGGCGCGGCGGGTCGCCACGCGCGTCTCTCCGAAGAGCTTTTCGTCGTCACGGCTCTGAACCAGAACGCCGCCCGCCACCGACCTAAACAGCAGGCCCTGGCCCGCAACCAGACCCGAGGGGAGCGCGACCAGGCGGAGGTCTTTCTTGGTCTTGAGGATATCCAAGGCCTTTTGCGAGAACTGGGGGGCCGCGATGCAGCTGACGAACTCCGCGGCGAAGAAGGACGCCGCTTCTTCCCCCAATTCCCGGTTGACCGCGGCCGTGCCCCGGAAGCTCCCCCGGGGATCGCAACGGTACGCCAGACGCGCGGCTTCCGCCAGGCTTTCCGAGCAGGCGACTCCGGAGGGCACGGCATGCTTGACCATCACGCAGGCCGGCCCTTCGAGTTCGGTCGCCAACTCCCAGGCGATCTCGAGGTCCAGAAAATGGTTGTACGAAAGAGACTTGCCGTAAAGCAGCTGCGTGGCGTTGACTCCCCAGGGCCGGACGCCGCTCAGGGCGTAGAGCGCGCCCTGCTGTTGGGGATTCTCCCCGTAGGGGAACTCCGCGGTCTTTTTGAGACCCATGGCCATCTCGTCGGGGAGGCGGCTCCAGCGTTCGCCCAGAAATTGGGCGACGGTGGTATTGTAGTACGCCGCGTAATGGAACACCTTCGCGGCCAGGGTCTGCCGGCGATCGGGGAGGACTCTCCCGTACTGTTTGAGGGAATCAACGATGGGCTGGTAGTCGTCGGGATCGCAGAGGGGAAGGACGTGCCGGTGGTTGCGCGCCGCGGCCAACAGCAGGGTCGCTCCCGCCAGATCCACCGTCTCGAGGGCTTCGGCCTGGGGGATGTCCCGATCGGCGATCACCTCGGCCAAGGGATAGAAGTTGACCGCGACCAGATCGATGGGCACCCCTTGGCGCCGCTCGAGTTCGTGCATCTGCCCGGGATGATCCCGGTCGGCCGAGATGCCCGCCAGTAGGCGCGGATGAAGCAGGCCCAGGCGGCCCTCGAGCTGCTCGCGGGAGGAGACGAATTCCGCGGCTTCGAGAACCTCGATTTCCGCCTGGCGCAAGGTCGCGGCGGTGCCGCCCGCGGCGATGATCTTGTAACCCAGCTTGGAGAGGTCGTAGGCGAACTCGACGATGCCGGTGCGGTCGGTGACGCTGAGGAGGGCGTAGCGCTCGGGCGGGGGCATCAGAGCAGGGCGAGGAAGTCGGCTTCGCCGATCACGGCGACACTCAAGGCCCGGGCCCGGGCGAGCTTGGACCCCGGCTGGTCGCCGACGACGACGAAGGCGGTCTTGGCTGAGATCGAGGAGGAGGTCCTACCGCCGCGTTCCTTGACCTTGGACGCGGCCTCGTCCCGCGTCAGGGACGAGAGCTCTCCGGTGAAGACGAAGGTCTTGCCGGCGAATTTCCCGCCGGCGGGGCTCGACCGGCTCCGACTCAAATCGAGCCCGGCCGTTTTGAAACGCCGGATCAATTCTCGGACTGGAGGGGCGCCGAAGAATTCGGCGATCGCGGCTCCGACGATGGGCCCGATTTCCGGAATCTTCTGCAGTTCGGCCGCGGGGGCTTGGGCCAGCTCATCGAGCGAGTATTGCCCGGCGAGGGTCTCGGCCGTCTTTTCGCCCACTTGGCGGATGCCCAGGGCGTAGATGAGCCTCGACAGCGGCCGCTTGCGGCTGCTGTCGATCTGCTCCAGCAGGTTGAGGGCCTTCTTTTCGGCGAAGAGCTCCAGCTTCGAGAGATCTTCCTTCGCCAGACTGAAGATGTCCGCGAAATTCTTTATTCGGCCGTTATCGACCAGCTGGTCGACGACCGCCGGGCCGAATCCCTGGATATCCAAAGCGGGGCGGGACGCGAAATGGAGGAGCCCCCGCTTCAGCTGAGCCGGGCAGGATGGGTTGTGGCACCGGTAGGCCACGAATTCGGCGTCCTTGGACACGGGGCTGCCGCAAGACGGACAGCGGCGGGGAGGCGCGATGGGCTTGCCGGCGGCGGCTTTTCCCACGATCACCCGGACGACCTTGGGGATGACTTCCCCGGCCCGCTCGATGAGCACCTCCGAACCGACCCGAAGGCCCAGGCGCTCGATCTCGGCGAAGTTGTGCAGGGAGATCGAGCTGATCGTCACGCCGGCGCAGAATACGGGCTTCACCTTGGCCACGGGGGTGACGGTCCCGGTCCGTCCCACGGAAAAGTCGACGGACTCGACGATGGTGCGGGCCTGTGGGGCGGGGTATTTGAAGGCCACGGACCAGCGCGGGCTCTTGGCGGTCGACCCGGCGCGGCGCTGGAGTTCGAAGGAGTCCACCTTGACGACGAGCCCGTCGACCGCGAACCCCAGGCGGGGCCTCTGCCGCTCCTGGAACTTCCTCCAGAAGGCGATCACGTCGGCCGGAGAGTCGCAGCGGCGGGTCAACGAGGAGACCGGCAGCCCCATCCGGGAGACCGCGCCGAGGAACTCTTCCTGACCTTCCACCGGCGGTCCGTCTTCCCAGAGCCCGAAGGAGTGGGCCAAGAACCGCAGGCGGCGGCCGGCGGTGACGCGCGGGTCTTTCTGGCGCAGTGAGCCGGCGGCGCAGTTTCGTGCGTTGACGAAAGGTTCGCGCCCGGCCAGCGTTTCCGCCTGGTTGACCAGGGAGAAATCCTCGCAGCGGATGAATACTTCTCCGCGGACTTCGAGTCGGCGGGGGAAGGGGGCCGCCAGTTTAAGAGGCACCGAGCGTATCGTTCGGACGTTGGCCGTGACGTCTTCCCCGGTTTCTCCGTCTCCCCGGGTGGCGCCCCGGGTCAGGACGCCGTCCTCATAGGTGAGGGCGCAGGAGAGCCCGTCGATCTTGGGTTCGATCAAGAACTGGGGCGCGACTCCGGGACCGAGCTGGCGGGCCAGGCGTCCCGCCCAGTCGTTGAACTCCTCGGGGCTCACGGCGTTGTCGAGGGAGAGCATCGCCGCGGCGTGGCGCACGGGAGCGAAATCCGCGGAAGGCGTCCCGCCCACGCGCCGGGTCGGGGAGTCGGGCGTGATCCATTCGGGGTGCTTCTCCTCCAGTTCCTGGAGACGGCGCATCAGCGCGTCGTAGTCTCCATCGGAGATCGTCGGGCGGTCCTCCACGTAGTAGCGCCGGTCGTGCCCGCGGATCTCCGCGCGCAGGCGTTCGAGTTCGGCCTTGGCGTGGACGGGGGCGCGGGGGGGATTAGCCGCCATCCACGGTCCTGAGGAGGCGGATCTTGTCGAGGATGCCGTTGACGAAGGAGGCGGAGTCCTCCATGGAAAATTTCCGGGCGATTTCGATGGCCTCGTTGATGACGACGTTGGGAGGCGTTTCGGGGCAATTGAGGAGTTCGAAGGCGGCCATCCGGAGTATGCTGCGGTCGACCGCGGCCATGCGCTTGATCTGCCAGTTCACGGCGATCCGGGTGATGATCTCATCGAGCTCGCCGCGGCGCTCGAGGGTCCCCTCGAAGAGACGCCGGGAGAACTCGCGGGCGGAGACGTCGTCGGTCCGGATCTGGGCCGCGGCGATCGCGGCGCCGGCCTCCAGGCCGGCCTCGTGCAGGTAGAGCGCGTGCAGGGCGTTCTCGCGCGCTTGCCTACGCCGGCCCACTGGAAAACCCCCCGGTCCGGAATTCCTCACGCAGGTCCGCCATCTGCAGCGCGGCCAACGCGGCCTCTTTGCCCCGGTCGAGCGACCCGCGGGTGCGCTCCATGGCTTGGCGGTGGGTGTTGGGGGTGAGGACGCCGAGGATGACGGGAACCCGGGTGGCGAGGGCGACGCGGTGGAGGCTCTGGATCGTCGATCGCGAGATGTGGTCGTTCTGGGGGGTCGAACCGCGGATGACCGCCCCCAGCGCGATCACGACGTCGAAGCGGCCGGAAAGGGCGAGCTCCTGGACGGCCCATGGGATCTCGTAGGATCCGGGGACCCGGACCACGCGCAGGGCGGAGTCCGGGACCTTGTGGGCCTTGAGGGTCTTGAGGCAACTCTGAAGGAGCCGGCCGGTCACTTCTTCGTTGAATCGCGCCGCGACGACTCCGATCATGCCGGTCCCTCGATGAGAAGATGCCCGAGCTTCTCGCGCTTGGCCCGGAGATAACGGGCGTTGTGCCGTGTCTGCGGGCTCTGGATCTGGACTCTCTCGGTGACCCGAAGGCCGTAGCCCTCGATGCCCACGATCTTGCGGGGGTTGTTGGTGAGTATGCGTATCGTGGTCAGGCCCAAGTCGGCGAGAATCTGGGCGCCGATCCCGTATTCGCGCAAGTCCGCCTTGAAGCCGAGGGCCTGGTTGGCCTGGACCGTGTCGAGGCCCTGGTCCTGAAGCCCGTAGGCGCGGATCTTGTTGAGGAGCCCGATCCCGCGGCCCTCCTGGGACAGGTAGAGCACCACGCCGCGTCCCGCGGCTTCGATCTGGCGCATCGCCGCGGCCAGCTGGGCGCCGCAGTCGCAGCGCTCGGAGAAGAGGGTGTCTCCGGTGATGCAGGAGCTGTGCACCCGGACCAGGACCTCGGGGTGGCCGTCGACGGCCCCTTTGACGAGGGCCAGGTGCTGCTTGCCGGAGAGAGTCTCCTGGTAGAGATGCAAAACGAACGCCCCGTGGCGCGTCGGAAGGTTCGAGCTGGCCACCCGCCGCACCAGGCGGTCCTTGCGGCGGCGGTACTCGATGAGGTCCTGGATCGTGATGATCTTGAGGCGGTGGCGGCGGGCGAAGCGCAGGAGCTGCGCGGTCCGGGCCATGCCTCCGTCGGGATTTAGAATCTCGCAAATCACGCCGGCGGGATAGAGCCCCGCCAGGCGGGCCAGGTCGACGGCCGCCTCGGTGTGGCCGGCCCGGACCAGCACGCCGCCCTCGCGGCAGCGGAGCGGGACGACGTGGCCGGGGCGGATCAGGTCATCCG
>CAYJXJ010000259.1:0-5250 GCA_964374095.1 uncultured Elusimicrobia bacterium
CGGCAAGGCGGAGGAAAAGCTGTTCCAGGCCGTGTCGCCGGATACCGGCGAGGCCGCGGCGCTCAAGATGGAGGCTTTCCTGAAGTCGCTGATCGCCGGCGGCATCGACGCCCGGAAACTCCTAAGCCGCGGCGGGGAGTTGGAGAAGCAAGGCTACCGGGCCGGGGCCTACGCGGCGTTCAAGGCCGCGGAGGAGATGGGCGTCAAGGAGGCGGGAGATCGGAAAGCCGCCCTCAGCCAACGGTTGACCAAGAGCCAATCGGTTGAGGCCATGCGGATTTACGGAGCGATCGAAAGCCAGGTCCGGACGAAGGTCGAGGCGAAGGCCGTTGCGGCGATCGAGTGGGTGAACATACCCGCTGGAAAATTCAAAATGGGGTCCGAGAAAGGCGAATCGAACGAACGCCCGGTCCATGACGTGACGCTCTCGGCCTTCCAGATTTCCAAGTCCGAGGCCACGGTGGGGCAATACAAGGCGTGCGTGGAAGCCGGGCGATGCGCGGTCCCCGCCGCCGCCCAAGCCTGCAATTGGGATAAGAAAGAGGCGGCCCTATCGAATCACCCGGTCGCCTGCGTCAGTTGGGATCAGGCCAGGGCCTTCTGCGGGTGGGCGGGGGGAAGGCTGCCCACGGAGGCGGAGTGGGAGTACGCGGCGCGCGGCGCGGGGAAGGCCTGGGAATATCCTTGGGGGATGGGGGCCGCGACGTGCGCGCGCGCGGTGATGCAGGACGCCGGCGCCGGCTGCGGCACGGCAGCGACTCTGCCGGCGTGCTCACGGCCCGAGGGCAATAGCGGGCAAGGCTTGTGCGATATGGCGGGGAATGTCTGGGAATGGACGGCGGATTATTCGGAAGCTTACGTCAAGAGTTCCGCCATGAATCCTCAAGGCCCTCCGGAAGGCGAGCTACGGGTCGTTCGCGGGGGATCGTTTGAGGATGAGGCGGATCGAATGCGGGCCGCGGGCCGCGGCGCGATGCCGCCCCGGGACAGCTACCCGCAGTTGGGGTTTCGGTGCGCTCGCGACGCGGCCGCGTCCCGGGGATCGGGTTCCTCAAGGGTACCATAGCGGCAGCGCCAAAATGAGCAGTTGGGCGGCGCCCACGAGGAGGCAGGAGGTCACGAAGAGCCGCTCCTTGCGCGCCGCCACCCGCGCGCGCAGGACGATCTGGCCGACGACGTCCTCGTGATACGGCGTCGCCGTGATGCCTCCGCCGAGGTAGCGGTCCAGGCGGCTGATCAGATCGCCGTGGGCGTATTTGACGATGTCCTCGACGGCCATCAGGTTGTCTTCCGGCCCCGGCCTGCCTTTCGGCGGCTCGAAAATCGGGAACCACCGGGGCTTGCCGGTCAGAGGAGAGAAGCCGAGCACCCCCAGCGGCAGGGCCAGGCCCAGGGCGGCCATCGACAGAAAGGAGAGCGGGCCGGGCGCCGCCGAGACCCGGAGCCAGGCCAACTCAACGGCGGCGAAGGCGGTGAGGGCCCCGATCTTGAGGTCGACTTGCTCCCCGGCGTGGATCATGCGGTCGAGTATGATCAGCAGGCGCCGCTCCGGCTCCGGGCTGAGGTGGGAAGAGACGGACATGGGCTACCAGGCCGCGGGCTTGTAATCCTTGAGGAACTTGCCCCAGACGTGCTCGCCCGTCAGGCGGCCGGAGAAAACCGGATCGCAGACGCGGGCCGCGCCGTCGACGATGTCCAGGGGAGGCTGGAAATCGAGCTCCTCGTGCTTGCGGCGGGAGTGGACGGCGGGGTCCTCGTCGGTGACCCAGCCGGTGTCCACGGCGTTGATGTGGATGCCGGACTTCACGTAATCCGGGGCCGAGGTCAACGTCAGCATGTTCAGGGCCGCCTTGGCCATGTTGGTGTGGGGGTGCTTGTCGGTCTTGGTGTGGCGCGAGAAGACTCCTTCCATCGCGGAGACGTTGACGATGTGCTTATCAAGGCCGGGGGCGCGCGACATCAGCGATTTGAGGCGGGCGCAGAGGATGAAGGGCGCCACCGAGTTGATGAGTTGGAGTTCGAGCATCTCGGCGGTGGGCACCTCGGCCAGGGTCATGCGCCAGGAGTTGTGGGCGCGCAGGTCCACCTGCTGGAGATCGGGGTCCCGGCGGCCCTGGGGAAAGAGCTCCCGGCCGAGCTCGGCGTCCTCGTAGGCGTACTTGATCTGGGAGAGTTGGGCCGATTCCCGCAGGCCGATGCCGGCGCGCCCCGCGTGCCAGACCGCCATGCCGGTGGCGTCGGGAGCGCGGGCGCTGGGGGAGGCTTGAGGCCCGTCGAGGGCCGCGAGGCAGAGTCGATGGGATCGCAGGATCTCGGCCTCCCCCGGAGGAAGGCTTTCGGCCGGCAGGGCCTCCCGGTCCAGGAGATGGGAGTAGAAGGCCGGCGGGCGGCGCACGGTCTGCGCGGCGTTGTTGATGAGGACGTCGAGGCGCTCGAGGGAGCCGGATAGGTAGCGCGCGAAGATCTCGACGCTCGGGGAGTGGCGCAGGTCCAGGCCGTGGACCTGGAGGCGGTCCCGCCAGGCATTGCAATCGGGCTCGCGGGAGTAGCGGCGCGCCGCGTCGTGGGGAAAGCGGGTGGTCGCGATGACGCGGGCTCCCGCGCGCAGGAGCATGAGGGAGGCTTGATAGCCGATCTTCAGACGGGCTCCCGTCACGAGGGCGACCCGCCCCTCCAGAGGGGCGGTCTGGAAGCGCTTGGCGTAGTTGAAGTCCCCGCAGGCGGGGCACATGGCGTCGTAGAAAAAATGGAGGCGGGCGAAGGGCGCCTTGCACACGTAGCAGAAGCGCGGCCGTTGGAGTTCGCGGGGGGGGAGGGACGCGGCTTCCTCGGGGGTCAGCCGGGTGGGGGCGGCGAAGACCGGGGCCCGGCGCGCCACGCGGATGTCGGTCGCCGCGCGCAGGAGCCGGTCGACGTTCTCCTGACGGCGCTGGGCGTCCTGGCGCAGGAGGCGCCGGCGCCGGACCCGGTCCTGGCGGGTGGGGTGGGCGATCCGTCCCGCCGCGGCGATGAGCGCGACCCGCAGGGACTCGGGGGCTTGCCTCGCCCACCCGGGGTCCTGAGACAAGGACTCCAGGGTCGCCAGGCAGCGTTTGAGCTCGTCGAGACCGGGGGACGGCATTCCGAGGATATTGTAGCGGATTCCGGGATGGTCTTGTGCTTCCGAGCCGCCGCGCGTGGGTCCGCTAAACTGATATACTAGGCCGCTTCATGCCATTCTCCAAGCTGGGCCTCCATGCCGATCTGGTGCGCGGGGTGAAGGCCATGGGCTTCACCGACCCCATGCCCATCCAGCTCCAGGCGATCCCGCTCATGCTCGAGAGGCTCGACGTGATGGGCTGCGCCCAGACCGGCAGCGGCAAGACCGCGGCCTTCGCTCTCCCTATCCTGCACCGCCTCCTGACCGAACCCCGGCCCGGCCTGCGCTGCATCATCATGGTGCCCACGAGGGAGCTGGCCGCGCAGGTGGAGACCGCCTTCCGCGACTGCGGGCGCTTCACCCCCATCAGGGTCGCCGTCGTGATCGGCGGCGTGGCCTACCAGGGACAGCGGCAGGCCATCGCCCAGGGGGCCCAGGTGCTGGTGGCGACACCGGGCCGCCTGCTCGACCACTTACGCCACGGGGTCGTGCGTCCTCATGGGGTGGACATGCTCGTCCTCGACGAGGCCGACCGGATGCTCGACATGGGCTTTCTGCCCGACATCGGCGACATCCTTTCCCGCCTGCCCAAGCAGCGCCAGACCATGCTCTTCTCGGCCACCCTCGCGCCCGAGGTCGAGCGGATCGCGAGCTTCGCCCTGCGCGAGCCGCGGCGCATCGAGATCTCCAAACCCACCTCGGTCGCCGAGGGGATCAGCCAGGTCGTGTATCCCGTGAGCCAGGCGCAGAAATCCGAGCTCCTCATCGCCCTCCTCCAAGAGACGCAGATCCGCTCCGGGCTCATCTTCTGCCGGACCAAACACGGGGCCGACCGCCTCTCCCGGAGGCTCAAGGACAAGGGCTTCTCGATCGGGGTCCTTCACGCCAATCGCACCCAGGGCCAGCGGACCCAGGCCATGGACTCCTTTAGGGAGGGGAAGGTCCGGCTCCTGGTCGCGACCGACATCGCGGCCCGCGGCATCGACGTCCGGGAGGTCAGCCACGTCGTCAACTACGACCTCCCCCAGCACCCCGAGGATTACGTCCACCGCGTCGGCCGCACCGCCCGCGCCTACGGGGTCGGCGACGCCATCAGCTTGATGTCTCCCGAAGAGCAGCCTCACTTGACCGCCATCGAGCGTTTCGTCGGCACGGTGTTTCCCCGCGCGGTGCTCCCGAGCTTCAAATACACCTCCGCGCCCATACTCACGCCCCCCAAGCCCCGGACCTTCAGGGACCTGAACTGGAGCCGTTTCCGCAGGCGTTTCGGCGGCCGGAGGAAGTTCGGGCGTTGACTTCCCGACAGGGAGAATTGGTAGGATAGGGCATGGCTCAATTTTTCAAGAAGCGCCGCGGCAAGGGCGGCCCGAGCAAGAACGAGCAGAAGGTCGCGCGCGGCCGCGAGGCCGCCAATCGCACCCGCATGGCCGGCACCGTCGGCCAGCGTTTCCCCGCGTTGGAGCGGCTGACGGTCAAGCTGGAATTCATCAGCCCCCAAGGGCAGACCGTCGATACCCAGTCGCGCGGGCTCGGTCCCGACGACGCCTACGAATTCTCGGTCCCTTGTCCCGGCCGGTGCGGGCAGGGATCCTACGACCTGGCCGCCAAGATCCAGGCGGTGATCGAAGCCCGGGAGGGGATGTCGGAGAGCAGCGGCCAGTGCCGCGTGCCGACTTACCCGGGTTCCCCCGAGGTCTGCGGCTACCAACTTAAGTGCCGGATCGAAGCGACGTATTTCCCCCAACCCGCCGGGGCGGAGACGCAATAGCAAGGAGGTCGCACCATGGGCAAGAGGTTGTTCGTCGGGAGTCTTCCGTTCGATGTAACCGAGGAGCAGCTGCGCGCCCTGTTTGCTCCTTGCGGACAGATTACCACCGTGAAACTGATCTCCGATAAGTTCTCCGGCCAGTCCAAGGGCTTCGGGTTCGTGGAATACGCGACCGATGCCGAGGCGGCGGCCGCCATCGAGAAGCTCAACGGTTCCCAGGTCGGAAGCCGCAAGATCGTCGTCAACGAGGCGCGTCCCATGGAGGCTCGCCCGAGACCCGGCGGCGGCGGTCGCGGCGGTCCCGTGGGCGGCGGCGGCTTCGGCGGTCCCGGCGGCGGCGGCG
>CAYJXJ010000260.1:0-5190 GCA_964374095.1 uncultured Elusimicrobia bacterium
AGGGATGGTAACGAGTCCAGCTTTTTGTTACTGCACACCCTGTGAACGCTTACAAGCTCCCGAAGGCTCTGCGCGGCCTTAAGGCGAACGGCGGCCGTGCTCGCGGCCAGATTCTCCCCGGCGCGTCCGATGAGCTTCTCGGCCAAGTCCTGCCTCTGGCCCAGGTCCAGGGCGCCCAGCATTTCCGGCAGGCGCTTGCGGATCTCGTCGTCCAGGAGATGGAGGCTGTCGCCCTCCACCAATCGCTCGGCGGCCTCCTCCGGGCGCGGAGGGGCCGGGGCGGCGCCGCCCGGCGAGAGCCCGGGACCGCCCGTGGCGATTAGTTCCTGGAGCAGGGCGCCGAGGGCCTCCCGCCCGCTGGTCACGGTCAACAGCCGCGAGATGGCTTTCTTCATCTCCTCGAGCGCGTCCCCGGCCTCAGGCGCGGCCGCGGCGACGCCCCGGTAGCTGTCGGCCAGAGACACCGCGATCTCGCGGATTAGATCCCCCGGGATGTGAATGTTGCCGGAGGAGTCCTGGGCCGCCGGGGCGTCGGCGGGCAGCCCGCCCTCCTGCGCCAACACCGCCAGGAGGCTCGGGTCGGACTTGACGAGCTGGCGCGCCAGCTCCAGGCGCACCTTGTCGCGGAGGGCCGGGTCCTGGCCCTGGGTGAGATCCATCATGCGCTGGACTTCCTTCATGACATCGTCGAGGGCCCCGCTGCGGCCCAGGCCTTCGCCCCCGCCCTGGACCACGATGTCCTTTTCGCTGACCGAAACGAAGACGCGTTCATTGAAGCTGATATGGGGGAAGCCCTCGGCCGGGAGGGGGACCACCTCCGCGCCCGCGGCATCCGCGCCCGCCTTGTCGAGCCGTCTTTGGTGGAACCAATCCAGGAACCGGTAGGTTTCCTGCAGCGTCAGTCCCGCCTTGAATGACAGGCTCTTGATGCCGGCGCGGCGGATCACGTATTGGAAATGCTCGGCCGCACCCGAGGCCGCGCCCGCCAGCGGCACGGGAACCCCGTTGCCGAGAAGGGCCTCCGGCGTATCGCTGAATTCGACGGCCGGGCACTTGTCCAGAAACGCCGAGAGCGGCTCGAACATCGCGTTGCAGGCCTTGATGGCCTGTTGGCTGCCCGCCGGATACAGCGACAGATTGGCCAGCGCCACGCGGAACTGGGCGATCACCCCCCCCAGGGCCTGCCCTGAGTCGGCCGGGGCCGCGGGAGGACCCGCCGGTTGGGCCTCCTCCATGGCCGTTGGCGAAGGTCCTCTAGCGGTCCTTGCGGACCAGCTCCGCCAGCCACTGCCCGGCCAAATCCTTGCCCGCGTGCCCGAAGGCGATGCCCGCCGCGATCGCAAACCCCAGCCCGACCGAGCCTATGATGATCTGCATGGACTGGGCCAGGACCCGCGTGTCGATGCCGAGGCGCTCCAGGGCCATGATCCCCGAGAAAATGATCAGGATGCCCGAGGTCGCCTGGGAAAGGACTCCGGCCCCCTTGATCTGGTTGGCCGCGGCCGCCCGGCCCACGATGCCGCCGGCGAAATGGCCCAGAAAGAGTCCGCCGCCGAGCACCAGGACCGCGGCGATGAGCTTGGGCATGAACAGGACGACCTGCTGGAGGAATTCCGAGACGATGGTCAACTGCAGAACGTTGGCCGCCGAGAGCAGGAAGGCCAGGAAGATCAGCCAGTAGATCAAAAACCCCACGACCGCGGTCATGGACCGGCCCAGGCCCAGCCTCATCAGGAAGTCGTTGATGCCGATCTTCTCGGAATAATCGTCGACCATGGTCAGGCTCATCATCCGCTCGAAGCCGGCGCAGAGCCAGCGCCCGAGGAACGAGCCGAGGAGCAGGATGCCCAAGGCCCCAAGAACCGACGGGACCTTCGCGGCGGCCTGAAAGAACAGCGTCTGCAGAGGGTCCACCACGGTTTGGACGACGGACGGCATGGTCTCCACGGTCCACCTCCCGGCGGCGGGGGTCGCGCCCCGACGCGGCGTCTCGGCACGGAAGCTTAACCCGGGAACCGGGGAAAGTCAAGGTCCGCAAGACTCGACCTCGCCCATTTTTCCAAAGGGGCATTAAGAGGGGTGGCGGGGCGTAGGGCCGATGCTTGGCGGGCGGCGAATCTCTCATCCCGAAGCGGCGCGGCCGGCCGCAAGGACGGCACCTCCACCGGTGGAGGTAGCCGTCCGTTTGCCGTTCATCCCACCACGAGGTGCGGCGCCTACTCCCAAGGCCTACCGCGAAGGCTCATTCGCAAAACTGGGTGAAGTCGAGCCGCAAGAGGCTTGGGGCCGAAGACCGAATTGGCGGCCTCTTCCTCCACGATGCGGCGGTTGACTTCCTCCATGGCCGCGAGGCTTTGGTTCGCCATGCGGAGGGTTTAATGCAGGGCGCAAACCTCGTGGCGATGGCGCGGATCGCCCTGGAGAGAGGAGGCGCCGGCAGCGCCGGTCATGCCGCCGAGTGCTCCCAGGGGACCCTAGGCGGCAGCGGCGGGCGGTCCGGAGGCGAGCATGGCGAGAAGTTCCTCCGCCTGCCCCAGCAGCTTCTGCGTGTCCTCTCCCAACAAAAGGACGTGGCCCATCTTGCGCCCCGGAAGGGCCTTGGCCTTGCCGTAGAGATGCAGGCGGGCGTTGGGGAGCTTGAGGGCCTCCTGCCAGCGGGGCTCCCCGCTCCGCCACAGATCGCCGAGCAGATTGACCATGACCGAGGGGGAGAGCGGGGCGGGGTCGGCCAGGGGCAGGCCGCAGATCGCGCGCAGGTGCTGCTCGAATTGGGACGCGGCGCAGGCCCCGAGAGTGTAGTGGCCGCTGTTGTGCACCCGCGGCGCGATCTCATTGACGAGGAGCCCGCCGCGCGCGACGAACATCTCGACGGCCATCACGCCGCAGTAGTCCAAGGCCGCGGCGATCGTCCGCGCGAGTTCCCGGGCCTTGGCCGCGAGGCGTGCGGGAATCAGCGCGGGAGCCCGGGTCGTGTGCAGGATGCGGTCGCGGTGGACGTTCTCGGCCACCGGAAAAAAGGAGGTCTCGCCGCCGGCTCCCCGCGCGAGGATGACGGAGATCTCGCCCGTGAGCGCGGCCTCTGATTCCATGACGCAAGGCTCCCGGCCGAGGGCTTGCCAGGCGGCGGCGGCCTCCAGCGGGTCCTTGAGATGGACCTGGCCCTTGCCGTCGTAGCCCTGCGTCCGCCGCTTCAAATAGCAGGGGAAGCGCAGCCGTTTGACCGCCGCGTCGAGGCTTTCCGGGTCGGTCACCGGCGCGAAAGGCGTCTGGGGCAGTCCCTGGCGCTCGAGAAACTGTTTTTGGACGAGACGGTCCTGGACGACGCGCAGCACATCCGCCGATGGGCGCAGCTTTCCCGGATCGAGGCGCGCGAGGACATCCGCGGGCACGAGCTCCCATTCCAGGGTCACGACGTCGCTGGCCAGGGCCAAGGAAACGGCGGCCTCCGCGTCGGTCAGCCGCGCGCGGATGTGCTGATCGGCCACGGGTCCGGCCGGCGCGTCGGGGGCGGGGTCCATGACCACGGTTCGGTATCCCATGCGCCGGGCTTCGACGATGAGCATGCGGCCCAACTGGCCGCCGCCGAGGACTCCGATGGCGGACCCCGGCAGGACCGGAGTCATAGCCGCTCTTGGAGCACCCGGCGGGTCTGGGTTCGGCGGAACTTCAGGACGCGGGAGCGCAGCGCGGGGTCCTCGAGCGCGAGTATCTGGGCGGCGAGAAGCCCGGCGTTGGCGGCGCCGGATTCCCCCACGGCGAGCGCCCCCACCGCCACGCCGCGCGGCATCTGGGCGATGGACAGCAGGGAGTCGAGCCCCTTGAGGTGTCGCGAGCGGACCGGCACGCCCAGGACCGGGAGTTCGGTCTTGGAGGCGGCCATGCCGGGCAGATGGGCGGCCCCGCCGGCTCCGGCGATGATGACCTTGATCCCGCGACCCGCGGCCGCGGCGGCGTATTGGAATAGGAGGTCCGGAGTCCGGTGCGCCGAGACCACCCGCTTCTCGTAAGGAACTCCGAGTTCCTCGAGCATGTCCACGGCGTGGCGCAGGGTCTGCCAGTCCGAGCGGCTGCCCATGATCACCCCGACGCGGGGGGAGGTCACTGTTTGCCGACCGCCGCCGTCGCCGCCGGAGCCGCGATGTCCTTGCGGTACTGCATGCCCTCGAAGCGGATGCGGTCCGCGGCGGCGTAGGCGCGCTGGCGCGCCCCCGGCAGGTCGCCGCCCAGGGCCGAAACGCCCAGGGCGCGGCCGCCCTTGGTGACCCAGCCGGAGCCGGCCTTGGCCGTCCCGCCGTGAAAGACCATCAATTCCTGATTGGCGGGCGGCAAACCCGAGATCGTCCGGTCGGCTACCGGGCGATCCGGGTAGCCCTCCGAGGCGAGAATGACGCAGACGCTGGCGCCCGGATGGGCGCGCACGCCGAGGTTGCCGATCCGGCCGCGGGCGCACGACCAGGCCAATTCCAGCAGGTCGGAGTCGAGAAGCGGCAGCACCGCCTGGGTCTCGGGGTCGCCGAAACGGCAATTGAACTCCAGAACCTTCGGCCCTTCGGAAGTGAGCATGAGGCCGGCGTAGAGGACGCCGCGATAATCGAGCTTGTCGGCCCGGAGCCCCGCGAGAGCCCGGTCAAAGATCGCCTCCCGGATGAGTCGCTCCAATTCCGGGGCGAGGGGAACGGGCGCGAAGGCGCCCATGCCTCCCGTGTTGGGCCCGCGGTCGCCGTCGAGGAGCCGTTTATGGTCGCGGGCCGTCGGCAGGAGGCGGTAGGACTTGCCGTCCAGCAGGCCCATCACCGAGAGTTCGGGGCCCTGCAGGCAGCGCTCGACGACAACGGTGCGTCCAGCTTCCCCCAGAGCGCCCCGCTCCATGTATTCGGTCACCGTGCCCAGGGCCGCGTTGGTGTCGGCGCAGACCCGCACCCCCTTGCCCCCGGCCAGGCCGTCGGCCTTGATCACGACCGGGGGCCGCATGGCCTCGACGGCCGAGCGGGCCTTCCACGCCTCGGCGAAGACCTCGTAGGGGGCCGTGGGGATGCGGTGGCGGCGCATGAAGTCCTTGGCGAAGGACTTGGACGACTCCAGTTGGGCCGCGTCCTTGCCGGGGCCGAAAAAGGCGATCTTGGCCTTGCGGACCGCGTCACCCACGCCGGCGGCGAGGGGAGGCTCCGAGCCTGAGATCACCAGGTTGAC
>CAYJXJ010000261.1:0-5154 GCA_964374095.1 uncultured Elusimicrobia bacterium
GGATGGCTCAGTTCAGGCCATGGACGGTAGCCCACACCTTCGTGCCATGAGCCATAAAAAGGCGGGGGGGTCCCGGACTCCATCATGTCATGCTTGACGTGGAGGGCCTTCCGGGCGTGGTCGGGTGGCTGAAGGGACGAGGGATTCGCCTACTGGGTGGAATCGAGGAGCGCCCCCATCAGCTTCAGGCTTTCATTGATCCCAAACAGTCCCATGGCGGCCTCATAGAACTGGGAGAGACCTGGGGCAGGACCGGAGCCCGCCGGTCAAGACCGGGAGACCCTCAACTAGACCATGTGAGTTGGGCCGTTGAGCACATGGACGCAGCGCGGTCCTTTTTTGGGCTTTTGGGGCTTGAGGTGACCTCGGCGGGACGGGATACGCCTGTGTTCGGCTGCGATCATGCCGGAGTGCGTGTATCGCCCGTTAGGATCAGCCTCAAGGCTCCCGCCGGCGAGGGGCCGTTCGCCCGCTATCTGGCCAAGCATGGACCTGGGCTGCATCACGTGATGTTCGAGGTCGCGGATCTCCAGGCTGCGGCCGCGGCGGTTCGAGAGGCGGGATTCCGCCTGACTCCCGAGCAGCCGATTCCCGAATCCCACCAAACCACTTGGTTCGTCCATCCGAAAGATGTCGAAGGCATGTTGGTGGAATTAGGGCAACCCAGGCGCCGGTGAGGCTTCAAGAAACCGTTGGTTTTCGCTTGCTGGTCCTGGCCGTTTTGCTGACCATGCCGGGCAGCGCGGCGGTCTCCCTGGAGGTTCGGGCCGAAGACCTGCTGCGCCGCATGACCCTTGAGGAGAAGGTCGGGCAGATGACCCAACTCACCCTCGGCGCGCTCATGTCCGACAAGACCCTGCCCGACGGCTCGCGCGCGCTCGATCCCGTCAAAGTTCAGGAGGCGCTGACGCGCCGGGGCGTCGGGTCGGTCCTGAACGTCGGCCACGACCGGGCCTATACGGCCCAGAGATGGCGCGCGATCATCCTGGCCTTACAGTCGGCGGCGCGTCGAACGCGCCTCAAGATCCCGGTCCTCTACGGCATCGACGCGATCCACGGGGCGGGATACACCACGGGCGCCACCCTATTCCCCCAGCCCGTGGCCCAAGCCGCCGCCTTCGATCCCGAGTTGGTCCGCCGCATCGGGGAGGCCACGGCCGCGGAGGTCCGCGCCTCCGGCATCCCGTGGAACTTCTACCCGGTCATGGACCTGGGCCGTCAGCCCCGGTGGCCGCGCTTCTACGAGACCTTCGGCGAGGACTCCTGGCTCGCCGGGCGCCTCGGCGCGGCCTATGTCTCGGGCCTGCAGAGCCGGGGCGCCGCGGCCTGCCTCAAGCATTTCGTGGGCTATTCCATCCCCTTCTCGGGCATGGACCGCACCCCGGCCTTGCTGGATGAGCGGACCCTGCGCGAGTGGTTCCTGCCGCCCTTCGAGGCCGGGGTCCGCGCCGGGGCCATGACCGTCATGGTCAACTCCGGCGAGATCTCAGGCGTGCCCGGCCACGCCAACCGCCGGCTGCTGACCGAGGTCCTCAAGGGGGAGCTGGGCTTCTCGGGTCTGGTGGTGTCGGACTGGGAGGACGTCAAACGCCTGCACACGCGCGACCGCGTGGCCGAGACTCCCAAGGAGGCGGTCAGGCTCGCGGTGATGGCCGGCGTGGACATGAGCATGGTGCCCGACGACTTCAGCTTCCCGGAACATCTGGCCGAGCTCGTGCGCGAGGGGAAAGTGCCCGAGTCCCGGGTCGACGACGCGGCGCAGCGCATCCTTGCGGTCAAGCTCAGGCTCGGGCTCTTCGCGGCGCCCGTCCCGTCGGATCCCTCCGGCATCGGCTCGGCTCAGGCCCGAGCCCTCAACCGCCGTGCCGCGGCCGCGGCCATGACCTTGCTGCGCAACGAAGGGGGGACCCTCCCCCTGCGCAAGGACATGAATGTCCTTGTGACGGGACCCGCCGCGGACTCGCGTTCTACGTTGAACGGGGGCTGGACCATCTCCCACCGGGGGGACCGCGAGGAGCTCTACCCGCGCTCGACGCCCACCATCTTGGGGGCGATCCGCGCCAAGCTGGGGGCCTCCCAGGTCGTCTTCGTCCCCGGTTCCGGCTTCGACCGGCCCCTCGATATCCCGGCCGCGGTGTCGGCGGCCAAGAGCGCCGACGCCGTGGTCGTGGCGCTCGGCGAGCGTCCCTATTGCGAGACGCCGGGGCACATGGACCTCCTGGACATGACGCTCGACGCCGCCCAGCTTGACCTGGCGTCGGCCCTCATCGCCACCGGCAAGCCCGTGGCCGTGGTTTTGGTTTCGGGCCGCCCCCGGGTGGTGCGCCGCATCGCCGACACGGCGCCCGCGATCCTCATGGCGTATCTCCCGGGCGCGGAGGGAGGCCGCGCCGTGGCCGAGGTCCTCTTCGGCGACGCCGAGCCTTCCGGGCGACTGCCCTTCAGCTACCCCCGAGGCCCCAACGCCATGATGGCCTACGACCACAAGCCCCTGGAGGCGGACTCCTGGGGCCGTTCCGACTATGACCCCGAATGGCCCTTCGGCTGGGGACTCTCCTACACGACCTTCACCTATGCGGGACTGGCTCTGAGCGCGCAGGAGCTTGCGGTCGGCGCGGACCTCCGCGCCTGGGTCACGGTGGCCAACGCGGGCCGGCGGCGCGGGACCGAGGTCGCGCAGCTCTACGTGACCGACCTCTACGGCAGCGTCTCGCGGCCCGTGCGCCAATTGCGCGGGGTCCAGCGCCTGGACCTGGCCCCGGGAGAAGCCCGGCGCGTCGCCTTCACCCTGCGGCCCGACGACCTCTCCTTCATCGGAGCGGACAACCGCCGCGTCGTGGAGGCGGGGAGATTTCGCGTCACGATAGGCGACCTGCAAGCCGAATTCAGCCTCCTTGGGCCGCCCTCAGAGGCGCCGGCCCGCGCGGCGAGATAGAGGCCATGAGCAGACCCAGCAGGCAAAGGGGCGTCATCATCCGCCGTCCCCTAGGCCGGGGATGTCGGCAAGCGGAACACCGTATATTCCGGCGAAGGCGATGACTTCAGCGCGCAACGCGCCGTCCAGGCGATGCAGCACCTCGACCTGGATCGCCGCGGGCACGCGGCCGTAGTGCGCTTCCGCCATGGCGCCCGCGATGCAGGCCAGGGTGTCGGCGTCGCCGCCCAACGAGACGGCGTTGCGCACGGCATCCTCGAAGTCGGTCGATTGGAGGAACGCCGCGGCGGCGGCGGGGACCGTGCCCTGGCAAGTCACATCGAAGCCGCCCCGGCGCCGCAGGGCGCTCAACCCCATCGAGCCATCGTAGCCGAAGCGGTCGGACAGCAGGGCGGCGATCTGGTCCTTCGTCCGGCCGGCACGGGCGAGCCATACCGCCGCGGCCACCGCTTGGGCGCCCTTGATCCCCTCGGGATGATTGTGGGTCATCTCCGCGCTCTTGGCCGCCTGGCATAATACAACGTCGAGGTCGTCGAACGCCCACCCGATGGCCGCGACCCGCATCGCCGACCCGTTTCCAAAACTGTTGTAAGGCGCCGCGTCGTCCTGAAACAGCCAGTCGTAGAACCAGCCACCGTACCCGGCGTTCGGGTAGCGGCGTCCCCAGCGTCGAATCGAAGCGCTGAAATCGCCGCCTTCCCGAATCGCGCTGGCGACGGCGACGGTGAGTACCGTGTCGTCGGTGAATGTGGAACCCGGCACGAAGAGCGGAAAGTCCTTGGCCTTCGCCGGCGTGCCCTCGTGCACGGACCCTATGACGTCGCCGGAAATCGCGCCGATCACTCACGCCCCTCCGTTGGTAACGCCTGGGTCAGCCGCCGCGGCTATAAGGCTATTCCTCCAGACTGCGGTCGGCTGTACCCGTTGTTGGCCCGTCAGTTCTGGCTAAACCTGTCATAGACTTTCCCTATGCCTCGTAAACACTGCTCCGGCGACCAACGGTCAAAATGAGAATTAGCAATTCTGACCTTCGGATCTTGTAGAGGATTCTCCAATCGCCCACCCGATAAGACCGGCGGCCACTGAGCAGGCCAGTGAGTGGCTTCCCGAGCTCCGGATGCTCAGACATCCTGCTGATGACCTTACGAACGCGCTCCTTGACGGCCACGTCCAGCCTGTTAATCCGCTTAGCCGCCTCCTCCGTGTAGATGACCCGGTAGATCACTTAAAGATGTCTTCGTGCTCTACAAGTCGCTGGGCGCGTTCGTCGTCTTCGGCCTTCAAAAGAGAGAGCATAAGTTTCTTATCCGCAAGGATTTCAAGGGTCTCTAACTCTTCCGGCGAGACGAGGACAGCTGAAGCCGCCCCATTGCGAGTGATGACCACGCGGCCGCGCTTCTTCTTGCCGAGAAATGCGACCATGGCGGGCAGGTGGGCCCGCACGTAGGAAACTGAGGCGATTTTTGTCATAGAATGAATCCTCCATCAACAGTGTACATGATATTGTACAATAGTGCCAGCCCCAGATAAAGCGGGCTAACGAACGGCTGAACGGCGGTGGCTATTGACGTTCTTCACCGGCCGCCGCCCGTTCAAGCCGATGTTATCCACCGGCCCCCATGCTATAATTCAACACAAGATTGGCATTGACGTTTTGAGATTCCCAGGGTACACTACCCATGAAGGTTCGGGACGCAATCAAGCTCATTGAAGACGGCGGCTGGCATTTGGCCCGCACCAGGGGCGGCCATCGCCAATTCAAGCACAAGTCCAAGCCTGGTTTGGTGACCATTGCGGGCCAGTTAGGCCATGATTTGCCGCCCGGAACCTTGAACAGTATTTTGAAACAAGCCGGACTAAAATGAGCAAGTATCTTGTCGTCATAGAGAAAACGGAGCGAAATTTCGCGGCATATTGCCCCGATCTTCCGGGCTGTATTGCCACGGGAAAAACGAAACGCGAAGTTGAGAAGAATATTCGCGAGGCTATCTCGTTTCATCTTGAAGGGCTGAAAGAAGAGCGTCTTCCAATTCCTCCCCATACCGCGACGGCTGAATACGTTGCCGTCTGACGTTTCGTCGTTCCTTGCACAAGCAATGTTCGTTTCTCTTTCACCGGGTGCATAACGCCGCGCTCTGCGGCGCGCGCTATAAGGACGATCCTCTTGGCCGACCAGGTTCGGATGGGAGGCGTAGATGGTGTGGAGGTCCATCGTTTCC
>CAYJXJ010000262.1:0-5147 GCA_964374095.1 uncultured Elusimicrobia bacterium
GCGCGCGCGTACGATGATTTTCTCAAATCAGGGGGGGTTTATGCAACAGGCTCATGTCAGGCGGTCATGCTATCAAAAAGCAGGGGCTCGTAGAGGCGCTCATGGCGGCGGCGCAGAACGGCGTCGTCGCCGTCCAGCGGGTCGCCGTCCGGTTCGGGGCGCGCGACGCGCCGCGCGGCCTCCGCGGCCAAGCGGCGGCGCAGGCCGCGGTCGCGCAGGAGCCGCAGGAGGGCTTCGGCGAGCCCGCGCGGATCGCCGGGCGCCGCGAGCAGTCCCGTGACCCCGTGCTCGATAAGATCCGGGATGCCGCACACCGCGGTTCCCACGACGGGTTTTCCCGCCGCCATGGCTTGAAGCAGCGCTAGGCCGAAGGCCTCGTTGAGGGAGGGTTGGATGTAGATGTGCAGTTCCGGGAGGATCTGAGAAGCGGGTCTCCACCCCACGAAATGCACCGCATGAGCGACTCCCAGAACATGAGTGAGCGCCTCAAGGCGCCGCCGTTGACTCCCGTCTCCAGCCACGATAAACTGCGCCCGCGGCTCCTCCCGCAGGACAATGACCGCGGCTCGTATGAGCTGTTCGACCCCTTTCACCGGCTCGAGCCTGGAGAGCGTCCCTATCACCGGAGCCCCGGCCGGCGCACCGAGCCGGGCCCGGGAGCGGCCGGCGCCGCGCGCGGGGAGCTCCCGGCGCGGCCTTCCCGGCGGGATGACGGTCCATTGAGTCCGCGTCCCGATTCCGGCGGCGAGGCTTTCTTCGAGCTCGCCCGCCGAGACCGCGATCAGCCTGTCGGTGATGCGGGCGGAGATGGATTCAAGAAGGCCGAAAATCCGCGAGGGGATCGCGCCGAAATACCCATAGAGGACGTGGCCGTGCGCGGTGTGCACGAGCTTGATGGGGCGTCCGCTCAGGACGGTGCGGTTGAGGACCCAGGCGGCCCAGCGTCCGAGGAGGCCCGCCTTCGAGGTGTGGGTATGCAGTATGCGGGGGCGTTCCCGCAGGAGCAGCCCCAATATCCCAAAAAAGGCCCGGAGGTCGCGCCAGGGACGTATCTCGCGCCCCAGGGCGGGCACCTCGCGCCCGCCGGCGGCCAGGCGCGGGGCGGCGGGGCCGCCCGCCAATGCCAGCGCCGTGTCGGTCGATCCGCCCGGGTCGAGGCGGGTGATGAGATGGAGGACATGACACGCGGGCGCGCGGGCGGATGGGCGCCTCCCGCACGCCAGCCAAGAAGTCATCGGTAATAGGCGGCTGAGGGCCGAGAGCCGTTTCCAGACCGCGTCGAGGCCGGCCGTGTAAGGTTCGTGCGGGGCGCACGGCGAGAGGCGGACGCGGCAATCCTCAAAACCGGAATTTCGGAGGGCGATGAGGAGCGCCGCGCGGGAGAAGCCGTGACGGTGGAGCGTCGAGAGGCCCGACACGGAGTCCGCGCCCGCGGCGCGGGAGGCCCTCCACAAGGCCGCCTTGAAGGTCGCGTTGGGAACGCGCACCATGACCATCCCTCCGGGTTTGAGCGCCGCGAAGACCGCCCGCAGGGTCCGGACGGGGTCGTCGGTCACATCCAGGGAGTTCCAGAGCGTCACGGCGTCGAAGGGCCCCAGTTTCCCCGGAATGGATTCGACGGGGGCCTGCCGGACGTCGAGGCCGCGGGAGCGGCCCGCCGCCGCCGCCCGCGGGTCGCGGTCGATCCCCACCGCCCGCCAGCCGGCGTCGCGGGCCAGTTCCAGGAAGCCTCCGGCGCCGCAGCCGACGTCGAGGAGCGCGCCGGGCGGACGCGGCAGAAGGTCCAACAGGCGAGCGTGGAGGGAGCGCCGCGCGGCGACGACTTCCGGACGCAGATCCAAGGCGGCGTCGTAAACCGCCCGCGGACTCTCCAGCAGCCCGCAGGCCGCGCAGCGCCGCGCCGGACCCGCCGGGCCTTGGAGCGGCCGCGTGGGGCCGGCGCAGATCGTACAACAGGGTTCCACGGTCCTACGGTAGCACATTGCGGCCGATCCTGACGACGGATCGCCGCCGGTTCAGAGGCGACTTAGCCCTCTTCCTGCTTGGCGTAGTAGTGCCCGTATCCGTAGTAAGAAGCGTAGGCGGGGCCCATCTCCGAGCTCTGCATGTCGTTGAGGATCACGCCGATGATCTTGACGTTGCCGCTGACGAGCTGGTCTTTGGCGCGCTTAAGGGCTTGGCGGGCCATCTTGCCGGATTGATAGACCATGACGACGCCGTCCGTCGCTCCGCCGATGAGCACGGCGTCGACGAACAAAAGGACCGGGGGGCAGTCGAAGACGATCAGGTCGAAATGGGGGCGCATCTCCGCGATGAGCCGAGACAGGCGGTCGGAGGAGAAGACGTTGACGATGTCGGCGGATGAGGCGGTCCAGCTCGTCATCACCTTGAAGTTGTCGATGCCCGAGAAAGAGAGCAGCTTGTCGAGCGCGATCTCACCCATGAGAAAATCCACCGTGCCGCGCAGCACGTCGCGCCAGTCCGCGAGGCCCGTGAGCACCTCCATCAGCCCCGGCTGCTTGGGCAGGCCGAAGACCCGGTGCACGACCGGGCGCCGGATGTCGGAGCCGACCATGAGGACGCGGAGCCCCGCGTGGGCGGCGGCCAGGCAAAAGTTGACGGCGGTGAGGGTTTTGCCCTCGGCCACTCCGGTGGAGGTGAAGGTCAGCACCCAGTTCTTCTGCTCCGGCTTCTGCGATTCGATCGCCGAGCGCAGGGAATGATACACCTCGATGGTGGGCGAGTTGGTCGTGTGTTGGAACAGCAGCAGCGACCGGAAGACGTCGATCGGATAACGCTGGCGCCGGAGGAGCTTGGCCTTCATGGCGGCCCAGCGCCTCTCGGTGCCCAGATGCGGGATCACGGCCAGGACGGGCACGCCCAGGAAGCGCTCGATGTCCTCGATGGTCGAGATCGAGATGTCG
This sequence comes from uncultured Elusimicrobia bacterium, assembly GCA_964374095.1. Classification (GTDB taxonomy): domain Bacteria; phylum Elusimicrobiota; class Elusimicrobia; order UBA1565; family UBA9628; genus CAYJXJ01. Next base: position 2,925 of record CAYJXJ010000262.1, read on the forward strand.
AGGCTTTCGAAGATGAAGGCGACCACGATCCCCAAGACGAGGCCGAAGAGGCACCCCATCATATTGTTGGTGCCCTTGTTGGGATAGAATGGGACCGCGGGGACGGAGGCCTTGGACACCATGGTGACGAAGGTGGAGATGGCCGAGAGGCTCACCCGCGCCTCCTCCATCTGCTTGGAGAGGGTGATGTAGAGCTCCTCGTTGACCTTGAGGTCCCGGTTGAGGCGTTCCAACTCGAGGTTCCGGCCCGGCTCCAGGTGCACCTTCGCCCGGAAGGTCTCGATGCGGTTGTCGAGGGCGATCACCTCCGGATGCTCGGTGGTGAATTTCTTGAGGAGCTCCCGACGCTTGGTTTCGAGGTCCAGGAGGCCCCCGGCCATGGAGGAGCCTCCGCCGGCCCCCGGATGGGCCTCGAGATATTCGCGCTTGGACTCCTCGAGCTCGCTCAAAGCCTGCTCGACTTCCTGGCGGCGGGACATGATGTCCTCGAGCGTCTTGCGGGTGGTCTGGGAGCGTTCCTCGAGGTCGCGCTCGGCGTAGACCTCCATCACGGCGTTGACCAGGTCGGCGCATTCGATGGGATCGCGGCCCGTGGAGGTTATCGTCAGGAGGTTGGAGTCGGCCACGTGCTCGGCGCGGTATGAGGCCGAGCCGCGGCGTGACCCCATGCGCTCGGCGACGCGCTTGGCCAGGTCCTGCGAGGCGAGAATGCGGACCTGGGTCTTGATGGCGAGGTACTGGTCGTAGCTGGCGAGGTCGATCCCCAGGACCTTGGCGCCTCCGGGAGGCTCGTACTTGACCGTCCCGCCGGCGCGGTAGAGCGGGACTTGAAAGTGCGTGTAGACGGCCGCGGTGAGGGCCGTCAAGGAAGCCACCGCGATGGTCATCCACTTCCTCTTGTTGAGGATGCGCCAGTAGTCGTGGAGGGTGGGCTCCAGTTCCATGGGCTACCTGGTGTTGGTGAGGACGGCCACGGAGGCGAGCAAGGTCACCAGGGTCAGATAGGGGACGATGTTGACCCCGAACCACTGGGCCCCTCGCGTCAGGGCGCCCTTCGGGACCAGGACGGTGTCTCCGGGCAGGATGTCGACGTTCATGTCGGAGCGTCCCTTGATCAGGGCCTTGACGTTGACGCGCACCGTCTCGATCTTGCCGTCTTTGACCCGGATGATCCGCGCTTTGGACCCCTTGGCCAAATCCGTGAGTCCGCCGCCGAGGGTGACGGCGTCGAGCATTTTCATCCCATCGCGGTAGTCGTAAGACCCCGGGGTCCGGAACTCGCCGAGAAGGGCCACGCGCCGGCCGGCGAATCGCCGCACGCTCACCGAGATCTTGACTCCGGTCACGAAGCGGGAGTACTTGCTCTCGAGCAGGAGCTGGATCTCGCGGGGGGTGAGCCCCTTGAGCAGGATGGAGCCGACGATGGGAAGATCGACCTTGCCGTCTTGGTGGATCGTGACTTCCCGGGAGTACTCATCCACCGGCTGCACCCCGATGGAGACCACGTCTCCGATGGCCACGGGCGAAATGGTGTCGGCCGCCGACGACGTCGTCCCGGCGGGCTGAGCGGGCAGGATGGGGATGGGCTGAATCTGCGCTGCGGCCGGGCGGGGCGCGCCGGGCATCGCCAAGCCCGCGGCGATCAGGACGGCGAGGCCCGCGCGAAGCGCTCTCATGGCTCCGAGTTTTTTTCCACGATTTCGAGTAAAGACATCAGGATGCGCCGCAGTTCCTTGACTTCCTCCTCGACCTCCCGCGACATCGAGCCGGAACTGGCGGCCAAGTCGAGGGAGGAGAGGCGCCGTTCCAGCGCCGCGACGCGCAGGGCTAGATCCGAAAGATCCTCCCGGGGGCCTCCGCCCGCGCCATGCGCGCCGGAGGCCGCCGTCCCCGCCAGGGCCGCGATGAGCCCCGCGGCCGCGAGCAGGGCGTTGCCCATGAAAACCCCCGCGGCCGCGGTCCCCAAGCCGAGCATATGGACGACCTGCGGCCAGCTCCAGCGGCCGGGCGGGTCCGGCTCATCTCGGGCCATGGCCGGCGCGGGACGCCCGTCGGGATCCTCCTCCGCGCCGGCGGCCGGCAGGGAAGACGGCGGGGCGGAGATGCGCAGCTGCGGCCACGGCGGCGTCGCGCCTGAGGGCGGGAGCGCAGGCCCGTCGTCGGCCTTCCGGGACTCCGGGGGTGGAGGGGGGTCGGCGCCGGGGGGCGGGGAGGATTGCCGCT
>CAYJXJ010000263.1:0-5081 GCA_964374095.1 uncultured Elusimicrobia bacterium
CGGCCTCAATCGACTCCCGTAAATCGGACCCTGTCCCGCAGGATTGCGGCCGCCTCGGATGGTTGCTATAAACTGCCGGACGCCATGAATCGAGAAACGGGAGGTAATCCACGCGTTTTGCCCGCGTGGCTGAAGACAAAAACGGTCCGCGCCCGGCGCATACTCACGCGGGAGCGCTGGCTTGCGGCCGCCTATCTCTACGGCTCGTCCCTCCGCACCCCCGGTTTCGAGGACATCGATCTCGCTCTCCTGCCGCGGCCGCGGGCTCAGCCCCCCGGCTCCAGCGCTCTGATGGCCCTCGCGCTGAGCCTGGACCGCGCTTTTCAGGCTGAAACCGACATGCACTTCTGCTCCGATCTCGTCGACCCCATTCTCTTCAGGATCGTGCGGGAAGGGCGACGCTTTATCACCCGCGACGAGCTGGCTGCGGTGCGCTTCGAGTCCGAAACCTTGATCCGCTTCCTTGACTTCAAGCCGGCCTACGACCGGCTCAACCAGAGCATACTGCAGCGGCGGCCGTGCTAGACCGGGAGCGCCTGGCGCAGTTTCTCGATGGTCTAGATAGGCTTCTGGCCGATTGGCGGGACATCTTGCGCGAGTCCTCGACGAAGCGCCTGCGCGAGGAGCGCGCTTTCTCCCAGAGGGTCTGCTACGTGGTTTTGGCCGCAACGCAGATCGCGCTCGATATCGCCAACATGCTCATCGCCGAGAAGGCCCTGCCTCGCCCCAATTCCTATCGCGAGACCTTCGACATATTGGAGAAAGAAGGCCTCGTCGCTAAGAGGCCCGCGGCCACCCTCAAGAACCTGGCGGGCCTGCGCAACCGCCTTGTCCATCGGTATATCGAATTGGACTGGGCCAAGGTGCAAGGGAGCTTAAAAAATGGCCTGCCCGCCCTCTCCTCCTTGCGTCGCAGCGTATCACGCCGAACTCGACGCTAACCGGCCTTCCGGGCAAGGCGAGCGCCGTTTCCAGCGGCGCCGGGGCTCCGCGGGCCCTGTCCGCGGGCCCTTGAGGCCGGCGACTCCGGGTGCTATACTTTGGTGAGCAGTGCCCCGACCATGACCGCCCGCGACTTCGGACTTACGGAGGATCCCGCCCTCGCCGCCGCGGAGGACGTGCGCCCCTATCTCCCCATGTCTCCCCATGTCTCCCCATGTCTCCCCCGGAACGCTACCGCAAGTTCCTGGACCTCATGCTCTTCATGGAACGTATCCGCGGGTCGCTGGACCCGGCCAAACGCGCCCGCTTTGACCGGGCGCAAGCCGCGCTCGACGACCCCGGGACCTGGTGGGATCGAGTCCCTTGACCGAAGGGAATAGTTGATCCCTTGACGCTATCGGGAAGGGAACCATCCCGGTGAGCCCGGGTCCCGAGATCCAGGAAGTCGCGCGCCGCCTGGTCGGCGTGCTCGATACGATCAAGGCTCCCTACGCCGTCGGCGGCGCGGTGGCCATGGCCTTCGCGGGATATGTCCGAGCCACGATCGATATCGACGTCCTCGCCATGGTGCCGGCCCTGCGCTTCCAGGACTTCGCCGACCTCTTGGGCCGGGAGGGATTCGTCATGCGCGATGCCCGCGATCAGGTCCTCCCGCCGGACCCTCGGCTCATGTCCTCCGCCGGCCGCGACCTCGGTCACTTCCGGGTCTGGAGGGGGGACACCCGCGCCGAGGTCTTCATCCCCAAGGTGCCGCTTCAGGACTCGGTGCTGCGCCGCAAGGTCCTAGCCGACCTCGGCGATTTCAAGATGTGGATTACCACGGCGGAGGATCTCATACTCCTGAAAATGGTCTTCCACCGGCCGAAGGACTTGGTCAACCTTTAGCCGCCGCGAAGAGCGGCTCCCCTCGGTCGGTCTTGACTTTTTAATTTTATATGTCATACTATATGACATGATAGTGCAGTGGTCCGCCTGGCAGGTCGGCTCCGGTCCGGAGCGCGCCCTCTGGCTCAAGCCCGGTCCCGGACGGCGCGCCCGGCGCGCCTGCACCGTTTCCGAGGCCTGCCGCCTCCTGCGGCGGTCGCGGCGCCAGGTCTATCGCCTGATGCGGGAAGGCGTCGTCGAGGCCCGCGGGAAATTCCTCGGGGAATGGCTCCTGGACCATGCGTCGCTGGAGCGCCTTCGAGATCGACCGGCCCAACGCCAGCGTCTGCCGAGGTCCTTCCAGCCGCTCTTCCCGGAATACGACGCCGCGACGCTCAACCCGGGAAGGGATCGGGAGGTCGTCCTGTCGCGTCTCTTGGAGCATGGAGGCCTCCGGGGAATCCGCTGGGCGCTGCGGAGGTTCTCGGCGGCCGAGCTGGGCGACTTCCTGCGGGAGGACGGGGCCCGCACGCTCACTCCCAGGACGCTGGGTTTTTGGTCGCTCTTCTTGGGGATGCCCACCCCGGAGAAGCCGGCCTGGCGGCGGCAAGGGTGGGCTTGGGGGGGGAGCGTCTGAGCAAAGGAACCTGGCACCCCGAGGCGCTCAGCCCGCTCACGCGCAAGGCCGCGGCGGCCGCGCGCGGCGCGGGCGTGTGCGCGGGATTCTATCTCGTCGGCGGGACGGCCCTGGCGCTCCACCTGGGACACAGGTTTTCGGACGACCTGGATTTCTTCAGCCCCTCCGCGAAGCTCGACGCCCCGGAGCGCGCCCGAATTCTCGAGGCCTTGCGGGGGTCGTCCCCGCAAGTCCGCCATGAGAACGACGGCTGGCTCCAAGCCTCGATCGGCCCGGTCCCCGTCACCTTCCTGCGATATTCCTACCCGGTCCTCAAACCCCTCCTGGATTGGGACGGCCTGGCGGTGGCCGACGTCCCCGATATCGCCCTCATGAAGATCAGCGCCATCATCGGCCGCGGAACCCGGCGCGACTTTCTGGACCTCTTCGCGATCCTACCCATGCTCCCGCTCCGGGAGTGCTTTCAGCTCGCCCGGCGCAAGTTCCCCGACAACCCGGACTTCGCGGCCCAGGCCAGCTACGCCCTGACCTACTTCGAAGACGCGGAGAAGCAACCCATGCCCCGGCTGATCAAGCCCGTGGATTGGGCGGAGATCCGCGGCTACTTTGAGCGCGAGGTTCCCAAGGTTTTCCGCCGCTTGCTCTAGCGGCCGGCGGATTTTCAGCGGCCTCCTCCCGGGCCCCTTGACAGGAGCCAGATTTCGATGCCGTGGAACGCAAGGAACTTAGGTTCGTCCAGAAGCGGCTCGCAGGCCTCATCGGCTGCTCGCTGAGCACTGTCTCCCACGCGCTGGAGCGGCCGCGCTCCATTGGCGCGGTCCGCGTGACCGGGAGGTTCGGGGAGGTTACGGAAATCCGCAAGCTCCTGATCTATTGGGCTACGATTCAGCGGTTGGGCCGCTAGACGCTCTATCAGACAGCCGTGCCCCTGCCCATGGCCGAATTGGAGGGCCGGATGCCTCCGGAAATCATCTACGGGGCCTTCTCAGCCTGCCGGATGCGGTTCAAGCTCCTCCCCGCGGACTACGACCATGTTCTGGTCTACGCTCCCGATGCCGCAGGCGTCAAGGGACGCTTCCCCGCGGTCAAGGGACCTCCGAATCTGACGGTGCTGCGGGCGGACCCCCTCCTCCCGCGTTACGGACAAGCCACCTGCATGCCTCAAACCTACGCCGACCTGTGGAACCTGCCCCAATGGTACGCCCGCGACTTCGGCAACGCCCTGCTGGAGCTCGTGCCGTGACCGAAGGCTACTGGCACGACCTCGTGACCCAGAGGAGCTGGGAGCTGCTCACCCGGCTGGGGACCCGCTATCGGTTCACCCTCATCGGAGACTGGGCGGTCTTTCTCTATGCCGGGACCCTCAAGTCCAAGGATATCGACATCGTCATCGACTACGACGAGCTGGGCCGCCTGCAGGCCGAATACCGCCTGTCCAAGAACGACCGCCTGAAGAAATACGAGGCCCGCCAGGGCGAGGTCGAGATCGACATCTACACGCCGCACTATTCCCGCCCCGGACTCCCGGCCGAAGAGGTCGCGCGCCACGCCGTGGCGCTCGGGGGCTTCTCGGTGCCGCGGGTCGAGACCCTGCTCATCATGAAGCAGCATGCTTACAGCCAAAGGGCGAGGAGCGCCAAGGGGGAAAAGGACCGCCTCGACATTCTGAGCCTGCTCAAGTCCTCCGACGTGGACTGGGCCTTCTACAAAGCCCAGGCCGGCCGCCATCGACCCGCTTCACCCGCGGAGCTTCTCGGATTGCTGGAAGGCGCGCGCGAAGTTCGGGAGCTGGGCCTCGGCGCCCACGCCCTCTCCAGACTCAAGAAAACGTGGACCGCGGCCCTCAAATGAGGCGGTCCCGCCAGGGCCGCGGACGCAGGCGTCCGACCCGGCACCCCGAGACGCTCACCCCCAAGGCGTTGCGCCAGAACTTCCCCACGCACGAAAAGTGAAAAGCCTTGATCCGTAGGGACAGAGCTCCATGGCAACTCGGCGTTCTGACTTGAGCCGCTCCCGGGCCCGGTATCGGCGCGGCGGCCGGGAGAGCGGACCCGGTGACCGAGTGGTGACGCTCCACGCGAGATCGGCGGCGCGGCCCTGGAGGGATTGGTGGCCCAGCACCTCAGGGCCTGGATCGCCTACGGCGGAGGCGGGCACGACCTGCGCTATTGGCGCACGAAGTCAGGCTCCGAGGTCGACTTCGTGGTGTACGGCGAGGATGAGTTCCTGGCCCTGGTAGTGAAGGCCTCGAAAACCGTCTCGCCCCGGGACACGCGCGGCCTGAGAGCCTTCCTGGAGGACTACCCGGACGCCAGGGCCTGCCTGCTCTACGGCGGACGGGAACGCATCAGCATCGCCGGCATGCCCTGCTTGCCGAGCGTCGACTTCTTGCGGGCCATGGCGCCGGGCGTACCCCTGGGCTCTCTGCTCCCTGAGCCGCGCGTTCCCGGAATCTAGGCCGATCGCCAGGCTAGGCGCTCCACCCCCCTCCGGTCGAGCGGTCTGCGCGATGCGTGCGCCAGGCCAAGCAGAACTCCGCCCCGGCGGAGTTCCCTGCGGCTCAATTGAGCCGGCCGGCCACCTGCAATCTTTCAGCGCGCTCTTAAAACCTCGCCGCCGTGGGCCACTGCGTCCGGAC
>CAYJXJ010000264.1:0-5072 GCA_964374095.1 uncultured Elusimicrobia bacterium
CGGAGTGGACGGCGATCAGATCGCCCGTGACGTAGATGGCCTTGCCGGCCTCTTTAGCGACGACGCAAGCCCCGGAGTCCTTGGCCACCGACTCCTCGATGCCCGTGCCCACCAGAGGCGGCTCGCTGATCAGAAGCGGCACGGCCTGGCGCTGCATGTTGGAACCCATGAGCGCCCTGTTGGCGTCATCGTGCTCCAGGAAGGGGATGAGCGCCGCCGAAACCGAGACCACCTGCATGGGCGAGATATCCATGAAGTCCACGCGGGCCGGATCGGTCACGGGAAAATCCCCCCGCGAACGACACGCCACGGCGTCCGCCGCGAGCTTTTCCTTCTCCAGGGGGGTGTTGGCCTGCGCGACGATCTTATCGGATTCCGAGTCGGCGCTCAGATACTCCACGTCTCCCGTGAGCTTGCCCCGCGTCACGCGCCGGTACGGGGATTCGATGAGGCCGAATACGTTGATCCGGGCATAGGTCGCCAGGGATGTGATCAGCCCGATGTTGGGGCCTTCCGGCGTCTCGATGGGGCAGATGCGGCCGTAGTGGGTGTAGTGGACGTCGCGGACCTCGAAACCGGCGCGCTTGCGGTTGAGGCCCCCCGGACCGAGCGCCGAAAGCCGCCGCTTGTGCGTGATCTCGGCCAACGGGTTGATCTGGTCCATGAACTGCGAGAGCTGGGATGTCCCGAAGAACTTCCGGAGAATGCCCACCAGCGGCGCCGTGTTGAGAAGATTGCGCGGCGTCAGAAGCTTCTTATCCTGAACGCTCATGCGGTCGCGGATCACCCGCGACATCTGGGCCAGGCCCACCCGGATCTGGTTCTCGAGGAGCTCCCCGACGCCGCGAACGCGCCGGTTTCCCAGATGGTCGATGTCATCGAGCTTCACCTCAAAGCACTTGTCCAGGAATCCCGGAACCGCCTTGCGCCAAACGTCGACGGCATGAGCCAGATCGTGGAACGAAAAGCGGTCCTTCTTGAGCCCCTGCTGGGGAGCGTCCCCCTCGTCATCCGCGTCGCCGTCATGGAGATCGACGAAGATCACCTGACTGACGGCTTCGGGCGCGAATTTCTTGGCGAAGGCCTGCAGGTCCGCCTTGTACTCGGCCTGAGTCTCATAAGCCTGCCCGCGGACCGTCACCTGAGCGGACTGCGGCGCCTGCCCCGCGAAATGAGTCACGCCGCGGTTGAGGGCCACGATGTACTGCATCGTCGCGATGACATCCTCCAAGCAAAGGGTCCGGCGCAAATAGGCCGGCAGGGAGAAATGCTTGTTGCGGCGGTTCTCGGGGCGCACGAGCACGTCCTTGCGAACCGCCAACTGCCAGAGCAGGCGGTGAAGCTTCGCGCCCACTTTATGACGCCCGACCTTGCTGAGGTCATACTTGCGCAAATTCCGAAACAGCAGGCTGTCCAGATAGCCCTCGGCCTGGCCCGGAACGATGAACTCCTGGCCCCGCAGTTTCTTGTAGATGTCCTGCTGGGCGTCCTTGGTGCTCTTGATCTTGTCCTTGCGCAGGGTCTCGATGATGGCTGGATCGTCCTTCTCGGGGTCGCCGGAAATGACCCTGATCCCCGCGACCTTCTTATCGAGCATGCGGCGGGTCGCTTCATGCGTGACCTTCTTGCCCGCCTCGAGCAGCACCTCGCCGGTGGCCTGGTCGACCACGTCCTCGACCGAGATGCGGTGCAGCAGCCCCACGACGGAGTCGGGGGAAACCGGAACCTCCTCGTAGGAATAGAAAATCTTAAGAATGTCGGAGTCGGACTCGATCCCGCAGGCCCGTAGAAACGTCGTGGCCTCGAATTTCTTCTTGCGGTCGATTCGGACGTAGAGGATGTTGTTGAGGTCGAACTCGAACTCGACCCAGGCCCCCCGGTACGGAATGATTTTGGCGAAGAAGAGCCTTTTGCCTAGGGCGGAAATCTTTTTCTCTTCATCCTCCTCGAAGATGATCCCGGGAGAGCGGTGGAGTTGGCTGACCACCACCCGCTCGGCGCCGTTGATGACGAAGGAGGCGTTCTCCGTCATGATCGGGACTTCGCAGAGGACCACCTCCTGCTCGATGATCTCCTTGAGCTTGCCGGAGGGCTGCCGCGAGGACAGCCGCAGGATCGCCTTCACCGGCCGGCAGAAGGTCGCGTCGTGCGCCTGAGCTTCCTCCGGCGTGGCGTACCGCGGCTCGCCGAACTCATAGCGCACGAAATCAAGAACCGTGCTGCCGTCGGCCGACTCGATCGGAAAGACATCCAGAAACGCGGCCTGAAGCCCCATGAGGCCGCGGTCCTCCGGAGCGACGTCCAACTGCATGAAGTCCCGGAAAGAGTTGCGCTGCATCTCCAGCAAATCCGGGAGTTCCATCGCCTGCGGAATCTTTCCGAAATTAATCTTCTTCATGGTTTTCTTCCCATATCCTTCGGACCTGCCCCTTCCATAGTACCGGAAGGGCAGGCATTTCCTCTGGTCAAGGTCTCACCTCGCTTTTGCCGAAAGGCGGCGGGGACGAGGACGATTAAATCCCCCCACGGAGGATTTATGCGCCGAAACGGCATTACCTCAGCTCGACGGATGCGCCCGCCTCGGAGAGCTTCTTCTTCATCTCTTCGGCCTGAGCCTTCGGAACGCCCTCTTTCACGGCCTTGGGCGCCGCCTCGACCAAGTCCTTGGCTTCCTTGAGGCCCAGCCCGGTGATCTCCCGAACCGTCTTAATGACCGGAATCTTCTTGTCGGCCGGGACCGCCCCGGATATAAAGACCGTAAAATCAGTCTTTTCCTCCTCCGCCGCCGCGCCGCCGCCGCTCGCCGCGGGCGCCGCCGCCGCGACCCCCGCCGCCTGGGCCTTCACCCCGAATTTATCCTCGAAAGCCTTCACGAAATCGGAAAGCTCCAAGACCGTCATCTGCGAGATCCCCTCGAGGAGCTCGTCTTTTCCCAGCTTCGTCGCCGTTGACATATTTCACCTTTTGGCAGCTCCCGGACCCAACAACGGGCCGGGATTTATCCCGGAGGGCTGCCGGCCGTATTCTAGACCGCGGCCGCGGCTTTTTTCTTGTCCTCCAACGCCCGCAACGCCAGCCCAAGATCCCGAATGGGCGCCTGCAAAACGTTTGCGGCCCGGACGATCGCGCTCGCCAGCGCCCCCGCCAACTTGGCCAACATCTCCGGCTTGGTCCCCAGGGCGGCCAGCCTCGCGCACTCCGCGGAGGCAAGCCACTGCCGGCCGACGAAACCGGCCCGGAGCTTCAAGGCTGGAAATTCCTTCGCGAAGGCGACCAGCACCCGGGCCGCGGCCACCGGATCGTCTCCGTCGACAACGGCCAGACCGGTCGGGCCCTTCACGTGGGCCTCCGCCCCATCCACGCCCGCGCCCTTCAAGGCCTGGCGAAGCATCGAATTCTTGACGATCGAGAACTTGGACTTGGCCGGCCGGAGCTTGCCCCGAAGCGCGTCGAGTTCCCGGAATTTTAATCCCTGATATTCGGTGATAAAAATATGCTGCGCGGCGCGCAACTTTGCCGCCGCGGCTTTCGACTTCTCGATCTTCTGCGCCTTGGTCAATTTCATCCCTGGCTCCCGTTACTCGAAGCGGACCTCCAACCCGGTCCCCCAATGATACCCCCCAACGAAGGAGGCCTCCGCAAAAAGCCCTTCATGCTCGAACATCGGCAGCCGCAGCCCCAGAAACGGGGTCACTACGTCTTGACTGCCGCCGACGTGACTGCCGTCCACCAGGTCCTTCAAATCCGCCACCGTCCTCGTCCACCGCACCCCGCCATACGGCTCAAGCTTGACCCCGCCTCGGAGGGCCACCAGCTCGATCTTTTCCTTCTCCACCAGGGTGAAGAGATGGCTCGTCTCGACGGCCAGGGCGTAGTGCATCATGTCCAGCCGCTGGTTGATATTATTGTTGATATTGGGTATGCCGCCTGGGACCCGCCTGTTAAAAAGATGCCGGGCGCGCGTCACTGAAAAATCCACCGCCACCGCCGGCGAAACGACCGTATCCGCAATGATCACCGCTTTGGCGCCCAGCGTGAAGGCCGTCCCGGGCTTATCCCCCGTCAGGTGATTGTTCACCGTGACCGAAGGAATCCGCACGCTGTAGTCTCCCACGCCGACCGCGGCGTAGTACTGCATCGTCTCCCAAGGCTGGTAAACCAACTTTAGGACCCCGTAGCCGCCGTTGCCCTCGACCCCGACGTCACCCTGTTGCCCGCACGCGAAGGAAACCGCGTTGGGATTGGTGGGGCCAGCGCGGCACGCCTCATCGTTGGTCGACAAGGCGAAGTTGAGATCCGCCTCGCGGGCCGCCTGAAAATACGTCAACACCTTCAAAGAACGCTGCCCCATCTGGCGCGCGCTGGTCCCCAATACCTGCGCCTGGGCCGCCTTCCCCGCAAGGAGAAGCGTCCCCAGGCAATAGAGAACCGCCATCGCGCGCCGTCGCATGGATTGTTCCAGGAGCTGACGAGCCCGGCAACGACCTACTCTCCCAACGCCGAATTGGGCGTTAGTACCATCGGCCCAAACAGGCTTAACTTCCGTGTTCGGAATGGGTACGGGTGTTGCCCTGTTGGAGTTGTCACCGAACTCGTCAGCCCCTGGAAATCGAATCGCCGCCGGGGACCCGGCACCCGCGCAGTCGACAGTGTTAGGGTAGTTGAAGGGAGACGAATCCTCCCCCCGCCGAACCGGCATCGTCCGGGAGGGGATAAAGATCATAGCATTTTCCCAACGAAAAGAGAACGCGGCAGCGTCTCGCCGCCCCCCGCCGGCCATAGCCGGAAGGAGCGATCGAAAAATACGGCCAAGCCGCACGGACGATTAGTACCGCTTCGCTCAACGCCTTGCGGCGCTTACACTCGCGGCCTATCAAACCAGTAGTCTTCTGGTGTCCTTTAGGCCCCAACCCTTGCGGGATGGGGACGGGAAGCCTAATCTTGAGGCGGGTTTCACGCTTAGATGCTTTCAGCGTTTATCCCTACCGAACGCCGCTACCCAGCGATGCCCTTGGCAGGACAACTGGTATACAGGAGGTTCGTCCAGCCAGGTCCTCTCGTACTGTGGCCAG
>CAYJXJ010000265.1:0-5024 GCA_964374095.1 uncultured Elusimicrobia bacterium
TTTGGCTCCGTCGAGGAGCCTCGAATTCTTGATCGAATAGCGCATCATTGAGGTTCAAGAGTCCGGGAACTGGGAGGGCCGGCCCCCTTGACAGTCCGGGCGGCAAGGCGCATGATATGCCCGATTCTCATGCCGATGAAACCGAGACTCCTCCGCGCCCTGGCCCTCCTGCTTGGGCTCTCCCTCATCGAGGGTAGTCCGGCGGCCGGCGCGGCCTTGCCCCGGGAGGGCGTAACGCCCGTTCCCGTCGCGTCCGAGGGCCCCGGAAAGATCGTCTTCGTGACCGGGGTGCGCTACTTTAAGCCCTCTTATTTGAACTTGCGCCGCGGCGATTGGACCAGCGATCTGACCAATAGGTCCATGGAGGACTTCGTGCCCTCCATGAACGGGGCCTACGGCGGCCTGGGGCTCTTCGTCGACCGGAACAACGCCTTCTACGCGATGGGCGCCTACTACCAGAAACGCGTGAACATCGTTTTTGACCGGGAGGTCGTGGGCCCCCCCCCGGCGCGCACCATCGTCCACACGCTCACCCAGGCCCACGCCTGGAGCGTCGAGGTCGACTGGCGCCATTACCGGGACCGCACGACGCGGTTTCGGCCTTACTTCGGCCTGGGCCTGGCCTACGGCGAGGTCAAGACCAACCTCGACGCCGTCGGGTCTAAGTTCCTCGGCTTGCCGTCCTACACGGTCGGGCTGCTCCTGAAGCCCGTCCCGCGGCTCCCGGGGCTCTCGATCGACCTCAATCTCAAGACCGACACCCTCTTCGTCGTCCCGATGAACGGGACCGCGGCCGGGGGCCTGACGCTTTGGTTCGGCGCGCGCTAGTGGAGGAGTCCGCGATTCGGGCTGCCGCCAGGCCGATGGGCCGGCATCTCCCCACCCTCCTGCTGGGCTACGCCTGGGTCATGGCCCGCATCGTCGGAGAGGCTCCCGCGGGGGTCAAAAGCTACTACGCGACGGCCGTTGGCGCCGGCCTCCTCATCAGCTTTTGGCCGCATTGGAGCCGGCGGGTTGAAAGGGAGCTGCTTCTCGCCCCGGCGTATATCGGCGTCGCCGCCTTCGTGGCGCAAGTTTCCCCGTGGGTCTTCGCCTTGATCCCCGCCGCGCTCATGGGCAGCGCGCTGGCCCTCCTATTCCCGTTGGCAACCGGCACGGAGGCGACGCTCGCCAGAGGCATTGGCCTCGTGTTCTTAGTGTGCGGGGGGGGCATCACCATTTCGGCCGAGTACATCATGGGCGTGGAGAAGTTCTTCACCCTGAGCAACGGGTTGGGTTATGGCTACGGCATGCTCCTGGGAAGGGACCTGGTGCGCGGCGGTCAAGGATGGCCGGGGCAAACGGCTCCTCTTGAGGACGCCCCGGAGCGAGGCTACCGGCTAAGCTCCGGGGCCGCCTCCGCGGTCCGCCGGGGGAAGGGACCGGTGCCGGGGCCGTGGTGGGCGCTGTACTTTCTCGGTGTGCTGGCGACCTATGCCCTTGTTTTTTGGGGAATCGTGACTCGGGTCCAAGGCCGGCAGGCGGACTGCTATGCGCTGGCCTTCCTGACGGGGTTATTCTGCTATTTGTTCGGCGGGCTCCCCCAATCCGCGGGCGGCTGGGCGGCCGCCAAACTGCTTCTACTGCCGCTCGTGACGCTGGGCTTTTTCGCGCCGATCACGGTCCCGCGCGTGGGCATTCTGATCCATTCGCTCTTGCTGGGAGCGTCGCTCGCTTTGGTGTTTCCCGCCGACAACGCACGGGGGACTCGGGGCCGGGTGGTCGGGACCGTGATGATGCTCATCGTGGCGTTCATGACGCTCATGGCCGGATCCCACATCGGCTCCCAGCGCTACGTGACGATTTGGAATGCCGTCCTCTACGCCTGCGGCGTCGTCCTGGGCCGCCACCTGCTTCTCGGCGGGAGCTCCTGGCGCTGGCCGTGGCCCTACCGTCCGCCCGAGGAGCTTCCCTTCGAGGTGAGTTCCCAAGAGGCGCCCGTGGACGCCGTCGCTCCGGCTGTTGCGGCGGCGGTCGACTCGCCGCCTCCAGTCGCGGCCTCCGGCGAGCCGGTGCTGGTGGCCAGCGGGTCGTTCCGAGTCGAGCGCGGCCGCGCCCTCGAGGTACTGCGCGAGGTGCAGATGGAGGACGCGGAGCAATTCCTCCTGCCGTTCATCCGTTGCGCGGTGGCCTCGGGCGCGACGCGCCTGTCTCTTGAGGACGAGGGCCGCGCCATCGTGATGCGCTTCGACGGCCGCCCGCTTCCGGAGGGCCTCATCCACGACCCCTACCGGTGCCTTTTCGAGGAAACCGGGCCGGACACGGTCCGGGGCAGGCAGTTCGCCTACGGGCTCCTTGCGGCCCTGAGGCTTAAGCCGTTTGTCGTCTCCGCCGTCTCGGGACAAGCCCGCATGAGCTTGGCCCCCGAGGGCTGGGCCGGAGCGGCAGTCCCGGAGCCGCCGACGGCGGGCACCGTGATCCGCGTCCGGTGGCGGCTGTGGAAGAGCCGGGCCCTGCGCCGCCGCTGTCTGGACAAGGCGGCCGCGGCCTTCGGCCTCTGCTCGGCCGAGTTGACGGTGCGGGGCGAGCCGGTTTCCTCCCTGCCGGAGCCAGCCGAGTTTCCCATCCTCGGATTCCAGGACGGGGCTCTCACCGGACTGCTGGCGCCGGCGCACCCCGGACCGAGCGGGGCGCGTCTCTACTATCTGGGAGCCATGGTCTGCGAAATCGCCTGGAGAGAGAGCTCTCTTCCCGCCCTGGCGTATCTCTCGGATGAACGCTTCGTCCTAAACGCGTCTCTCTCCGGGGTTGTCAAGGACCCTGTCCTCGCCGGCGCGCTGCGGGCCGCCGCGCTCCGCGTGCCTGAGTTTCTCGCTTTGGCCCTGCGGCGCCAAAGCGAGGTCTATCCAGTCCTGGGGCGAAGGCTGGCGAGGCTGGCCTGGTCGTCCAGTAAAGACCGGCTGTGGGAGTCGCGGGTCGCGGCTTGGCTGAGGCTCATCGCCGTTGCTATCGCGCCGGACTCCCCCGAGGGCGCGTTGCTCGCTCAACGGCTTGAGGCGGCGTCTCCCGGCTCGGCCAAGGCCTGGGAGAATACCCCGCTCTTTTTGAGCGCCCGCGGCGAGGGGCTTTCAATCCCCAGGCTTCGTTCGGCGGGCATGATCCGCGCTTCCCGCTGGCGGTGGGTCCGCTTGTTCTCGGGCTTCACCGTTTGGTGCCCCGACGATGAGTCCGCGTCCCAGCTCCGGATGCTGTTCCCGCGGGGCGTGAAGTGGTTCGGGCCGTGGTGGTCTCCGCTGGATTGGCCGATCGCGGCGTTCAGGCGCGACCCGAGGAAATGACGGCCCCTACTCGTATCGAAGCGACTCGACCGGGTCCAGGCGCGAGGCCTGCCAGGCCGGGTAAAGCGAGAAGAAAAATCCGGTCGCGAGCGCGATCAGCATGGCCAATCCCACCGCCGAGGCGGTCACCGGGGCCATCATGTCGGGGTCGGGGGCGAGCTTAATGGTGAACAGCCACCCGAGCGCGGTGCCGCCGACCCCCCCCACCGCGCCCAGGACCACGGCCTCGGAGACGAATTGGTTGATGATGTCGGCGCGTGTCGCGCCCAGGGCGCGGCGGATGCCGATCTCGCGTATGCGCGAGAAGATCGTCGCCAAGGTCACGTTCATGATGCCGATGCCGCTGGCTAAGACCGCCACGACGCCGATGACGAGCACCGCGAGGGCGCGCTCGCGCTGGCGCTTGATGCGGCCGGCCCAGAGATCGTTGAAATCCTTGAGGTTGTAGTCTTTCTCCCCGCGATGCCGGGCGTCGAGGAGCCCTTTGACGGCCCGGACCAGCGCCGCATGGTCGCGCCCGCCTCCGGTGTCGACTTGGATCTCGTCGATGGCCTCGGGGCGGCCCTTGTTCCAACGCGGCAGGAGATATTTCTGGTATGCCGTGATGGGCACGATGACGTTGCCCGAGCCCCCGTAGGATGAGTGTCCCCATCTAGGGTCCTTGTCGCGCGGCGGCTCCTGAAGGATCCCAACCACGGTGAAGACATGGTCGTCGAGCAGGACCTCCTTGCCGAGGACCTCGCGGCGCTTGACGAACTTCTCCAAAGCCTGCTCCGGGAAGTACTTGGCCCAGTAAGGCTTCTGCACCCAGCCCCCAGGCTGCAGGATCACCGCGACCCGCCGCGCCTCCCGGACGTCGTCGGCCGTGAGGAAGCGCCCGCGCACCGCGTAGACCCAGTCGCGCCGCGCCCACTCCTCGGTCGTGCCCCAGGTCACGAGGTCGTCGCTCTTGAAGTCCTCGAGGCGGATGCGAGTCTGCCAGCGCCGGACCATGGGGTAGGCCATGTAAAGCTCGGGCCAGTGCCGCCTCATGAGAGCCGCGTCATCGGAGGTCAGGCCAGGGGAGAGGCCCTTGCCCTTGAAGCCGCGCTTCTTCTCGATCTTGAGCCGCCCCGATCCCATGAGCTCGAGGCCCTTGGTGGAGCGGTTGGACATGCCCCGGGTCTGGCAGAGCGTGAAGAGGATGGCCGCGACCCCGACGGCCAAAGAGAGCGCGGTCAAGGCCGAGCGCGTCTTGTAGGCCCCGATCTCCGCGCCCGCGGAGCGGGCCAACTCGAGGAGGGTCATTCGCTCCTCAAGGCTTCCACCGGATCGAGCCTGGAGGCGCGCGCGGCCGGCGCGAGGGCGAAGACCACCGCGACCAGCACGGCCACGGCCATGCCCGCCAGGCCGTGGTGCCAGGCGAACTTGGCGATGGCGCGGTCCGTGTGCTTGGCCAGGAAATCGATGCCCCACAGCCCCAGCCCGAGCCCCGCCACGCCTCCGGCCAGTCCGAGGAGGCCGGCCTCAATGACGAACTGGGCCGTGATGTCGGCCTTCGTAGCGCCGCAGGCGCGACGAATCCCAAACTACTTTTTTAGAGATCGGAAGTTTTCAATGGTAATCCTCTTGATTATTTTCATATAGTAACCTCAATTATTTTCATCGTGTCGTTGCCGAAAATATCCACGACCTTGATAGCGATTTTTCGTTTACCTTTTCCGACTT
>CAYJXJ010000266.1:0-4984 GCA_964374095.1 uncultured Elusimicrobia bacterium
TCTCCAAGTGGACCGGCATCCCGGTCACCAGCCTGACCGAGACCGAGACCGAGAAGCTCGTGCACATGGAAGCCAGCATCCACAAGCGCATCATCGGCCAAGAGGAGGCGATCCGCGTCATCTCCCAGGCCATCCGCCGCTCGCGGGCGGGACTCAAGGACGCCAAGAAACCCATCGGCGTGTTCCTCTTTTTGGGACCCACCGGCGTGGGCAAGACCGAACTGGCCCGGGCGCTGGCCGAGTTCATGTTCGGCAACGAAGAGGCCATGGTCCGCATCGACATGTCCGAGTACATGGAGAAGTTCGCGGTGAGCCGCCTGATCGGCGCGCCCCCGGGCTATGTCGGCTACGAAGAGGGCGGCCAGCTCACCGAAGCGGTGCGCCGCAAGCCTTACTCTGTGGTTCTCCTCGATGAGATCGAGAAGGCCCACCCCGACGTCTTCAACATACTCCTTCAGGTCATGGACGACGGGCTCTTGAACGACAATCTCGGGCACAAGGTCAGCTTTAAGAACACCGTGGTTATCATGACTTCCAATGTGGGCGCGCGCCTCATATCGAAGGGAAAATCTCTGGGGTTCGTGGCGGCCGAAGAATCGGTGGATAAGGACTACCAGAAGATGCGCGACACGGTCATGGAAGAGGTCAAGCGCGTTTTTAACCCCGAGTTCGTCAACCGCGTCAGCGAGATCCTGGTTTTCAAGCCCCTGACCCTGGAGGAGATGGCCCTCATCCTCAAGCTCATGCTCAAGCGCGTCTCGGCCAAGGTCGAGGCCCAGGGCTATAAGATCGAGGTTTCCCCGGACGCCGAGAAGCTGCTCATTAAGACCGGCTTTGACGCCAACTACGGGGCGCGGCCTCTGGCGCGCACCATCCAGCGGCTCATCGAGGACCCGCTGGCCGAGGAAATGCTTCTTAAGAAGTTCGAGGCGGGCGCGACCATCTGCGTTGATGTCGAGCCGGGCGCCGACAAAGTCGTCTTCTCGTCTAAGCCCGTCGCCAAGACCGCGTCTTCCTAGCCGGCGGAAGCCGGCTGTCCTGACGTCATGCGAGAAGGCGTCAGGGCTGGCGGTCGCCGCCCAGGTTAGACTTGAAAATTCAATCTTCTCCTGTTATTCTATAGGGCCTTTCCGAGCCCGATGACAGAACGCATCATTCCCAGCCGTACCCGGGCCCTGCGGCCGACGGATTTGATAGCCGCGGCCTCGCTTTTTACCGTCGCGGCCTCCTATGCCTTGGGCTTCGGCCTGGACTGGTCCGAAGAGTCCGAGCCCGCTCCCCTGGAGGACGCCCTGGAGCAGGCGCTGGAAACGCCGGGGCCCCCGGCCCCGGATCCCGTCCCAGCGGCCAAGCCCCCCGAGAACCCCCAATGGGCTCCGGATCCGCAGACCGAGTCTTGGGAGCGCATGACCGACGAGTTGGGCAAGCTCGCCGCTTCCTACCGCGGGCGCGTCGCCGTCGTGCTCAAGGACTTGCGGACCGACAACACCTGGGCGTTCCATCAAGACGATCTGTTCGCTTCCGCCAGCCTCATCAAGCTTCCCATCATGATCTGCGTCTTTCGCAAGATTCACGACGGCGGGCTTTCCCTCGGAGATCGTTTCGCCCTGCGCCGGCGCCACCGCGTCGGGGGTTCCGGCTCGATCAAGTGGCTCCCGGACGGCACGCGGCTGACGGTCCGCGAGCTTCTCTACCGGATGATCGGGGAGTCCGACAACACCGCCACGGCCATCCTTATCGAGGCGACCGGTCTCGGCTACATCCAGACCCAGTTCCCCAAGCTGGGCCTATTTTACACGGAGATCAACCCCGAGGGCATGAGCATCCGCGGGGGCCGCGTCACCCATGAGAACTACACCACGGCCCGCGAGATGACGACCCTGTTGGAGCGCATCTACCGGGGCGAAATGATCAGCCGTTCGGCCAGCGAGCTCATGATGGACATACTCAAGCAGCGGCGGCCCACCCGCTCGCGGCTGGCCAAAGGCCTGCCGCGGGGCTGGGAGATCGCCCACAAGACCGGCCTGGTGCGGCGGGCCTGCCACGACGCGGCCATCGTACTCAGCCCCAACGGCAGCTATGCCTTGACGGTCCTCACCGGGCATAATAGCTCCTATTCGCAGGCCAAGGAATTCATCACCCGCGTGGGCCTGGTGACCGTCAAGCACTACAACCGCGCGACCCTGCTGGCCGCGAGGACCCCCAAGCGGGGGTCGGTCGCCATCCGTTGATTCGAGCCCGCCTGCTCGCGGCCGCTTGCGCGTTTCAACTATTCCCGGCGCGGTCCTTCGCTCAAGACAACCCGCCCCTGCAGCGCTACCTGGTCGACCTCTACCTGGGCGACAACCTGGACACCGTCCGCCGCGTTTACCCGCAGGCCGCGTCCCGGGAGTGGCCGTCTTATATCGACCCCCGCACCCGGGTCAGCCGCATTCAGGTGCGAAAGACCTCGGCCAAGCGCTTCCCGGCGCGGGCCGAGACCCTGTGGCTGGGAGCCCGGGGCGACCGTTTGGTCGAGATCCAGGTGATCTATGACGAGGACTACACGCGGGACAATCCACCGGAGGCGCTGGTCAAGGAGCTCTCCCTCGTCTACGGCGAACCCAAGAGATCCGGCACCGGCAAGTTCTGGTGGAGCGACGGCGAGCAGGTCCTGCGGGTCCACTACATCGAGGTCCCGGTCATGGTCGGCCGGCAGAAATCCGTGGAGCTGCGCACCTGCATCCAGCTCATGGACGCGGGCCTGCTGCGCCGCACGCCCCGGACGGAGTCCGCGGATATCCCGACCCAGGTTTTCGAAGAGCCGTCCCCGGCGCGGGAGGAGCCCGCGGCGGGAGCCACGACGGTCCCGACCGCGATTGGGCCTCAGCCGGCGGCGAAGAAGGGCAAAGGATCGGCCGGGGCCGGCGTGCCGGAGGGCCGCAAAGGCGTTTGCGAGGCCGGGGACGCAGCGGCTTGCCACGACTTGGCCAATCGAATCTTCAAGGGAGAGGGAGTCGCCCAGGATAAGGCCAGGGCTGCGGACCTTTACGAAAAAGCCTGCGACATGGGATCCGCCAAGGGCTGTTATGTTCTGGGCATGATTTATTATGACGGGGAGGCCCAGGACAAGACCAGGGGTTCCGAGCTGATCCGCAAGGCATGCGCCATGGGAGACCAAAAGGCATGCGAAAAAATCAAGAAACTTTGATCCGGCCCCCTGGGCGACAACCTGGATACCGTGCGTCGGATTTACCCGCAGGCCGCCTCCCGGGATCGGCCGGCCTACGCAACTCCAGCGCGGTGAGCCTGTCGGCCGGCTCTTTGTGGACGGCCGCCCCACCCCGTACTGGATGTCGAAAAATGCGACTTCAAGACCACGAACTCCTCCGCCAGCAGTTCCGTAAGCCGCCCGAATAATCCCCCCTTGATTCGTCGGCAGTAGTCCTGTTACCCTTCTAGGAGCATATTCGCATTCGCAATTAGCAATTGCTTTCGCGCCATGACTGTTGCTATTATATAGCCACAGTCATGGAGGTTCTATCATGCTTAACCCCAGCCAGCTCTCAACCCGGGAACGGGCCGCCCGCTCACGCCTGCGCCAGATCCTGCAGGAGGCGGGGCTCATTCGCGCCACTTGGGTGCGTCTGCGGCGCCCCTGTGGAGGCGCCGGTTGTCGTTGTGCCAAAGGCAAGCGCTTTTGGCACAAAGCTTGGTCGATCAGCCAGAGCCGCAATGGAAAGCTGCGCCGGAAGTCCATCCCTAACCACCTGCGGGAAGATGTGGACCGCTGGCTCAAAGATTACTGGGAAGCACGAGACCTGCTGGACCAGATTTCAGAGCAATATTGGTCCCGCCTGGAGAAGTCCTCGAAATAGCCTGGCGCTCCCGTAGCGGTGCTCAGCCGACTGGCCCGTTACCTGGAACGGCGCTGGGACTTTCGGGACCATCTGGTCCTGTTGAGCGACAATCGCCAGAATCCCACGGTCCCCACCTCCGCCGTTTTCTTGAGCGTGTTCGGCATGCATGCCCTGCGCCTGGGCAGCTTCAACGAGTTGGAAGCTCGCCTCAGGATTCCCGGCCGGTGGGAGCCCTGGGTGGGGCCCCGCAAGCCTTCGGCGGATACCCTCGGCTACAGCCTCGCACGCTTGGATTTGGGCGGACCCCGTGCGATGCTGGCTGGGGTCGGGCGCGAGATGAAACGCAAGAAAGCCTTCCGCCGGCTCTATCCCGACCTCTACTGGGTGGCCGCCCTCGACGGCGTCGAAACCGTCAAGAGCCGCAAGCGCCATTGCACGGACTGCTGCACGCGCCAGATCAAGGTCAAGGTCAATGGCGCCGAGGAAACCGTCACCGAGTACTACCACCGCGAGGTGGTGCTTCAAATGGTCGGCTTGGTTCCGGCCCTCCCTCTGGACGCAGAGCCGATCCTCAAGGGCGAGACCGAGACGGCGGCCGCGCTCAGACTGCTCAAGCGGGTGAAGGCGGCCTTGCCGCGCTTTATCGACGTGCTCACCATGGACGCCTTCTACCTCCAGGCTCCCTTTGTCCGGGAGGTCCTGGGCCTGGGTTACGGCGTGGTCATCGTGCTCAAGCAGGAGGAGCGGGACCTCTACAAGGACGCCGAGGGGTTATTCCAGCTTGCGATGCCGGAGCAGCCGGAGCTGCTTCAGGGAGTGGACGGCACGACGAAAGTCTGGGATGTGCGGGGCCTCACGACCTGGACACAATTGGGGCGTCCCGTCCGGGTGGTGCGAGAGCTCAAGAAACGCCTCAAGCGGGAGCGGATCGCCGGCAAGTGGGTGGAGCGCGAAGTCCAAGAGGATTGGCGGTCGGTCGTCCTGTTTCCCGATGGGCAGCAACCGCCGGCGGACAACGTACGGCGGTGGGCACACTCCCGGTGGGACGAGGAAACCCGTGGCTTCGGGGAACTGACCCAGCACTGGCACTTGGACCACAGCTACCATCACCATCCCACCGCCAGGCTGGCGTGTATGCTGATCCT
>CAYJXJ010000267.1:0-4758 GCA_964374095.1 uncultured Elusimicrobia bacterium
GGCGAGATCTCGGCCTCGGCCAAGGCCGATTCCATCGTCCTCGAGACGTCCTGCCTCTCCGAGCATTTCGGCGCGATGATGTCTTTGGCCGCGGAGGTGGCGAGGTTCCCCTCTTTCCCGCGCTCCGAGGTCGCCCTGCGCAAGAGCAACATGCTCGCGGAACTCAAGGCCAGCCGCGGCGAGAGCGACTTCCTGGCTTCGGTGGCATTCTACAAGAAGATTTGGGGCTCGCACCCCTATTCCATCACCGCGCCGACCGAGGACTCGATCGCGCGGCTGTCGCGCCCGGCGATCGTCGATTTCCACCGGCGGGCCTTCGTCCCGCGCCAGGCGGTGCTGGTCCTCGTCGGAGACGTGGGCTACCCCGAGGTCCGCCGCACGCTGAAGGCCTACTTCGAGTCCTGGAAAGGCCCCGCCGAGGCCAACGAGGCCCCGGCTGTTTTGGGCGGACATGAGACCCGGAAGATCTATCTCGTCGACCGGGCGCAGGCGGCCCAAGCCTCCATTTTCATGGGAAACCTCGCCGTCCGCGAGGACCATCCGAGCTATTTCGACCTGCTCCTGGCCAACCAGGTCCTGGGCGGGAGCTTCAGCTCGCGTCTCGTCCAAGACATCCGCGAGACCAAGGGCTACACCTATCGGATCGGCTCGCGCCTGGAGCACCGACTGACGTCCTCGCTCTTTCGCGTGCGCACGCCGGTTCGCACCGAGGTGGCCGGGCCGGCCCTTGAGGCCATCTTCGGACATCTGGACCGACTGCGGCAGAAGGGCGTGGAGGCTGAGGAGCTCGAGAAAGCCAAGACCTTCCTCGCCGGCAGCTTCGTCCGGTCCATGGAGACTCAGGAGGGGCTGGCCGACGCCCTGCTTCACCTCAAGCTCCAGCGCCTGCCGGATGATTTCTACGACACCTACGTCGAGCGGGTCCAAGTCGTGACCGCGGAGCGCGCCTTGCGCGCCGCCGAGACCTTCATCCGACCCGAGGAGATGACGGTGGTCGTCGTGGGCGACGCTTCCAAGCTCCGGACCGTGCTCGCCAAGTTCTCCGCGGGCCCGGTCATTCCCGTTGATCAAGACGGAAACTAAGGCCGCGGCCCTACTCGCGGGGCTTTCCCCGGCCCTCATGCTGCTCCTGGGCCGCCTGCCTTCCGCGCCGGAATTCGTCTCCGGAATCGGCTGGGGAGCTCCCGCGCTTGAAGCGGCGGCCCCGGCGCTGAGGTCTTTCCCGGGCCGGGCCGCGGTCGCGGCGGGAAGCTTGCTCCTGTTGGCCGGGGCTCTGGCGGCCCTGGTCGCGCGGGCCGCGGCCGTGGCCCGCGGGGGGCCCTGGCGGACGGGCCGCGCCGCGGCGGGGGCGGGCGGGGCCCTGCTCTGCCTGTGGGCCCTCAGGCACGGCGCCTCGCGCTGGCTCGATCTGGTGATCAACGCCGTGTCGGCCCCGGAGACCTTCGACCTCGCGGCGCCCCTCGTCGCCTGGGCCGGGGCCTCGCTTCTGGCCTGGGGGGGTTTCGAGGCGGTCCTGGAGCTATGGGGGTGGGGACTGGGCCGGTCCGTCCGAAGGCGCGTGGCGGCATTCGCCGCGGCGCTCGCCGCGCTGGAGGCCGCGGCCGCGTCAATGGGCGCCTGGACCTCGATTCCCGAAGCGGCCGGCATACCCGCCCGGCCCAGCGGGGCCTACACCCTCGTCATCCTGACCGAGGCCGAGGTCCCGAGAGTGGAGACCCGCTCCGTGGCCTGGGGTCCCCCGGGCGGACCCGACGCCTCCGCGGACAGCCTCTCCCGGCTCGAGGAATACTGGCGCCGGGGGCCCGGAGTCCATGGCCGCGCCGTCTTGAGGCACCTCTACGAGGGCTACGCCGCGCTCCTCGACGCCGGGCGGATGCGGCGCTGGCTCCTCGAGGCGCGCCGGACCGGTGATTCTCTCGCCGGGCTTCTCCTGGCCGAGAACCTTTGCCGGGCGCCGGTCGATTCTCAACACCGCGCCATGCTGGAGGCCCTCTCGGATGAGCGGCGTTGGCGCCTGGGGGCGGCGGGCGCGGCGACGTTGGCCATGGCTTGGGTGCCCTACGACGCGGCGCGGGCCGCGGCTTGGCGCGGGCGAGCGAGCGTCGGCCCGGGCGCGGTGCCCGCGGGGCTTCTCCCCGCCCCCGAACCCGCGGCCCCGGGGCGTGTGGAGGGCCGGTTGTCGGGCGCGTCGGTTTCCCGGGTCGCCCTTTACGCGCGCGATCCGGCGGCCGTGATCGCCTTGAGCCCCGCGCTCCTGGCCGCCTCCGCCGAGCCCGACTCCCGCGGGCGATTCGCTTTCGAGGGCCTTCAGCCCGGCGACTACGCCTTGGTGCTGGCCGTGGACGGCGCCGCGGCGAGAGTCGACGTCCGTGGTCACCGCGGCGATATCCGGGTGCCGGCGGGAGGGAAGGTCGTTCTGCCGCCGCTGATTCTTACCGCGCGATAAGGCGGTAGTCGCCGACCCGGTAGCGCCAATATTCGCGCAGCGGACCGCGCAGCGGCTTGCCGAGCGCTCGAGGATCGGGGGCGGGGGCCAGCCTAGTCCGCAAGAATGACGCGATGCGCTTGGCTACGGCGCGGTCGAGCTTGGCAGGTCTGCTTTGAGTGGATACCGAAGTATGAAAACAATTAAATTATAGCGTTTTAATCAATATGACCTTGATATATGAGCATATATAGATCATAATATCCTTGTTAAATGAGTTAATTCGTAACTGCCCAGGTCCCTCTTGAAGGTTCGGCCGGGGATGAGGCGCCCCTCTCGCAGGCGCAGGTAGAACTCGGTCCTGGACCGAGTTGGCAGGCAAGGACCTGGGTAGTTACGTTAATTCGTAAAATGCAGAGGCTAATCCACGACGACTTTGTCAAATGGAAAGACTCGGCCCAGCGCAAGCCCCTGATAGTTCGTGGGGCGCGCCAGGTGGGCAAGACTTATTCCCTCGCGGAATTCGGGCGCCTCTGTTTCCAGAATCTTGTCCTACTCGACCTTGAAAAGCGTAGAGATCTGCATGATCTCTTCGCCGGCGGCCTGAGCGCTGCAAGACTACTGGCCAACTTGGAATTGGCCCTAGAGTGCCGCATACGGCCCGGCGAAACGCTGCTTTTCCTGGATGAGATCCAGAGCTGCCCCCGTGCCGTCATGGCCCTGCGCTACCTCTACGAGGAGCGCCCGGAGCTGCACGTCGTGGCCGCGGGCTCGCTCCTGGAGTTCGCCCTGGCCGAGGTCTCGTTCCCGGTGGGCCGGGCCCAGTTCTTGGAGATGCACCCGATGATCTTCGCCGAGTACCTGCGGGCCGTCGGCAAGGAAAACGCGGCGCAGGAGATTCTGTCCGGGCCCAGGGCGCTCCCCGAGGCCCTCCACCGGTTGCTCCTGGAAGAACTGAGGACCTACTTTCAGGTCGGCGGCATGCCGGCGATCGTGGAGGCCTTCGTTAAGACCGGCTCCATCCGGGAGGCGGTAGGGCTGCAGGCCGAGATAGCCGATGCCTGCCGCCAGGACTTCGCCAAGTATGCCCCCAGGGCGGACCCCGGCTGCCTGGGGGCGATACTGGAAGGCGCCGCGCGGGACCTGGGCCGTCAAATCCACTACACACGCCTAGCGGAGGGTTACGCCCACACAACCAACAAGCGCGCCTTGGAGCTGTTGCTCAAGTCCCGGCTTCTGACCAAGGTCCGGGCCGCCCGGCCGACCGAGCCGCCCTTGGGGGCCGGGGCGTCTTCCGGCCGGTTCAAAGCCCTTCTCCTCGACATCGGACTCTGGCGGCATCTGTGCGGAGGCGGCGTGGAGCACGAGCTCAGACGGGCCGATCTGCTCGCGGTCCGCGGCGGGGCGGCGG
This sequence comes from uncultured Elusimicrobia bacterium, assembly GCA_964374095.1. Classification (GTDB taxonomy): domain Bacteria; phylum Elusimicrobiota; class Elusimicrobia; order UBA1565; family UBA9628; genus CAYJXJ01. The sequence continues at coordinate 3,837 of CAYJXJ010000267.1, forward strand.
CGGAGCAGTTCGTCGGCCAGGAGCTCCGAGCCGCCCAAGGTTCGGAGCTCTACTACTGGTCGCGCGAGGCGCGGGGCAGCAGCGCCGAGGTGGACTTCCTCGCGGCGGCGCGCGGCAGAATCCTCGGGATAGAGGTCAAGAGCGGCGCGGCCGGGCGCCTGCGCAGCCTGCACTGGCTGCTGCGCTGCCACCCAGAGGTGGGCGCGGGCCTGGTCTTTTCCTCGCGGTCTTACGCGGAACTGCCCGAGCAAAGACTGAGTTTCATCCCCCTCTATTACGCCTACTCCGCGATCCGGTAGTCAAGGGGTTTTCACGGCGCCCGGGATCGTTTCGGCGCGGCCATGGCCCCCGGGCGCTACTCCTTCGAGGGCCACCAGCCCAGCGATTCCGCCTTGCTGCCGGCCGGAGGGAAGGTCGTTCTTCCCGCCCTTTTCCTCACCGCGCGGTAGTCTTTTCCCAGGGAGTTTCGACTAGGCTCGCGCGCGGACCGTCACCAGTCCTCCTGACCGCCTCGGAGGCCACCGAGCGCATCCTTGGCATCCGAGATCCCGGAGGCCAGATTCTCAAGCGAGGACTTCAGCGACTTTAGGACCTGCGGGAGCTTGAGGGCATTAAGCCCCATGAATTGACTGGGCGCGGATGACACCAGCCCCTGCCCCTCCTGGACGATCTGCTTGGCATCGTCGACCGCCTTGATCAAGAGCGGGACGAGATGCGCCGCCGCGGCTTTGAAGGGCAGGCCGTTGGCCGCCGTCTTCTTCCCGGACTTCTTCATGTGGGCGACCGCGGCGGCGACCCGCGCCTTCCCAACGAAGGCGTTGACACGTTCATAGAAGGAATCGAAGTTCGCAAGGCCGGTGGGTTTGTAGCCTGCCTTTAGGGGCTCTTATCACTACATTCTTGCCGTAACCGCCTTTCTCGT
>CAYJXJ010000268.1:0-4572 GCA_964374095.1 uncultured Elusimicrobia bacterium
GCACGCCGCCCTCGCGGCAGCGGAGCGGGAAGACGTGGCCGGGGCGGATCAGGTCATCCGGCCGGCACTTGGGATCGATGAGGGACTTGACGGTGAGGGCGCGGTCGCGCGCCGAGATGCCGGTCGTCGTGCCGCGCTTGGCGTCGACCGACACCGCGAAGGCGGTGTCCCGCCCGGGGCCCGGCCCGTAGGCGCCCGCGGTCACGTCCACCATGGGGCGCAGATGCAGTTCGTCGAGGCGCGTGCCGAGCATGGGGACGCAGATCAACCCCTTGCCGTGGGAGGCCATGAAATTGATCACGGATTCGCCGGCTTTGGACGCCGCCACGATCAGGTCGCCCTCGTTCTCGCGGTCGGGATCGTCGATCACGATGAGCATGCGGCCGCGGCGGAAGTCCTTGATGGCGTCCTCGATGTCGTCGAAGCGCTTCACCCCCGCGCCTCCAGCGCCGAGCGGACGTAGCGGGCCAGCATGTCGGCCTCCAGGTTCACGAGCGCTCCCCGGCGGAGTTCGCCCAGCGTGGTGGCGCCGAGGGTGTGAGGGACCAGCATGGTCTCGAAGGTCCGCCCGGAGACCCTAGTCACGGTGAGGCTCACCCCATCCACCGCGATCGAGCCCTTGATCGCGAGTAGGCCGCGCAGGGCCGGAGGAAGGCCGACCGCGAGCCTCGCGAAGCCTCCGGGCAGGGCCGAAATCTCCGAGACCTCCGCGGCCGCGTCCACGTGGCCGCTGACGAGGTGGCCGCCGAGGGCTTCGCCGAGGCGCAGGGAAGGCTCCAGGTTGACGCGGGCTCCGGGGGGCCTGCGGGAGAGATTGGTCAGTCGCCGCGTCTCGGGACCGACCTCGAATCGGAGGGTTCCGCGGGCGCAGCCCGTCACGGTGAGGCAGGCGCCGCTCACCGCCACGCTTTCACCCGGCCTCGCGCGCAGCGCGACGCGGACTTCGAGATCCTTGCCGGCGTTGCGGCCGACCACGCCCACGCAGCGGATCAGGCCGGTGAACATGTGACCTTGCCGCGGATCCAAAAATCGCCGCCCATGCGCCGCAGGCGGGGGGCTTGCAGCCGGGGGGCGCGGTTGGGATCATTCGAGCCGGAGATCAGCTTGGGGGCGATGAACACCGAAGCCTCGTCGACCAGCCCGGCGCGCAGGAAAGAGGCTTGGACCGTGGGCCCTCCCTCGACGAGCAGGGTGCGCACGCCGCGCTGGGAGAGAACGGCCAGGACGCAGCGCAGGTCGAGGCCGCCGTCGCCGGCGGGGACCCGGATGGTGAGGCCGCGCGGCAGGCGCGCGCGGGAGCGGGTGAAGACGATGGCCCGGCCGCCCGCCAGGAGCCGGGCGGTGCGGGGGGTGCGCAGGCGCGAATCGAGGACGACGCGCAGAGGGTCGCGTCCCGCCCCGTGGCTCGTCAGGAGCGGGTCATCGGCGAGCACCGTTCCCACGCCCACGAGGACCGCGTCGGCTCGGGAGCGCAGCCAATGCGCGCCTCTCCGGGAGTCCGGCCCGGTGATCCACTGCGAGCGTCCCCCCGGGCAGGCGGTTCGGCCGTCCAGGCTGAGGGCGGTCTTCAAGATGACGCGCGGACGCCCGGCGCGGGCGCGCTCGAAATAATCCCGATTGAGCGCCCGGGCCTGGTCGGCCAGCAATCCGACCGACACCCGCACTCCGGCGCGGCGCAGACTCGCGACTCCGGCCCCGCGGACCCAGGGGCTGGGGTCGAGCGTCGCCGCGACCACGCGCGCGACACCGGCGCGCGCCAACGCGTCGGCGCACGGGGGGGTGCGCTTGCCCGGCTGGGAGACGCAGGGTTCCATGGTCACGTAGGCCGTGGACCCGCGCGCGGCGCTCCCGGCGTCGGCGAGCGCCTGGGGCTCGGCATGGGGAGTGCCCGCGCCCCGGTGGCAGCCTTCCCCGACCACCCGTCCTCCGGAGGCCAGCACGCAGCCCACCGCGGGATTGGGAAAGGTCGGCCTGCCGCGACGCGCCAAGCGAAAGGCCCGCAGCATCAAATCTCGCGGTGTCATCAGGGAATGACCGCCACTTTCGGGTTGGACCGGCCGTGCCAACGGTCGAAAAACCGGCAAACTTCATGCAGGGCGATGCGACCCGCGATCAGGATGTCGGATCGCACCCGGTCCGAGGCGATGAGGCCCACGGCCTGGGCGAAATATTTCGGGGTGTGGTGGAAAACCCCGTGAAGGGAAATCTGGCCGTAGTGGACCCGGTGGGCGTCGACGGTCGCCTGGGTTCCCGCCGCGCAGCCGCCGAAGAGGCAGACGCGTCCGCCCCGCCGGACGAGAGAGATCGCCGCGGCCCACGTCTCGGGTTTTCCGACGGCCTCGAAGACGCAGTCGGCCCCCAATCCCGCCGTGAGGCCGCGCACCCAGTCGCCCGGGTCGCCCGAGTTGACGCTGAAGGTCTCATCGGCCCCGGCCAGCCGCGCGACCGCCAGGTTCTCATCGCCGCGGCCGACGACCAAGACGCGGGCTCCTCTAGCCTTGAGCGCCTGGGTGAGCAGGAGCGACATCGACCCCGCGCCCAGGATGACGGCCGTCTCGCCCGCCGCGGCGGCCACGACATCCACCGCGTGGATGGCGCAGGCCAGCGGTTCGGCCAAGGCGGCCTTGGCGAAGTCCAGGCCGGGGGGGATGCGGTAGAGGTTGTGGCGCACGATCTGCCGGGGGACCAGGTTGTACTCCGCGTAGGCCCCGTTGTGGAGCTTGAGGCGCTCGCAGAGCTGGCTTTGGCCGCGGGTGCAGTAGAAACAGCCGTCGCACGGCGCCGAATTGGCGGCCACTACCCGGTCGCCCGGCTTGAACTCCATCACGCCCTCGCCGACGGCGACGATCGTCCCGGCGAGCTCGTGGCCGAAGGGGGCGGGAAGCTCCCCGAGCAGGACCTTGTGGCCCTGCCGGTAGGCCTTGAAGTCCGTGCCGCAGGTGAGGGCGGCCCCAATCCGTACCAGTACCTCGCCCAGTCCCGGGTGAGGTACTGGTACCTCCACAAGCCGGATGTCTTTGGGGGCGTAGAAAAGGACTTGGAACATTCGGCCATCGCTTTTGATGGCCGAACCAGTCACCGTTCTCATATATCCGTCCCCTTGCCGTTCATTACAATTATGGCCTTGAGGATTTCTCTACTGCGAAATTTGTCGACGGCCTCGCCGAAATCCTCAAGGCGGTACACTTCCCGGACGAAGGGCCCGACATCGATCCGGCACGCGGCGATGAGCCGGAGGGCTTCTCTAAGGTCGGCGGGAGAAGACGAGTAGCTGCCCATGAGGGTGATCTCGCGGTGATACACCGCCCCGAGATCGACCGGGCTTTCATCGGTCGAAGGAAAGCCGCCGAAAAGGCATACTTTCCCGCCGTCGCGCACCTGGGTCAGGGCCGCGCCGACGGCCCGGCCTCCTCCCGCCGTGACGACGACCGCGTCGGCTCCCCGGCCCGCGGTCAGCTTGGAAACCCGGGCCGCGGCCCGCGCCGGGTCGCACGACTCGATCCCGGTTTCCTCGGCCATGCCCCGGCGCCGGGGGTCGGTGTCCACCCCGAGCGCCAAGGCTCCGGCCAGCCGGGCCAACTGCGCCGTCATCAGGCCGATCGAGCCCAGGCCCACCACGACCGCCGCGTCCCCGCGGCGCAGCGCCAGACGCCGCATGTTTCGCACGCAGCAGGACAAAGGCTCGGCGAGGCTCGCGCGCGCGGCGTCGAGGCGCGGCGGGATCTTGAGCACCGTGGAGCGGACGTGTTCCGGTCCGACCCGGATGTATTCCGCGAAGCCCCCGGGGTAAAAGTTCGTGGCCTTGAACTGCGGGCACATGGAGTGATTCGAACTCCGGCAGTAATGGCAGCGTCCGCAGGGGGCGTGATGCGCGGCCGCGACGCGGTCGCCGCGCTTGAGGGCTCGGACCGACCTCCCGACCGCGGCGACGGTTCCGGCGACCTCGTGCCCGATGACCGAGGAGCCGGTGTCGGCGCCGTCGAGTTTGAGGAGGTCGCTGCCGCAAAGGCCGCAGGCCGAAACCTTCACCAGAACCTCGTCCTTTGAGATGGAGGGGATGTCGATTTCGCTGAGGACGGCGCCCCGGCCGGGGACGAACTGTATGGCTTTCATGCAGAAAGAGCTATGCAAATTTTACAAAATTTGCCCCTCGCGGGCAAGCATTTGGGGGCTGCTAGAAGCGACGGATTGGGGACTTGGGGGTCGGCGGCTCACTCATTGGCGACCGGAGAACCCCGGAGAGAGTGGTGATGAGAGGCGTTGCGGGGGCGTGCGACGACTCCATCACTACCGCCTACCGCAACGAGATTCTACGGCAGCTTTCCTATCCCGAGCACTACGATAATCCTGCTCCAACGGGCTTGCGGAGAAAGCTTTCGCAGCCAGTTTGCGAGAACACCGGACCTCCTCCTTAAAAACCCTTCTTCGCCGTTCCGCCATTTCCTGACCTCGTGCTTTGGTTCCCTTCCCCGCTGGCCGCGTATGGGCATAACGCCACGGATGACCTGCGGGCGCTATGACCCATCTTTGACAGTTCGGGCCCCTTTTTGGGCCATTTCAGGCCACCGCCCC
>CAYJXJ010000269.1:0-4542 GCA_964374095.1 uncultured Elusimicrobia bacterium
CCCACCAACACCGGCATGGCCTTCCATGGCTTCCTGTATTCATACAAGTTCGACTGCAACGGCGGCGACAACTCGAACGTAGGGACATTCCTGATCGGTCCCGGCGGGTCGTCCATCACCACGATGATCATCTACTTCGACCCCGCGGTGGCCGGCAACGTCCACTACGCCAAGAGCCAGATTTCCCGCGCTTCCTGGGACGAGATCGCCGCCTCGTGGCCGTGATATTCCCGACCCTGCGGAGTCTCGGCCATGGCGATAGAGTTTACCGTAAGGGCGACGACACGCCGGGGAGGGGAAGAAGGCCCGCGAGCATCGGATCGCGGAGGGCCCGGCGTGAATGGGGCGCCGCGCCGGGCTGCTTGGCTAGACGGCGGGCGAGCGCCGCCAGGTCGCCGAAGGTATCGACATCGGCGCGGGTGGGGAGCCGCCGGCAGCTCACGCCGCCTTGGCGCAGGCGTTCGAGCGTGCCTTTGAGGACCCCCGCCCCGGACCACTCCATTTTCGAGAAAAGGCGGGGGCGGGGCTCGCGCAGGCCGATCAGGTAATAGCCGCCGTCCTCGGCCGGCCCGAGCACGGCTTGGGTGTCGTCGAGGGCTTTGAAGGCCTGCCGCAGGATCGAGGGCTCCAGGTCCGGGCAGTCGCTGCCTATGACGACGACCTTGTCGGCGCCGGCGCCGAAGGCCCGGTCGAAGGCGGCGCTGAGCCGCGATCCCAGATCGCCCGCAGCCTGCGCAAACCACGGGGGCGCGTCCCCGAGCCAGGAAAGATCGGGGTAGAGGGGGCGCGGGTCATAGGCGATGGAAATATCCGCCTCGCCGCTCTCCCGGGCGCCGCGGAGGGCATCCCGCGCGAAGGCCTCGTAAATCGTGGCGGCTTGGGCGGCCGAGAGGGGCGCCCGGAGGCGGGTCTTCACCTCCCCGGGGATAGGGGCCTTGACGAAAATGAGGAGGGCGTTCATCGGTAAAGCCTCGCCAAGCGCTCGGGGGACACCCCGGTCCTGAAGAGCGCGAGGATCGCGGCATTGCGCAGGGCGTTGAAGATCGGGCCAGTACGCTCATAACGGCGCGTCGAGGTCTCTACGGCGTCCGCGATGACCATGAGGGGACCCAAGCGCGCGAGTTTCGGCAGGAGGAAGTACTCCTCCATGAGCGGGACAGGGGGGAAGCCCCCGACCGCGAGGTAGTCCTCGCGGCGGCAAGCGATGGCCTGGTCGCCATGGGGAACTCCGATCCAGCGCGAGCGCCGGTCCCCGAGCGCGGCAATGAGGTTGTAGATCGGTTTTTGGGAATCGAAGCCCAAGCGGTAGGCGGTCGCTCCCGGCCGCGGATGAGAAGTCCAGGCATCGAGAAGGGCTTGGCGCCAGCGGCGCGGGAGACGCGTGTCGGCGTGCAGGAAGAGCAGGAGGCCGGCCTCGGCGGCCAGAGCGCCCGCGTGCATCTGGATGGCGCGGCCGGGCGCGGACTCAACCACCTTATCGGCCAGGCGCTCCGCGGCGGCCAGGGTCGAGTCCTGGCTGCCGCCGTCGGCGACGATGATCGCGACGCTCCCTCCGGCCGCGGTGAGGCGCAGCCAGGCCACCGCCTTTTCCAGGCGCCCTGCCTCGTTGAGCGTCGGGATGATGATCGAGATCTTCACGATGACCTCGGCGCCGCGGGATCGGTCAGCAGCACGTGGTCTCGGTCGCGCGGCACGCGTTCTCCTCGGCCGCGGGGCCGGCCGGTTCCCCGGAGACGAAGAAACTCCCCGCGTAGGGCGGCGCCGAGAGCTTGGCGGCGGTGTCGGCGCAGACCTCGACCGGCTCATAGCGCGGGAAGAGGCGCCCTTCCTCATCGATGACGGCTTTGTGCGGGCCGAGGTACAGGGCGGTTTGTCCCGCGAAGCGGCAGCCTGCCTTCTTTTCGAACTTGAAGCCGCGCGCGGTCAGGGAATAGAACTGGTAGCCTTCGACCTCCTTCCAGAAGGTCCGCTTCATGACGGAAATGCCGTAGAAGCCGGCCCGCTCCAAGCCCGCGAGGAACTCCTCTTCGGACAGGGAGCCGGAGATGCACTCGCCCCAGAGATCCTTGTGGGCCTGCAGATTAAGCGGCACCGGCCGGTCGGCCACGATGTCGGCCACGACCAGGCGGCCATGGTTCTTGAGGATGCGCCAGATTTCGGCGAAGACCTTGGACTTGTCCGGCGAGAGGTTGATGACGCAGTTCGAGGTCACGAGGTCCACGCTCGCGTCATCGGCCGGCACCGTCTCCAGGTACCCCGCGCGGAAATCCACGACGTCGTAGCCGAGCTTGGCCGCGACCTCCTTCCGGCAGCGGCGCGCGACCGTCAGCATCTCGGGCGTCATGTCCACGCCGATGACCTTGCCCGCCGGGCCGACTTTGCGGGCCGCGATGAAGCAGTCGATTCCCGCCCCGGAGCCGAGGTCGAGGACGGTCTCGCCCTCGCGCACGCCCGCCTGGGAGACCGGCGAGCCGCAACCGTAGAAGCGGTCGAGCACATCCTGGGGGATGTGGCCGACCTCGTCAGCGGAGTAGGTGACCGGACAGCACAATTCCTTGCGGGGCTCGACGGCCGCCTTGCCGTAGAAGCGCCGCACGATCCGGTAGGGCTTCTCGACGTCGAAGGCCAGCACGCAGTTGGAGCGCGTCAGGCGCACCTCGGCTGTCGCGCCGCCCGCGTCGAGCCAATCCTTGGCGTCGTCGGAGCAGGCGATGGAATCCTCGCCCATGGCATGCAGGACGACGGGCGGGCGCAAGCCGGTCTTGGTGTTGAAGGCGGCGCGCTTGGCCGCGGCGAGGGCGAATATCTCGTCCTTCATGAGTTCAACGCAGAGGTCGTGGTAGGGGTCAAAGCCGACGAGCGAGCCGGAATCGCCGTTGGAGCTGAAGAAGTAGGAGTGTTCGACGTCGCCTCCTCCGGTCAGGAAGCGGAAGGGATCGGGCGGGCGGCGGTCCGCGATGGTCGCCTCGCGGAACCGCCGCGCCACGGGGCTCTCAAGCCAGAGGGACTTAAGCGCCCGCTTGCCGAGATCGCCTAGCCGGAGCGCGGGGAGCCCGGCCGTGGCCGCCGATGGATAGACGCCCCCGTCGCGGTAGAGGCAGAGGCTCTCCCAGCACTGGTTGCCGAGGTCGTTCTTGACGCCGGCGCGGCCGTTGGCGCGCCGCTTCAGGGATTGCGCGTTGTCGAGGACGAGGCCGCGCGCGCGCGCGCCGTCGCGGACCTGGCGCGCCAGCGCCAGCAGTTCGGCGTTGTTCGGGAACGCGTCCGCGCCCCCGTCGACGATGCGGCCGCGCTTGTGCGCCCACATGAGGTGGAGCGACTTCGCCCCGAGCCTTTGACCCAGATGCGGCAGGGCGGCGAGGTCCCGGATGTTGTCCTTGGTGACGACGGCGGCCAGCGACGCTTCGAAGCCGAGCCTCGAAAGGGCCGCCAGACCCGCCGTGGCCTTAGCGAAGACTCCGGCGCCGCGGATCCTGTCGTTGACCGCGGCGGTCGCGCCGTCAAGGCTCACCTGAAACCTGAGCTTTTTGCGGTCGAAAGCCTCCAGCTGCTTGAGGCGGCCGCCGGAGAGCAGGGTGGCGTTGGTCATGACGATGAGCTCGGAGTCCTTCTCCTCGACCACGAAGCGGATCAGCTCGATGAGGCCGGGGTGGACGAAGGGCTCCCCGCCGGTGAGGTAGAAGCGGCGCGCCCCGAGTTCATGGGCTTGCGAGAGGGCACCCCGCAGGAAGCTCGTCTCCGGCCCCTTCTCGCCCCCGGGCCCGGAGGACACGAGGCAATGCGTGCAGGAGATATTGCAGGTCTGCAGGAGGTGAACCCAGAACTCGGAGAGGCGCTTGGGCTTGAGGTGCGCGGCGCGGCCGGCATAAGGCCGCGGCGCGAGAGGGGAGAAGGAGAGCATGCCGACGCGAATAAGGTCCCGCGCGAGCGCCTGGACATCGAGCCAGGCCTGGGCGGAGTCCGAACCCGTCGTTTCGGCGTGACGGCGGCGAACCCCGGCAAGCGTGCGCCCGCCGTCGAAGAGGTCGTAGAGCCGCGCCCCGCGCGCATCGAGGGCGGCCCAGTTCGGCGCCTCCCCGTCCAGGAAGAGGGTCAGGCCGTCGCGTTCGAAGCGTGCGGCGGCGGGCTTGTGCAGGAGGGTCGCGTCCTTGAGTTCGGCGTTGGCGGGGATCATGGGCATCTCCTCATCGAATGGGGCTGAATCCGATAAACCATAGCATGATTCAGGCTTAAATTCCCCTCGACTTCACCCAGTTTTTCTGAGTGAGTTTTCGGGGTAGGCGTTGGGAGCGGGTGTCCGTCGGGGACGCCGACCTTAGAGGGTCGGCTCGGGTTCCGGCCCGGCTGTATGCGTATGCCGGGCCTCCACACCGGGCGCCGGAGGCGCCCAGTGCCATGCGCCATAAGGAGTTGAGTTGGCGCAAGGCACGCCCCGCCGGACACCCACTCCCAACGCCTCCAGCGCACTCTCTAAACCGGGTGCCAAGCTTCGTGGCGGGATAAACGGCAAGCGGAATTTACTCCCAGCGCTGGGAGTAAATT
>CAYJXJ010000270.1:0-4534 GCA_964374095.1 uncultured Elusimicrobia bacterium
ATTGAAGCTTCATTTTCTCGACGGGGTTCCACACTAATTGCAGAAGTTCCAGAAAACTTGACAAAAACCCGTCAAAAACTCCGGCGCTCTTCCGGCATCCCGAAACGCCCCGCTAAAAAAGTTGTAGAATGTGACTGCGTTATTCGCCCAACGGTGCGATACCCAAGCGGTCCAAGGGGACGGTCTGCAAAACCGTTATTCACGGGTTCGAATCCCGTTCGCACCTGTACCTGAGGCATCCCCCCACGGCCCCCATCCAAGAATATTGGAAGGGGCCGTCCCTTCCAATATTTTGGAATGGGACCGGGGATGCCGATAGTTTTTTGGGGGGGCCAATAGCCGTTTCATCAAGCCACCCCGTGAACCGGCGGTTCATTTCCGGCGCAAACGGTCGTAGAGTTGGCGCGGCGATAGAATCGCGCTCTCATGGTAGCGCGTCAGGACCAGCAGGTCCTTGTCGCCGCTCACCAGGCATTCGGCCTGAGCCGCCGCGGCCAACCCCAGAATCGCTGAATCCTTGGGATCGCGGCACGCCCCCTCGGGAACCGGCACGGGCCGATCCAGGAGGCAGCGCTTCCTAAGATACGCCAAAACGTCGCGCACGATCGGCGCCGGAACCTTGATCTTTCGGCGGAGCTTTTGCTCCACCTCCTGGAGGATCTCGTCGCTCACGATGACCTGATGGCCCCGCAGGCAGAGTTCGAAAAGGGAATGACACAACCCATGCGTCGCGAACGCCGCGATGAGGACGTTGGAGTCGAAAACCACCCGCATCAGAGGCTTTTGAAGACATCCTCATCGGTCAGAAGCCCCTGCGCCTCCGCGAAGGGAAGAACCTTGCCCCGCAGCCGGCGGAAGCGGCGGACGGCCAGGAATTCACGGAGCGATTCCCGGACAAGATTGCTGAACGGCACATGCTCTTCCTTGCTCAGAGCCATGAGTTCCGTCCGGACTTCCTCGGGCACGCGGATATTCAAGACGCGGTCCATGCCTCACCTCCAATCTATTGTGTTACGATACGTAATATATTGTAATACAATGACCGCTTCCTGTCAAGGTTACGACGGATTGGACTTCCGTTCCGGTGAGACTAATCCTGGTCGAAGCGGTGGTTGTACCCGCCGCCCAACTCGATGATCATGCTCCTGCGGCCGGCGCGGCCCTCCCAGAAGCCCTCCTCCTTCCTCCCGCCTTTCTCCGTCCAGATGATCTTGCCGCAATCGTGCCATGCATCGTAGGTGATGACGACGTCGTTGGTCTTGTCCTCATGCGCTCCCCAGCGGTCATTGTCGCCGTCCCAGACCCGGCCCGAGAAGAGCATCTGGTCCTTGCCGGTGGCGGGATCGCGCCGCAGCGTCATGATGCCGCTGACATAGCCGGTCTGAATATCCATGGCGACCTCGTAGGGATCGTTCTTGACGACCCGGTAGCGCCCGTTGCCCTTGCGGCCCGGGCCGTCGATGCCGCCCGTGTCCCCGGCCCGGCCCATCGCCTGGAAGCCCGTGTTGATCGGCGACCGGTCTAGGTCTCCGGCAAAAAAACGGTTCCGGGAAGCGCCGCCCGCGCCGACGGGGGCCCAACGCATCCCCTTGGGCAGATCCACGTCATCTTCCGCAGGGGCATCCCATCCCGGGGCCTGGGGCCGCGGACGCTCCCGGAAACGCTCGAGCGCTCCGCGAACGCGAGTGAACTCCGCCGACAGGATCCAGCCGTCAATTTCCGCGGCAGAAGCGCCCAGCGCCGCGAAAGCGATCACCCAGACGAAGGGTGCCATGGCGACCTCCTAGTATCCCCCGGCCGGGCACGAGCCGGAGGCTGCGTGATGAAATGATACCGCGGGTCGGCCTCCGGGGCTATGAGACTTGGGGCCCAGGCCGGGCCCGATAAATGTCCCAGGCCTCCGGGGCCGGGGGCCTAGGACCTCGGGGCGGACCGCCGGAAGGCGGCGGAGAGGGCGTAGAGGCAGAACGCCACCCACAAGAGCTTGCCGAAGCCCAGGAGCATGGAGGCGTTCTCGGCCAGGCCCCCGAACATCGCCCCCGCGACATTCACGCCGAAATCGCGGTCAGGGTTGGCGCTGGCCTCGAAGGAAGCGGCGAAGATCACTCCGGCGAAGAAGATGGGGGCCACGACCAGGAGGCTCGACGCTGAAAACTGGGCAGCCGGCGCGAGCCCGAGGAGGACATCCAGAGGCACCAGACTGTTGATCCCCAGGGCGGCCAGCAGCCCCCCATACCAGGGGACCAGACTGCCGGGACGCCGCCAAAGAACCAGGAGGTTGGCCAGCAGGATCACCCCAAGGATCGAGAAGAAGACCACGGTGTTGACCATCCAGGTGCCGCCGAACAGCAGCGCCATGTGCACGACCGCCTTGGTCTCCAGGAGCATGAATCCCGCGCCTAGAAAGAACATCCGCCCGTTGAAGAGCGGCCCCGCCGCGGCCGCTCGCGGGACGAAGAGCCACAGCAGCGCCGCCGCGGCCAACGCCATCACCGCGGTGGTGCGCAGGCTCACGGGCGGGATCATGGGCCGCTTCAAGTAAAGAAAGGGCCAATCGTCGGTGGCGCTGTCCAACGCCGCCGGCGCCACCGAACTCAAGCCCAATCGTACCTGGTCTGGAGAATCACGCCGGGCGAGGGCGGCTTGGAATCCGTTCGGACTTTTCGGAGACAGGGGAACCCCGGATGTTGCGGCAAATCGGGGAGAGCGCTCGAAGGCCCGCTTGAGGCCGCCGGTATCTCCCGCCATGACCATGGCGTAGCCCGGGGCGGGGCTCTCCGCCGGAATCACGTCCTGATGCGGCAAGCTCATGACCAGAGGTTCGGTTCCAAAAACTTCCCTCAGCTGCCGGCACATCCGTGAAATGACCCAGCCCTGCCGGTAGGCGTTGTACATCATGAATTGGCCGCCGGGTTTGAGCAGGTTTTTGGCATCCTGGAAAGCTTGGCGCGTGAAGAGAAAGCTCTCGAGGCGGATATTGCTGTAGCTGCTGTGCAGGACCAGGGAGTCGACCAAGGCGTAGATGATCAGGTCGTACTTGCGGCCCGCGGCCTTGAGGAAGTTGCGTCCGTCATTGATGTGCACGCGCACGCGCGGGTCCTGGTAAGGCCGGTCCGGATGATCCTCCCGTCCCAGGCGATAGATGGTCGGGTCGATCTCCACGGCGTCGATGGACGAGGCGCCCCATTGCAAAGCCCTGGCGACGTCGTTGCCCGATCCGGCGCCGATGATCAGCACGTCTTGGACCTGCGGGTAGCCGGCGTCACGCCGCAGGATGTAGGGCAGGGCGTAGGCGGGATAAACCTCCGACGTAGCGATCATGCCCTGGTGGCCGATGAGGTTGACCACGATGGCGCGATGCGGGGCGGTGAGGTAATTGATCCGGTAATAGGGCGACCAGAGGTGCCGGCCGAGAACCTTGCGCCCTTGGGCCAGTTGACTGCGGCTCCAATAGTCCCACGAAGTTACCGTCGAGGCCGCGACGACCGCGGCCAAGGACGCCGCCACCCCCCAGCGCCACGTAGGGGGGCGAGCCTCCCCCCTGCCCAGAAGCCACCAAACCAGGGCGGCGACGAGCAGGAACCACCAAAACGGCGGGAGCTCAAGCCAGGATGCGGCCGTAAACACCGCGATGCCGGCCATGCTTCCGAGTATGTTGAGGGTATAGCCCGGGATTCGGGGGACCTGCTTGAACCGGCGGCCCAATTCCTGCCCCGGCCCCAGAAAGCAGAGGGCGATCAGGACGAAAAACAGCCCCCCGATCACTTCGACGGGGATGGTCACGCGGGCCAAATCGTACTGGTAGGCCTCGGCGCCGAAGAATACGAACTGCGCCTGATTGCCCACGGCCACGGCTTGTTGTAGGAAGCGCCACATCAGGCCGAAGGCCTGCGCCAGGGCCATGGTTACGGCCAGGACCGGGGCCGTCCAAGCCAGTAGCGGCCGCGGGCTGTTGACGGCCAGGCAACCGAGGCTCAACCCTAGGAAGCTGGCCAGAAGCACGCAATTGGTGAAGAAGGTCAGGTAGAGGACATGCGCCGGGACCCAACGAATGAGGGCCAACTCCATGAAAAGAGCCAGGAAACTGATGACGAAGAGGTCGATACCGCTGCGGCGGTCGATCATGGGCAACGGCGTAGTATATTACAAACGGCGAACGGAAGGCACATGGCTAGCTCCCCGCGAGGCGAAAAGAAGAACGGATGTCTCGAAAATTGATAAGCGTTACGCAGGATAATTTCAATTTTCTCGACGACAACACGACGGAGGGTCTTGATTTCCTCGACGGGACAGCTATACTATCGATGCCCATGACACCTGGCTCGACGGAGCCGTCTTGAGGACCCATTTTCTGGGATTTCCACTGTGATCTGCAATGACCGCCGCCCTACTCGCCGTCCTGCTCGCAGCCGCCGCGCCGCCCGCCGGCGCGACCCGGCAATCGCCGGCGTTTGAAGAAGCCGTCCAGGACGCATTCCGCGAAATCTTCATCCCGTTCAACGGTTGGAAGGACCGCGGGAGCCTTCCCCGCAGC
>CAYJXJ010000271.1:0-4433 GCA_964374095.1 uncultured Elusimicrobia bacterium
GCGGCGGAAGCCGGCGTGCCCGCGCTCGACTTCGAGGCCGCCGTGGAACGGGCGCTCACCCGCAGGCCCGCGCCCGCCGGAACGGCCGGGGCGCACCCCCGCGCCGCCGCGGCCCATCCCCACGAGGTGGCCTTCCTTCTATCCTCGGGAAACGGCAAGACCGCCAAGGGCAGCCTCAACCCTTTCGGCCATTTCGGCATGGCGGTCCGGGGCGAGGACGGCCGCTACCGGGTCTGGACCGTGCAGTACAACGCCGAGCGGGGCAGCGCTTTCGCCGGGGGCCTCCAGGAAACCCAACTCACCCTGGGCGAGTATCTCTACGGCACGCACTATCTCACCGCGGCGCGGCCCCGCGCCAGCGGCCAGGCCATCGCCCTGGGCGAGACCTCCGTCGGGCCGGTCTACGCCTTCATCTTGAAGAACATCACCGAGGGCCAACTCGAACGTATGCGCGAGATGGCGGCCACGATCAGCGCCCGCCACCTGACCGGGCGCGACCGCTACGATTTCACCAACAAGAACCTCCTCACCAACTGCATCAGCCTGGCGACCCAGATCCTGCGGGCCGCCTTCTTCCCGGTGGCCGAATCCGGCACCCAGGTCCCGGCCGACAAGGCCGTCGAGATGATCGAAGGCTTCGCGCGTCGGCTCCTCGACAATCAGATCAGCCCCTGGGACATGGAGCTCGTGACCTTCGAGCGGCCGGAGCACGCCGGCTCGCAGTACCGCATCCCCAACGTTCCGCTCGGCTCGCCGTTTTTCCGCTTCGCCAAGCCCTGGGGCAAGATGACCTGGTGGCGGAGATTTCGCGCCGTGGCCACCCCCCGCATCCTCGACTTCATCTGCATACCGCGCGTTCTCGGCGCCTTCGCCCATATGGCGACGGCGCGGGTCACGGTCGGGGCCAACTCCCGGGTCCTGGAGGTCCACGAAAACGCCGACTCGCCTCTGCGCAAGCTCCAGGAAGTCGGGGCCAGGCTCGCGGCCCTGGACGCCGCGAGCGTGACCCTTCTTGAGGAGCGGCGGAGCCTGGAGGCCTCCCTGCTTGGGAAACTCGGGCTGAAGGACTGGCGGCACAACCCCGCCGACACCCTGGAGGAACTGGCCGCCGAGAAGACGCCGGGGGCCGTCCGCCTCCTCGCGCCGGAACGTGCGGCCCTGGAGCGCGACCTTGAACGCCATCACGATCTCGACGTCCGGCTGGCCCTCAACACTTTGGACCAGCTCCGGGAGATGCACCGCAACCTGTTCTACCGGATCATCATCGCCGATCCCCTGCAGCGCTACGCGGGCCAGCTCGCGGCCGTGCGAACCGCCTACGAGCGGATCGTCGCCCTGCGCGACCGCATCGAGGCCAAGCGCCGCCTCCCGTCCGCGGCCGAGCGAAAGGAAATCGCCGCGCTCAACGATTCGGTCCACACCGCCCTGCGCGAAGTCCGCATGAGCCTCCTGGACCGGCTGGGCCACTCGCCGCCCGTGGACGCGGACCTGCTGCTGCGCGGGCAGGTGACGCGGGATATGCTCGAGAAGCTCAAGGACGAGGCCCTGGGCGCGGGGGGGATCACTGCGCCCCCGCCGAGGCCTTGAAGAATGCGCGCTATCGGTAGATTTCCCGTCGGTGGACTACGCGAAGGACCACGATACGGGAACCCTGCAGATCGAAGACGATCCGATAGTCTCCGACGCGCCAGCGGTACTGCCCCAGCTTGGGCTGGATGAGTCTCTGGGCCGTTCCCAAGGGATCCGCCTTGAGTTCGAGCATCTTCTTCGCCAGTCGCTTCTTGACGACGGGATCGAGAGACTCAATGTCCCTCACGGCCCTTCGCGTGTAGGAGAGCTCGAAGGCCGGAGGCACCGGTCAAAGCTTGCCGAAGACCTCGGCGTGCGTGAGCAGGCGTCCCTCTCGGTAGTCCCTGCGCGCCTCGCGAATGCTCTTGCGGTACTCGGGGCTGGCAGCCGCCAGGAGGTCCTCGAAAAGATCGATATCCACGAGCGCCGAGACGGGCCTATTCTTGCGGGTCACTAGGAGAAACTTATTTCGTCCCCGCAGGCTGTGCAAGGCGTCCGCCAGATGGTTGCGGAGGGTCGTTGCTGGAATCGTCGTGTAATTCATATTGTACACTCATATTGTACATGATAAATGGCTTTTGTCAATGTTAGATTCATAGCCGCAGGGGAGTCACCCCAAAGGCTTCCCTGGCGCACGGAAGGCGCCGTCGGCCCCTTACCGAAAGAGAATCCGAGACACGCATTTGCGCGCGCATCATCCATCTGTTATACTTTTTAAGGCGACCCTCGCTCCCTTCGGGAAAAACATGCCGGATCATCCGTCGCAAGACCCCCAAATCCAGGATTGGATAGCCGACTTCGAGGCCGCGGCGCGCCGTCCGTTGAGGTTGCGGATGGAGTATTCCCTGGTTCACACCCATAAACCGATCCTGGATGACGCCCCTTTTCGGGCTTTCGAGACGATGGCCGCTTATCGGCAATGGTGCCAAACCCACCTTCCCCCTTGGCTTGGCTATGGCCGGACCCTTTAGCTACCGCCTCGCCCAAGAGATAGGTTTGGTTTTCAAGCGGCATGGCGTGAAGTATTTGTTCATCGGCAAATCCGGAGCCATGATTCTGGGATTTCCCGACACGACCCAGGATGTGGACCTCTTCGTAGAGAAGTCTCAAGAGAATTGCCGCGCGCTCATCGGCGCCTTAACCGAACTTGGCTTCCCGCTGGGGGAACAACCACAGGCGGAAATCCTCCGCGGCAAGGATTTTATCCAATTGCGGGAGGGTCCTTATGATTTGGACCTGGTATTCGCTCCAGATGGAATCGAGGACTTCGCTCAAGCAGTCGGACGCTCTATCAACGTGGACGGCCTACAGGTCTGTCATATCGACGATATCGTCCGCAGCAAGGAGGCTGCAGGGCGGGTCAAGGACATGGAATCCCTCCCTCGCCTGAAGGCCTTTCGAGATTGGTGGCTTCAGCAGAAACGCTGATTCCCATCGACCGCGGAAGAGCCCCTGCCTTTTCAGCGAATCGGATCGCTTCCTCAAGCCAGCGCAACCGCGCGGCCGGGACCGTGCGAACCCCGTGTGGGAGGCTCCTAGAACCGGCCCAGTTCTTTCCTTATATGATCAGGAAGCTGCTGGATAAGGGCCCAGTGACTCTTGGGTAGAAATGCCTTCAACTCGTTGTAGAGCCGCTTCCTGTCGGTCTTGGCGAGCTTCTCGAGAATCGCGGACCGCCGCTTCAGCACGCTCTTCTTCTCGCCCATGGGCTTGCGCAGAATGAAGTAGAGATCGTAGAAGTCTCTAGGCTTTGCGCGCGTCAAGAGCGCGTCTATCTTCTCCTCCACGAGCATCTTCTCGGGCAAGCCGACCACGCTGTAGGATGGCATCAGGGGAGTGCTCACGAGAACCGGCTCGCCCTTGAGCGGTACGCGGCGGGTCGACGCCTGGATTTGCAGCTCGACGCTCCATGGGCCGACCGGACCCCGCACTATCCCAAAGTACCCGCCCGTCGTGGGCTTTGGCTCGACGAGCTTGAGGCCGTCGATCTCCCGGCCGACCCGGGCCGCGGTCCGACCCACGAGGGCCTTGGTGCTGTAAAACGGCATCGCCGCGGTGAAATCGAGGTCCTCCGAGAATCGGGGGCTCCGGTAGACGATCCGCGACGCCGTTCCCCCCTTGAAAAGAAGGCCATCGGCGGCCGAGTCCGCGTAGAGGTGGGGAGCCATGAAGGACGCGAATGATTTCAACGCCGCCGCGCATGGCCTGATAAAAGACCACATAAGAACCGACGGCGAAACTACGCAAACCGGGAGCCAGCTCCTCCCGCCGGCGGCCCAGCCTTGGCAGGCGGGCCAGCATCTTGCACCTGCGGTCGATTGCCGTCAGCATTTTTTCGGCGGCGCGGGGGCTGTCTTGCGCGATGCGCAGACCGATCTCCACAATATCGAGGCTGGCCCGCGGCGCGGAGAAGACCTTCGGCATTAAGCCTTGCGCCTGCCGGCGCGCCTGCGCACCTCGGCCCTGATGGCACCCATATCCAGGGGCTTCGATTCGCCCCTCCGGGCTTCTTCTAAGCCAAGCGCGATCTCCTGCCGCAACTCTTTTAGACGCCGCCGCCTCATCTCATCCTGCTCCTCGAGTAGGCGCAGCCCCGCGCGGATGACCTCGCTGGCGGAGTGATAGAGGCCACCGGTGACCTTCTGGTTGACGAGCTTTTCCAGCCTGGCAGTCAACGAAACATTCATGGCCATGGCTCCTGTAAATGGACTCAATTCCAGTTTAACACAAATAACAAGAAATATCAATCCCTGTTATCAGCAGTGGGATGGACTATCCGCGCTTCCGAGTGGAGGGCTGGCCGATCGGTTCGGATCACGCTGCATACTGCACCTCCTTCCGCATGTGCGGAACACACTTGGGAT
>CAYJXJ010000272.1:0-4361 GCA_964374095.1 uncultured Elusimicrobia bacterium
GACTCAGGCTCTCCGGCGGACCGCCACATAACAGAACTGACCACATAATGCCCTAAAAATTCCTGGATATAGCGTATGCCCATGCCGTTCTCAAGCAGATGCGTGGCGATGGAGTGCCGAAGCACCATGCAAGTGACGTGCTTGCCGATCCGCGCGGGCTTGACGTAGCGCCGGAACAGCTCTGCCAGGCGCGACTTGTCCAGCTTGCCGCCCGTGTAGTTGATGAACAGCGTCCCGTCGTCGCCGCCCTTCATGCCCGCCGCGAACCTGGGCCGGACCTTCTGCATGTACTCCGCGAGGTAGCCCGCCGCCGTCGCTGGAAGCGGGATGATCCGGTCCTTGCCGCCCTTGCCCTGGTGGACAAAGAGCGTCCGGGCCTTCGCGTCGAAGTCCGCCACCTTGAGCCTGATGAGTTCACCCGAGCGTATCCCGGTCGCATAGACGACTTCGAGGAGCGCCTTGTCCCGGTAGCCGACGGGCGAGCGCAGGTCCGGCGCGTCCAAGAGCCTGCGCGCTTCCTCTTGCGTCAAGATCGTCTCCGGCAGGCCCCGGTGAACGCGCGGCAGCTCCAAGTCCTCCGCAGGGTCGGCCAGCACGATCATGTTTTGCGTGAGCCACCGGAAGAAACCCTTGGCCGTGCTGAGGCGGTAATAGATCGTGTGGGCTCCGATCTTCTTGCCGTCGTGGTAGGCGTTGGGCCGCTCGCGCAGCCAGAGCGAGTAGGCGTCAAGGACCTCGGGCGTCACGTCGGCGATCCGCTCGACGCCGTGCAGGGCCAGGAAGCGATAGAGCCATTCGAGGTCCGCATGCGCGATCTTGACCGAGGCCTCGGCGTAGCGCGTGGCGACCATCCAAGTCAGGTAGCGCTCTTTCAGATCGCGCAGCTCGGCGCTGACCTCGTAGGTCCGAGCCTTCGGCTCCTGCTTCTTGCGGGGCTTGGCCTCGAACGGCGCTACGGCTTCAAGCTGCGGCTGCATGGGCCTCCTTCGTCTCGGGCTTGAACGGCAGCACGGCCTTGTCCCCGAGTTCCAACGGGTGATGCTCCCTGAGCATCTGGTGAAGCGTCCCGCGCTCGACGTGCGTATAAATCTGCGTGCTGGTGATGATCGCGTGCCCAAGCAGGACCTGGACATATCGAATGTCCATTCCGCTCTCGATTAAGTGCGTGGCGACCGAGTGCCTAAACCCGTGGACCGGCTGCATGGGCCTGGTGATCTCGGCCTTGGCGAGGTAGCGCTTCATGAGCGCCCCAAGCCAGGTGCGCGAGAACGGCCCGCCGTAGACCGAGACAAAAACAAAGTCCTCGCCGGTCCCGGCCTTCTTGAGCCAGTTGTTTCCCGCCGGTCTCATGCCCGCGATCAGTTCCGGCCTCACCGCGTCGATGTAGCGCCGCAGGAACCGGCAGCAGGGCGTCGAGAGGGGCGCGAAGCGGTCCTTGCCGCCCTTGCCGTTTCGGATGCGGATGACCTTCTTGGCAAGGTCCACGTCCGGCAGGCGCAGGCTCAGAAGTTCCGCCGCCCGCGCGCCGGTCGAGTACAAGACCTCCATCATGGTCCGGTCCCGGTAGCCGATGGGGTTTCGCAGGTCCGGTTGCTCCATGAGCTTGCGGAGTTCGTCGGGCCGCAGGACGCCTTTGGGCAGGCGCTTGAGCGTTCGCGGGACCCTGACGACGGCGATAGGATCGAAAAACAGCGCGCCTTTCTTGCGGAGCCAGGCAAACCAAAGCTGGACATGGTGAAGCCGGGCTTCGACCGTGTTCTGATGGAGCGGAACGCCCTTGCGGGTCAAGTACTCGGTGGACAGATGCGCCTTGTACTTCTCGAACAGGTCGGCGTCCACTTGGCGAGCATCTGAGACTCCCCGGCCTTTGACGTAGCCCAGGAATATCCGCAGGTATTGGTCCACCTGGCGGATGGAGAGCGGCGTCAGGTTCCTCAGCAGGAGGTGCTTGAGGTAGGCCGCTTTGAGGCCGTCCAGGTCGCTTGTATCCATTTTCTCAGACACGGCTCGCCGTTCCATTCAGGGCCTTATGTTCTTTTCCCGGAACCTGCCCAACTTCCCAACTACTGGCCGGTTTCTCGACGAGGACGCCGTTTTGACCCTCGCCCAACTTCTGCCCAACGGGTGCCCAACCACCCAACTGGTAGCGGTACATCCGGCCTCGCTCCCCGGCCTTGACCGTGAGCTGTTCCAGCTCCTCAAGGCGTTTGATATGAGCTTTGATCTGGTTGTCCGACCAGTCCGTATACTCGCGGATGTCGCGCCGGTTGAACTGGAACGTGCGCGGGTCGATTTCCAACTCGCGGGCGCGCTCCTCGACCATTTGCCGGATGAGGACCAGGAGCTGCCGGGAAGGCCGGGACAGCTCGTCGCCCTGGTCGCCCAGGGCTTCGCCCATGAGCTTATCCGCCTCCGAGATATCCTCCCGCGTGACCTCGATGTATTCCAGCTCGCCGCCCTCGGCGGGAAGGCGCTTGACCTCGCGCTGGTGCTGCTTGATGAACGCGATCGCCTCGATCAGGGACAGGTACTTTTCATGCTCGCGCCGGGATTCGATGCGATGCGCGGCGAACTTGAGGCCGTCGGTAAACGGATTGACGACGAGCAAGGGCTTGAGAAGCCGTTGCGCGTTCCTGTGGACGCGGCGCAGGGCGCGGCCCTCCAAGGACCTCATGACGCCCTCGACGGTCTTGCGCGCTCGCTGGAACTCCATGACGCGCGCGGTCTGCTCGTGGCTCTCGTCGAGGGAGAGCATAAAGCACCGGGTCGCGTTCTCGTAGTGGATCGCGGGCTGTGTCGTCGAGAAAAGCAGGGCGATGGGGCCTTCGACCTCGTACTCGACCGTTTTCATTTTGCCGGTCGCCGTGTCCTTGACCGGCGCGGCCAGGCTGATGCGCTTGGAGGATATCAGCTCGCGCATGGCGTAGTCAGAGCCCAGGAGCCCCTCGTCCTCGCCCGACACCATGAGCTTGTGCTTGAAGCTGCGATTCTCGGCGTAGTAGAGCGCCTGCGGGGTGATGCGCGTATAGCTCACCAGGTCCTCGGGCGGGACCAGCTCGGCCAGGCTCTCCATAAGCCGCGATTTGCCAGCGCCCGCGCGGCTGATGATGACGCCGCATAGCGGGTTGTCGAGCTTTCGGCTGATCGTGATGAGGTAGGCTATCTTCTTGTTCGCCGCCTCGCCGACATAGCCCATGATCTCCAAGTCCTTCGCCACGCGGTCCAGGAGATCCACTTGCTTGAGGAAGTCCCGCGCCTCGGCTTCCTCGTCCGGCGTCATGACGTAGCGGCCATCCTGCGCCCCGGCCTCGGCCCGGCGCGCGGCGCGGATCGCTTCGAGCTTGCGAATCATCAGGCATAGGTCGCCCTCAATGGCCGAGTCCGACACGCCAAGAATGGGCGCGGCGGACCTGGCGAAGCTCGCCCGGCTTCTGCCCGCGTAGAGGTCCAGGGTGTCCAGGTGAAACCGTCCCTCGGCCTCGGCCTTGAGCCGGACCCGCAGCCGGTCCACCTCGCCGGGGGACAGCTCGCGCAGCTCGTAGCGCCGCTGGCCGCACTCGAAGCGTATCGCGTCGTCCGCCACCCTGACCACGGCGTCAGGCCCTAAGCTCTGGCCGATGGGCTCCGCCGCCTTCATGGCGCGCTCGATCTGTTCATGGGTCGCCGGGAACGTCACGGCCAGCCGGTAGCAGGGGACTTCGAGCTTTTGAAGCAGCCGCAGAAGCTCCGGCAAGTCCGCCGTGAAGTAGGCTTTCTGTGGTCGGTACTTTTCGATAAAGGCCCGCTCCTCCTCGGCCAATTCGGGGCCGACCGGAACGGCGTTGGCGTAGTCCACCTGGGCAAAGTGCAGCATCTTCAAGGCGCTGTCCGTGAAAATGACGGCCTTCTCCTTGAACGCCTCCCAGTTGAGCCCATATAAAGGAAGGCTGGCCGGTATCCGGCGCTCCGTCCGGTCCGGGGCTACGGCCACGAAGCCCAGGACGTTTTCGTGCTGGTCCATGGCCGGAATCGCCAGGCAGCCCGCCGCCGCCTCTTGGCCGTCGGCGGTCAACAGGCCGACCTCAAGCAGGGCGTCCCGGAGTCCGCCCTTGGACGGGATCGCCCGCAGTAGCGCCCCGTTGGCGTATCCCGCCTGGAACCGTTCCAGGGCCTGGGCGTCGTGGACCCCCAGGGAAGCCGCCAAGTCGCGGCCCGCCTTATCCCGCCGGAGGGCCTCCCGGTAGAATTTGGCAACGCTCGCCAGCGCTTTTTGCTTTCCTGCCTCGTCAGCCATTGATAAGGTCCCTTCCTTTGCCGTCTTTCCGTACCCCCCGAGCAGCTTTTTCAAAAAGAACTCCACGACTTGCGGCGAGCGACAGCGA
>CAYJXJ010000273.1:0-4351 GCA_964374095.1 uncultured Elusimicrobia bacterium
ACATCCCGCCATAAGACAAATTCGAGGAATTTGTCTTATGGCGGGATGTGACCCCGCCCTACCGCCCTACTGGTCTTCGAGGATGTCGATGGGGGTGCCGAGGAAGCTGAAGAAATGGAAGTAGCGCGCCAGCTCGAGGGTGAGCCCGCCCATGGCGCGGATGGCGGCTTGGCGCAGGAGCGGATCCGGGTCGCCCCGCGCCGCGTCCTCCAAGATCCGGCGGGCGCGATAATCGGAGGGGATCATGACCAAGGACAGGATCGCGACCTCCCGCAGGGACGCGGGCTCGGCCGGGTCCTGAGCCACGGAGAGGACCACGGTTCGCGACGTCTCGTAGCTCAGCGCCCCGGCGAGGCTCTTGAGCGCCTCGACGCGCAGGGGGAGGGGCTCCCAGCTCATGCGGGCGGTTTCCTGCAGGGCCGACACGGCCGCGTCCCGGTCCACGGCGCCGCCCAGGCCCCACGCCGCGGCCTCGCGCACCTCGGGATCGGCCCGGGAGTCGTGGAGGGTCGCCAGAAGAATATCGACGACGGCGGGAGAGTGGGCTGAGAGGCTCAGGGCTTTGTGGGCGAGTGAGCGGATGTCGATCGAGTTGTGGGGGCTGATCGCGGTTGCGATGAGGCGGGTGATGACGGAATCCCGCTCGGCCCAGGCCAGGGACTTGAGCGCGTCGCGGCGCACCGAATCCGGTTCGCCCGCGCGGTCGAGGACCTCGAGGAGCTTTCTAGGGACGCGTTCATCCCAGGTGATGTATCGACGCAGAGCCTTGGCGGCGCGGGCGCGCAGCGCGGCGTCGGGGTCGTCGAGCAGGAGCATCAGCTCCTCCTGAGGAGACCCGGACGCCGGCGTGAATTTGAGGCCGCGAAAGGCGGAAGGGTTGAGGAATACCTGAAATGCGGCCCCGGCCGCATGCGCCGATGCCTCGGGTCCGGCGGCAGCCGAGCGGGCGCAGAGGCACATCCCCGCGAGGACGGGGGTCGAAAGGACGGCAGGGAGTTTCATGGCGTCACTCGCTCTCCAGTGGGTCGAGGGGGATGACCTGGCCATGACGGCGGTAGGCCGCCAGGTGGAAGTGCCGCGCCCACTCCAGCGTGAGGCCCTCCTGGGCGCGGACCGCGGCCGCCCGGAGCGCGGGATCGGGGTCGTTGCGCGCCTGGCGCTCCAGGAAGCTCTGGACCTCGTAGTCGTGATTGGCTCCCATGAGGGCCAAGGTCGCTGACTCGCGGATCGAGCGATCTTCCTGGGGGTTCGCGGCGACCTCCATCACCGGGCGCTTCACCTCGTAGTGGATCATGGGCGTAAACAGGCTCTTGGCCGCCTCGATTCGCACCGCGGCGGCGGCCGCCGGATCCCGGATGGCGTCGACAAGGGCGCGCCGCGCGTCGTGGTGCTGATCCGCGGCGAAAAGGGTCCAGGCCGCGGCCGCTCGAATCGATGTCTCCGGGGCCCGGCTCAGGGCCTCGAGAAGGGCGCTCTTGACGCCGTAGTCCGTACCGGCCACGGGCCAGAGCGCCTTGACGGCCATGGCCCGGAGAGGCTCCGGCTCGCCGCCGCGGGCGAGGTCGAGGACCCGCCGCTTGGTGGAGTCGTTGCGGGTGGCCCAGGAGAGGCTGCGCACCGCCTCCTTGCGCACGAGCACCTCCTCGCCCCAGCGTTCCAGCACCGAAACCAGCCTACGTTCGACTTGCGGGTCGTGGACGTGGGCCTTGAGGGCTCGGGCCGCCTGGGCGCGGGTTTGGGGGTCGGCATCCTCCAGGAGCCGCAGGAGCTCCTGCACCCCGCTGGAATCGCTCCGGGAAGGGGTCCCGGCCGCGGCCCCGGCCGCCGCCGGTCCGGCCAGCAACATGCCCGAGACGATGAACACGAAAGTCTTCCTCATAGAATTTCTCCCTCCGGACCCTAGGGTCCGACTCCCGCATTGTAGCGGGGCCGCGAATAGCTACTTGGGACCATGCTCCGCTTCATCACGCAAGGTCACCGTGACTCACCGGCCGCCCGGTCCGCCCGACGGGCGCGCAGCGGCCCGCGGCGGTCACCCCCCGTCACTTCACGAGCTTGGCCGCGTCGACGAGGCCCGCTCCTTGCTCCGGAGGCTTGAGCCCCGGCAGGGGGACGGCGGCCCGGCGCAGGGCGGCGCGCACCGCCTCGGCCCCGCGCACGCCCGAGGCTGAGATGGCGAGGGCCGCGAGCCCCGCGACATGCGGGCAGGCCATGGAGGTCCCGTCCATGGTCGTCGTGCCTCCTCCCATGGCGGTCGAGAGCACGTCCACGCCGGGCGCGATGAAGGCCACCTGGGGCCCGCGCGAGGAGAAGTCGGCGAGCTTATTGGCGG
This sequence comes from uncultured Elusimicrobia bacterium, assembly GCA_964374095.1. Taxonomy (GTDB): domain Bacteria; phylum Elusimicrobiota; class Elusimicrobia; order UBA1565; family UBA9628; genus CAYJXJ01. The sequence continues at coordinate 2,333 of CAYJXJ010000273.1, forward strand.
AATCGGAGGCGGAAACGGCGATCACCTCGGGATACGAGGCGGGCACTCCGACGGATCCGCCCGAATTGCCGGCCGCCGCGACCACGACCAAGCCGGCCCGGACCGCGGCCTGGACCGCGGCTCGGAGGGACTCGGGGGCGAAGGAGGCGCCGAGGCTCATGTTGACCACGTCCATGCGATTCTCCGCGGCCCACTGGATGCCGGCGATCACATCAGCGAAGGTCCCGCCTCCCCACTGGTCGAGGACCTTGACCCCGTAGAGCCAGGCCTCCGGGGCCACGCCGACGGGGCCGGTTGAAAGAGCCGCGGCCGCGATGGTGCCGGAGACATGGGTGCCGTGGCCTTGGTCGTCGTCGAAGGCCTCGGGTTTGGCGTTGGCGATCAGGTTGCGGCCTCCCTTTATATTAGGGCTCAGATTCGGATGGGTCCGGTCGATGCCCGTGTCGATGACCGCCACCTTGACCCCGGCGCCGCGGGCGCGGCCCCAGGCCGCCGGGGCGTTGACCCGGGCCACTCCCCAGGGGACGCGCGGGTCGGGCGCCGGGAGACTGGGTCGGGGCCGGAAGCGCCAGCCGTGGAGAGCCTCCGCGATCTCCCGGCGCGCCTCTTGGAGCGCGGGGTGGGAATCCCGGATCCAGATCTGGCGGAAGTCCTCCTCCACGCGCAGGACTCCGGGGATCGACTGGAGGCTCAAGTCGAGCGCTGGCGCGGTCCCCGACGGCAACTCCGCGGATACCGCGGCGATCAGAGGCAGCTCGCGCAAGACTCGGGCGCCGCGCGCCCGCACGAGCCGAAGGCGCTCCGCCGCGGGGACTGACGGCTCGAAGGCGACGATGCGCAGTTCGGAAGCGCCGGCTTGCGCGACCAACGCCGCGCCTACCGCAAGAGCCCGACAGAGTCGCTTCAGCATGGCTGTTCCTCCCGGCGACGGCTTATTTCATAGGAAAGGCTCGAGGTTATCCACCGCGCTTGAGGCGCCCCCAGCGCGGTGGATAACTCTCTCGGACGCGCTAGGGCCGTTCGCGATCTTGCCGCCACGCCCTGATCCAGAGCTTGAAGGGCTTGCCGTCCTTGCCCGGGGCCAGCAGCGTGCCGTTCATCTTCTCGACGGCGTCTTCGCCGGCGCGCCACTCGCACTGGATCGAGATGTCGTGCGGGTCGATGCCCCAAACCCATTCGATGTAGAGGGGCGGCCAGCGGCGCTGGAGGCAGGGGCCGTAGAGGTCCGCGAACTCCTCGGCGCCGGCGATCGGAGCCTTCACGGCGCAAGCGTCCACCACCGCCTGAAGCGAGCTCTTGGGTTCGGGCCAATCCCCGCCGTGGTCGGCCGGGCGCACGGCGCGGGGCAGGGCCTTGAGGACTCCGGCCGCGGCCCGCACCCCCCGCAGGGCCTCCTTGAACGATTCAACGACGGAGGCCTGAGCCTCGGTCCAGCTCTTTTCGCTCCAGCCGGCCCAGCCCGCGCTCGGCCAAGCGAGGGTCAAGAGAGCCGCCGCCAGGCCTGCTTTCCAATATTTCTTCATGAGTCCCTCCCGGGTCTAGAAGTCCCTGCGCTTCCAACGATTGGAGGCGCAGGTCACCTGAGCGGATTGAACCTAAGGAACCGGCAAGAGTTCGATAGCCGGCGTCCGCGCCGTCACTCCGGGTCACTTGCGGGCGAGTTGGGGGCGCGGGCTCGTCGGGCGGGGTTGCGGGAGAGGGGTCACCTCTCGTCACACCGGTCGGAGGAAGCGGGCGCCGGGGCCGCCGGGCGCGCGCGCATGGCCGACGACGCCGCGCACGCGCGTCTGAAAGTCAATGGGTTGGCCGGGACGAATCTCTCCAGCGGCCGTCGTGTCTGCCTGGCTGTGGCCGACGGCGGCGACTAGTACACGCGGCGATGAATTCGCCACGGGTTTAAGGGGTGCGCTGAAAGATTGGGAGTGCGTGGGCGGTTAGGCTCCGAGGGGCCTGTGCAGCCGTGAGCCACTGCGTCCGGACGCACTCATTAGAGGTCTCCGCGTCAACCGGCGATAGCAG
>CAYJXJ010000274.1:0-4306 GCA_964374095.1 uncultured Elusimicrobia bacterium
CGGGATCATCTCGGGATCGGCCCCCACGGCATCACCCTGCTGGCGAGCGAGGGCGCCGGTCCCGAACTCGCCCTGAAAGTTTTCGGAGAACGCCTGCCGCAGGCCTCCCAACCCTGGCTGCTCGCCGCCGCCGGGCGCCAGCCCCCGGCGGCGGCCCGGCCCGGGCTCGTCGCGGTCCTGGAAGCTCTCGCCGCGCCCGAGGGAGTGGTCCTGGCCTGCGAGCACGTCCCCGGAGAGACCGTGGCCGAGGTCATCACCGCCCGCGGCAAGATCGGCGTGCTCGAAGGCGCTCGCGTCCTGCGCTTCGTCTGCCAGACCCTGGCCGACTGCCATCAAAACGGCAAGGCGCACGGCGATATCCGCCCTTCCAACATCGTCCTCGGCCGCAAGGGGGAGGTCAAACTCATCGACTTCGGCCTGGCCCGCCCGCCCGGGTCCGGCATGCCCGAGGCCCAGCCCCCCTACGCCGCGCCGGAAGGAGGCGCTCTCTCCACGCCGGCCCACGACGTATTCGCCTTGGGCATGCTGGCTCTCGAGATGGCCACGGGACGCGCCGCGCCGGATGAGCCCCTGCCCGCCGGAGTCCCCCGCTGGTTCTCCGACCTCGTCACGGGTTGCCTGAACCCGGGGCCCCAATCCCGGCTCAAGGACGCGGGCCAGGTGCTCGCCGGGCTGCCGAGCCTCTAATTCTGTAGGGTTCAAATCCTGAGCTTGCGTTTGACGGCCTCCAAGGACACCGCCTTGCCGCGACGGGCGGTTTCGATCATTTTCCAGAACTTTGGCGATCGTTCCAGTAGAAAATCCTCCATATCATCCTCCGTGATGCCCTGAATCGCGGCCACGGGCTTGCCGCGCAGGGTCACGATCACTAGGTCTTTTTTTGCTTCCTTGAGCGTCTGAGAAAAATGATTCCTGGCCTCGAACATGTTAAGGGTCTTCATCGCTCCTCCTTAAGATAAAAGCCTTCCGTCTCAGACTTGGGCAAAATCGCGACTACCGTCACCTTCGCGTCTGCGACGTCATAGAAGACACGGTAGTCGCCCACGCGCAAGCGATAGGCCGCTTGTTGCCTCCCTCTGAGCTTCTTTATCCTGGGAGGCATGGGGCTCTCCGGATTATGCTTGAGATGCTTTTCTATCGCCCGAACCACCATCGCGGCGTAATGACGTTTCAAGCCCTTGAGTTGTTGAATCGCCGCGGGCTTGAACTCAATCTCGAACATAGCATAATTATGCTATAATTTGGCGTTTCTGTCAAGGGGACCGGGGCTCGGATTTGCGGTCTTCGCAGGCCGCAGGCCCGCGACTGGGAGTAACTTCCTAAAGAAACCCGGTGCCAGGCATGGTGGACTCCGCCCGGGCGGAGTTCCAAAACCGCGGGAACCGGGACAACTTCATCATTGACTTTGCAAGGGTTCCCGGCTACATATTGGAGAGTGGGATTCCGGGCTGGCATTCTCGCCGCATTAGCCGCGGCCTACGCGCCCTCGGCCTCGGCTCAAGGGCCGCAGCTGCGCGCTTCCGCCGCCGCGGCCTTCGAGGGTTGGGTGCGGCCGGGGCGCTGGTCGGCGGTGTCGGTCGATCTGGACAACCGGGGTACGGAGTGGAAGGGCCGCCTCGCGATCTCGGAGACGGGCTCGAGCCGGGGGTTGGACTTGGAGCTTCCGCCCCGATCCCGGCGCACGGTGTGGATGCCCGTGACGCTCGACCAGCAGTCCGCGAAACAGCAGCTCCAGCTCGAAGCCTCGGACGGCTCGCTCTCCTCGATCGACTTCCAGCTCAACCTCCTCGGGCATTTCGACGTCCTCGTCGCCGCGGTCTCCGAGGAGTCGCTTGCCGTCGGGAGCCTGGCCCAAGCCACGTCGCCCACCGGCCCCGGCTGGGTCCATCTCGCCCCGGTGTCCCCCCAGGACCTCCCGCCCTCGCCCCTGGCCTACGACTCCCTGGACGCGATGCTCGTCTCCCGGTGGCAACCCGCGGCCCTGACGCCCGAGCAGGTCCGCGCCCTGCAGGGTTGGGTCGCCCACGGGGGCGTTCTGCTGGTGTCGGCCGAGCGGGACTTGGCCCGGCTCAGGGTCCCCTGGCTGAAGGCGATGCTGCCGGCTTCCGTCAGCGGCGACGCGGCCCTGGGGGTCCTTCCGGCGCTTGAGAAGCACACCGGCCTCCCGCGGGATCCCAGGGATCCGGCCCCCTGGTCCGTCCGGCTGGAGGTCTCCCCCGGATCTAAAACCCTATTGACGGGCGATGGCCATCCCCTGGTGGTTTCGAAACCTTACGGGATGGGTCACGTGCTCCTCTTCGCTTTCGACACGACCGATCCGAGCCTCTCCTCCTATGACGGGTGGCCGATCCTCGCCCTGGAACTCCTGTCGCTTCACTTGAAGAGACCGCGGAATATCCAGGAGATCGCGGCCCAAGACAGCGAGGCCGCCCAGTCCCTCGAAGGGCCGCTCCGCCGCCGCACCCTCCCGAAGTCCAATCCCGGCCGCAGGTTCGCCGTGTTCGGCCTGGTCTACCTGTTGATCCTCTTCCCCACGGTCTGGCTGCTGCTCCGCCGGCTCGGGCGCCCGGAGGCCGCCTGGCTCTGCCGGCTGGCGATCATCGCCTGCTTCACCGTCACGGCCTGGGGATTGGGCGCGTCGGGCCGGGTGCCGTTGGTTCGCGAGGCCATCTTCATCGTTTCGGCCCCGCCCGATTCCCCGCTGGGGCGTCTCACCGGCTGGATCGACTTTTTCTCGAGCCGCCGGGAGACGCGCACCGTGGATCTGCCGGCCGACGTTGAAGCGGTCCTGGACCCGCTCCGGCCCACCGGCGCCCATGGCCGGCCGTCCTCTCCCCTCCGGCGGAATTGGCGCTTCCACCGTAAGGGCGGCGCCTCCCAACTGCGCATGGGAATGGAGGCCGGCGAGCTGGTCCACCTCAAGCTCGTCGGCACCAAGACTCTCGGCGGCGGGCTTGGATTGACGCCCGTGGAGATAAGCACCCGCCAGGGGGTGGGATGGGAGAACCGGACCGGACGCCATTTCGACAAGCTGCTCCTGGTCTTCGATGCTTCCCGCGTCCTCGTCGCCACGCAGCCGGCCCCGCCGGGCGCCTCGGGCGCCTTTTTCCTTGACGCTTCCGTGACGCTCCCCCTGAGCCAGGCGCTGGAGGACGCCGGCCGCATCGTGGCGCACATGATCGCCTCGGCCGGCCCCGGCTCCTGGTGGATGATCGGAATCCCACCCCCGGAGGCTCCCCCTGACGAACGCGGCCGCGAGCGCTGGCTCTACCTCTGGCCGGTGCCGCATCCCGCAAAGCCGCTCTCGAGCTGGCCCAACCTGCAGGTCCTCGATCCCCGGCCCTACCGGGGCGGCTGGCACCTCTCGGGCACCACCCTCGCCGCCAACGCCGACGCGCTGACCCTCCAGGTGCCGGCGCCCCGCTTCGAACCGCCGGAGGCCGATGCCCTTGTGCGCCTGGCGGGAACGTGGACCCGGCCGCCGCGGCTGCAATTGTACGACCGCGTGGCGGGGCGTTGGGTCGAGATCGGGCTCATGCACACCGGATCCAGCCCGGCGTCCCGTTACGCGCAAAACCACGCCTCCGTGGGCCGCCTGACGCGCGCCGCGCGCTTCCTCTGGAGCGAAACAGGAATCGCGCGGGCCCGCTTCATTCCCGATGGACCCTCCACGATCCAATACCTCACGTTTCCGAAGCCCCCATGATCGAGATCCGGGAAGTCTCCAAGAGCTTCGACGGCCTCCCCGCCCTGCGGGAGGTCAGCTTCACGGTGCCCACCGGCGCGATCTACGGCTTCATCGGGCCCAACGGCGCGGGCAAGACCACCACCCTCAAGATCATCGGGACCCTCCTCAGACCCGACGGCGGGACGGTACGGGTCATGGACACCGACGCCTTGAATGATCCCATGGAAGTCCGCCGGATCGTCGGGTGGATGCCGGACCAGTACGGCGTCTATGCCGATCTCAGGGTTTGGGAATACCTCGATTTCTATGCCGGGGCCTATGGCCTCCCGCGTTCCAAGCGGCGCGCTATCACCGGGGCGGTCCTGGATCTGGTGGGCCTGTCCGAAAAAAGGGAGTGCCGCGTCGGCACCCTGTCGCGGGGGATGACCCAGCGTCTCTGCCTGGGACGCGCTCTCCTCCACGAACCCCCGATCCTCCTGCTCGACGAGCCCGCCTCCGGCCTCGACCCCCAGGCCCGGATCGAATTGCGCGAGCTCCTGAGGGAACTTCAACGCATGGGCAAGACCCAATGCCGTTCACTTAAGCCGGTCTCCCGACGAGAAATGGTAGAGTCTCCCC
>CAYJXJ010000275.1:0-4296 GCA_964374095.1 uncultured Elusimicrobia bacterium
CGAGGGAAGACTCTACCATTTCTCGTCGGGAGACCGGCTTAAGTGAACGGCATTGAGTTTAACAGACTAGTTTATTTTGTCAAGGGGATGTCTCGGCGGGACGGAGAGTGGTACCCGAAGGCCTGCCCCTGCGCTACGAACCCTTCGAGGCCCGCTTGCCGGGAAGGGCTCCGCGGCGACATTCCCGTCCCGGCGCGTTGGCAACCTGACGCTAAGCCGCGGGCTCACCGGTGAGCCGAGCAGTCGGAAGAGTGCCCATTGAACATGGCGTTTAAACGGCCCATTCAGAGGCCGCTTTGGCTGACGCCAAAAAGGGGTCTGATCGCGGCTAAAAGCTCGATTCGGACTTCCAACCGGCTGAATTGGGCTATTCGCCGTTTTTGCCGCCGGCCCATTGACGTGGTGCCGCAAAGGTGCTAAACTTATGATACGTTCGGAGGTGGACCATGCCTAGCGCGCTGCCGAGGATATCGACGGTCATGGAGCCGGCCATTTATCACGCCATAGAAAGGCTGGCCAAGAAAGACGGAGTTTCTCTTTCACAGAAGACGCGGGACCTCCTCCTCGAAGCGCTTGAGCTTATCGAAGACTCGGGGCTCGAGGCCATCGTGGAGAGGCGCAGGAGCAACAAGGCTCCCTCTATTTCACACGAAGAGATAAGACAACGGCTCAGGATGAAGTAGGTGCCCGCGGCTTATGCCGTTGCCTACAGGCCAGAGGTCGAGCAAGCAGATCTTCCGGCCATCCCCCACAACCTGCAGGTCCGCATCTTTCGGGCGATTGAAACCCGACTGATGGTCGAGCCGGCAAGGTATGGCCAGCGCCTCCGGCGATCTCTCTCGGGTTTGTGGAAGATAAGAGTCGGGGATTACAGGGTGGTCTATGAAATTCGGGCGCGCGAGGTCACGGTGTGGACCATCTGCCATCGGAAGGAAGTCTACGAAGAGGCGCAAAGACGGTGGACTCACTGAGTCAACCGGCCTCGCCGCCGCGCCCAGCGCGCCCGACACCGTCACACCATCAAGAATCAGCCGCCGTCGGCGCGACGGCTAACGGCTGATTTCCAGGATGGAGAGGTCCTCGGTCACCCGGAACTTGAGGACCTGCTCATCGAACATCCGGTAAGTTCAATGCGTGACCAGCCAGACTCGTCCAACAAGGTTGTCCTCTGCAACCTCGGCCGTCGCTCCCTCGGAAGGGCCAGGTTTGAGCCTGACCAGTTTCAGCATCCCGGACGACCCCAGCGACTCGGCTACCTGGGCAATGACTTTGCGACCTGCACTATCATAGACTACGAGATCGTCCGCCGCCGGCTTTCTGAAACGGTAGGCCAGCTTATTGACCATGAGATAGTGTCGTACGAAAGTTAATATGTCATGTTCGGCGCAAGTAGAAATGTCATGTCCCGGGTTACAATCCTTCTCCCAAACGGGTGGAGGAACGGGACATGGACGAGAGGCTGAACATGAGCAACAAAGAAATCGACCGGCTGCGTACTATCCGCAAGGTTCTCGACGAGGAACTGGCTTGGTGCGAAGCGAGCGAGATGTTGGATGTGAGCGAGCGCCAGATCGCCCGATTGTGCGCGCAGGTCCGCCTGCGGGGCAACCGTGGGATTCTGCACGGCCTGAGGGGCCGCCCGTCGAACAACCAGCTCGACACTGAGCCTCTGGAAATGGCTCTGTGCGCCCTCCACGACCCCGACTGGCATGACTTTGGGCCCACCTTCGCCCAGGACAAGCTGCGCAGCAGGTACAGGATCGTCTTGAGCGAGGGGACGCTGCGCGGCCTGATGACGCAGGTTGGGCTTTGGCATGTGCACCGCCGCGGGGCCAAACACCGCCAGTGGCGGGAGCGCCGCTCCAACGTGGGCATGCTCACCCAGCTCGACGGCTCCGACCATGACTGGTTCGAGGGACGTTGCCCGCGCTGCGTGCTGCTGGCCTACATCGACGACGCGACCTCCGGCATTCTGCACGCCGAGTTCGTCAAAGTCGAAGATACGCTGACCCTCATGCGCGCGACCAAGACCTATCTCCTGCGCCGCGGCCGCCCCGGCGGCTTCTACGTCGACAAGGACTCGATCTACAAGATCAACCGGCAAGCCAGCGTGGAGGAAGAATTGCGCGACGTGCAGCCCATCACGCAGTTCACGCGGGCCATGGGCGAGTTGGGCGTCAACGTCATTTGCGCCGACAGCCCTCAGGCTAAGGGGCGCGTCGAACGGGGCTTCGACACCCACCAGGATCGCTTGGTCAAGGAGCTGCGCCTGGCCGGCATCAGCTCGATGGAAGCGGGCAATGCCTTCCTGCGCAATTTCTACATCGACGATCACAACAAGCGTTTCGCGGTCCCGCCGGCGCGTCCGACGGACGTTCACAAGCCCCTGCTTGCCGAGCATCGGCTGGATCAAATCCTGTCCCTGCGCGTGGAGCGCTCGCTGTTCAACGACTACACCGTGCGGTTCCAGAACCGCTTCTTCCAGCTCTTCGAGGAGCAGCCGGTCCGGCTGCACCCGAAGGACAAGATCGAGGTCGAGATCCGGCTGGATGGCACCACGCATCTGCGGGCCAAGGGCGCCTACCTGCGCTTCAAGCCCATCGAGAAGCGGCCCTACCGGCCTCTGCTCGTGGCGCAGCCCTCCAAGGGCAGGCTCTACGTCGATCCCAGGGTCAAGGGAGTGGGCTCAAAACCGGCCAAGGACCATCCCTGGAGGCGGTTGTTCCTGCACGGGCCGCACCACGTCGGCCTGCCTTCTCCCGTGGTCGCCGCGCTCTAGCCATGCACGTTATCCACAGCCATCCACCGCAATTCACAGAAAGAAAAAGTGGCCAAAAAGAAAGAGGGAACGGCATATGACGGAGCTCTCTCGAGCCCTCAACAACATGACGTTTCTATTCGCGTCAACTACATGACATTTCTATTGGCGCTTGACACAGGCCCGCAGCAGCTTGATTTCCAGAAGATCAGGGGGTATACTGCAACTATGAGTCCTAAGGCCGAGAATCTTGCCGCCGAAGCCTTGCAGCTTCCTAGGGAAGCGCGTGCATTCATCGCCGAGAAGCTGCTTGAGAGCCTCGATTTCGATGAGCCTTTCGAGGTAAGTCCTGAGTGGAAGGACGAAATTCGCCGCCGCTGCCAGGAACTCGATGATGGAAAGGCGAGATTGGTCCCCGGAGAGCAGGTTTTCGACGAAGCGATCAAGAATCTTGGATGACGCCCTGCGGGTTTCACCCGGAGGCCAGGTCGGAGTTTGTTGAGATCATAGCAGTCATGCATCTTCGTAAAAAACCAGGATATTGGAAAGAGCGGCAAACAGACTAATAACCGCCGAACGTGAGTTGAGATTCGCAGCGGCGTCACCCTGAGCCCGAAATCGACCGCGCCGTCAGCGCCATCCTCCGGGACGCCGCTCCCCGCAAACGCCCGATGATCCTGCGGGCGCTCAGGATGATCGTCAAGGACGGTTGAGCCCGGGCTTCCAGGCACGCATGCCGGTCCAGTCGATGGGGCATGCCGGCTCCCTCGTCTGATCGGCGCAGGGAGTCATCGGCGCTGACCATGAGATAGGAGCCCGCCTTGATGATGGGCTCCATGCTCTCGTTTTTGGCTTGGAATGTCCCTGCCACTTGCCAGCGCAGCATGAACGCTAAGATCAGCGCCACGGCGATGGCAATCGGCGCCTGGCTAGCTTGCTTTTTGAGGTCTGCCTGCGTACATCCTGGTCTGAGTCGGCTAATTTCCGCGCGAGTGCGGTCACGAGGATGGGTTCCTTCAATTCCAGCGAGGAGATAGTTGAGGCGGCTCCGCGTCGGACTCCGGCATGCGAATCTGCGAGCGCCTCGGCGAGCGCGGAAATAGGGACCGTTGCCGAGGTAGGGAGTTCGCCACTGCCTCAGGTGAGAAGAATCTTAGACGGTAGAGTATCTCGTAAACGCCTTTCCGGATGCTCGCTTTCTTATCCGCGCCGGCCTGAAGAAATAGGCGTCCGGCTTCCTGTGGGCCAAGGTGGCTCAAGTGTCCCCTGCTGATAGAAAGAATCCACTCGTTATTGCTGCCCAGCGATTCCAGAATGTCGGTTGGGTGACGCGGCGGAGAGTAGCTTCCATTCTTGACACGGCGGATGAGGTCCTCGAGGTCCTTGTCTCCCGGGTGATGGCGCAATGCTTCCTTCCAGGCGTCCAGCGCATCATCCTTGCGTCCAAGCAAGAAGAAGGCGGATCCCTTGATGCTCAACAGGCGGTCATCGGCATAGTCATAAGCTAGGACTCCATCACAGGCACGGATGGCCTCTAG
>CAYJXJ010000276.1:0-4279 GCA_964374095.1 uncultured Elusimicrobia bacterium
CCTTGCCAGTTCCGTAGGTGAGCCGCACGGAGACATCGCCTTTTGCAGCACCGCTGTCGAATCCCGTGCTTAATCCCACACGAATTCCCGGAATACTTTAACTGGAATTTGAGGCGTTCCCGTTCCCGTGCCTTAGCGAGGGAATGCCGACAAGATGGCGGGGCAGAGAAGCGGCTGACCCGGCGGTGCGAATCTAGAACGTCGTCCAGCCGCGGTCGGAGCGGCTGATCTTGTTTTGGGCCAGCAGTTCGTGGAGGGCCGCTGTGAGGAACTGGTTTCGGACGCGGAGGGCGCGGCGCAGTTGGGACTGGGTGAGCGGGGCGGGATGGCGGCGGAGGGTGTCGAGGATCTCGGTGTGGAGGACGGGGGTTATCTGCGTGGGCGGCGCTGAGGGAGAGGCGGCCAGTTCAAGATGGGCGGCGTCGTCGCCTTCGAGTTTGAGCGCGATGGATTCCGGCGCCTTTGCGGCGCGATGCTCGACGGTGAGGAATAGCTGGTCCTGGGCTCTGCGCAGGTAGAGGTTGGAGTCGCCCCAAGCGTGGAGGTCGGAGGAGCCGCGGAGGGTCTGACCGGAAGCTTCGCCGTTGGCCTTGCGGGTGTGGTGGACCAGGAGGACGGCGAGTTGGAAGCGGCGCTGGAGCAGGCGCAGGTCGGCGAGGAGCGCGGAGATTTCCATGGCCGAGTTCTCGTCGAGGCGGTGGAGGCGCACGAAGGGATCGAGGATGAGCAGGCGAGGCTGATGCGTCTCGATGGCATGAGCCAGGCGGGCCAAGTCGCATTGAAGGTCGAGCCTGAGTTGGTGTGCGAGGATGAGGAAAATGGGCAGGGAGAGGAAGTCGGCGCCGCGAGCGCGAGCCAGGCCGAGAATCCTGGCGCGCAGTTGAAGGGGCGCGTCCTCGGCGGCGAAGAGGAGGACGGGGCCGGGCTCGGGGACGCGGAAGCGTCCGAGGCAAGGGCGGCCGGAGGCGACGGCAAGGGCGATTTCAAGGGCGAGGTAGGTCTTGCAGCATTTTGGGGCGCCGCCGATGATGCCGACGGCCTGATGGGCCCAGAGGGGATCGATAAGCCACTGGGGGCGCTCCAGGGCCTCGGGCGGGATATGGGCGACGGGCACTACGCGCAACGGCTCTGGGTCGGCGTCGGGCTCAGTAGGCGGCATCATCGATAATCTCCTGAACGATCTCGTCGGTGAGCATCCTGGAACGCTTGATCAAGGCGCGGTGCATGGCGGCGGCGAGGATGGCGCCGATGCGCCTGGGCGAGCCGGTGGAGGCGGCGTGGACGCTGGGGAGGGCGGTGGGTGCGAGGATGTTTTGCATGCCGACGGTCGAGAAGGCGTGGTCGATGAACTCGGCGGCCTGGTTGGGCGAGAGAGGCGGGATGCGCAGATGGAGGGTGAAGCGGCCGGCCAGAGGGGCGAAGGCGGGGCGGGCGAGGAGCTTGGCGAAATCGTCGGTGGCGGCGAGGACGAGCGAGAGCAAGGCTCTGTTGCGGCTTTCGGCGAGCAGGCGCAGGAGTTCGATGGCTTGGACGGGAAGCTGTTGAGCTTCGTCGAGGATGAGGACGGGGTGCGCGCCGCCGGCGGTGGCGATCTTTTCCAGGCCTTCGGCGAGGAAGAAAGCGGCCCGGCCCCGGCGATTGCTCGATTCCAGGCCCAGGGCGTCTGCAACCGAGCGCAGCAGGTCGGCGGGGCCGATGGGCTGTCCGACGAGGTAGAGGGGTTTGAAGTCGCGAGGATTGAGTTCGTCGAAGAGCAGGCGGCAGAAGGAGGACTTGCCGAGGCCGGCGGGGGCGGTGACCAGAAGGTGGAGGCGGCTGGCGAGGGCGTTCTTGGCCTGGAGGAGGGAGGCGACGAGGAAGTCCGGGCAGAAGAGAGGCTCCGGGGCGCAGGCGGGCGGGAAGGGATGGCGCTTGAAGGCGAAGAAGGCCTTGAGGGTAATATTTTCGATGGCGTTCATGGCGGCTCCTGGTTTCATTGGACTTGGACGGCCTGCTCGAAGGGGGCTTTGGAATCCTGGATGGGCCTGTACCACACGCGCCTGGTGTCTTCAGGGTTGAAGCGAACCTGGACGCGCTCACCGATGAGAACGGGACGGACCTCCCAGAATTTCGCGGCGACGCGGATGGTGGAGTCGTTGTTGACGCGGCGGGTCCCCTCGATGAGGAACAGGTCGTCGATGTTGAGTTCCGAGAGCTGCCGGACGTCGCAGGGGAGGAAGCGGAGGTAGTATTCGAGCGGTGTGGTGGGTTTGCCCATGAGATGGGTGAGGGAGGCGAGATGCCTGAGTACATATAGTACACCGATAGACTGTATAATTATAATTACATTGTCTATGTCGTGCGATATGGACCAAGATGACTACATGCCGACACTTCTGGAATAACATATTACCGTCGTAATGGCACCAGCAAGTTGCTGTGCAATAGCGACACTTCGTAGCTATTGACAACCTGGATTGTAATGAACTAGATTATATATGCATTATGCGTTTACTAAACAAGATAAGTCGCGGCCCACATTTCTTCCTCGAGCCCGCTTCGGCCAAACATCGGCAGTACGAGGCCCTGCGCGCTTTTTTTGTCGAGCAACGCCCCCCGGCCCAGGTAGCCCGAGACTTCGGCTATACCCCAGCCTCTTTCCATGTGTTGTGCCATCATTTCCGTTACGCCGATGACCCCGTCTTCTTCATCTCTCCCCGTCCGGGACCTCGCAGCCAGCCCAAGAAATCAGCCTCCCGCAATCACATCATTGCTCTACGCAAGCGCAACTACTCGATCTACGACATCAGCGAAGCCCTCAAGGAGAAGAGCCTGCCCCTGAGCCCTACGGCTGTGCGAGAGGTCCTTAAAGAGGAAGGGTTCGCGCCGCTCCCACGCCGTCTCGACGAAGAGCGCCCGTACCGTCCCCAACCCACTGTCGAACCTGTGGCTGACGTCCGCAATTTCTCACTCGCTCCACGTAGTTTCTCCACGCGTTGCGGAGGACTCTTCTTATTCCTGGCGGATCTCGCTCGCTTGGACATTAGTCTCATTGCAGAAGCGGCCAAACTGCCTGGGTCAAGAATGATTCCTGCCGAACACGCATTGCGGGCCTGCCTGGCGTTGAAGCTCTGGTCCATTGAGCGCAAAAGTCACATCATGGCTTTGGTGGCGGACCCGGGGCTGGCTTTGTTCACAGGGCTCAACGCCATCCCGAAGAAGAGCTATTACTCGGAATACTCTTCGCGCATCAGCCATTCTAAAACCATGGACCTGCTCGCCAGTTGGCATGGGCGGCTTGTGGGCGACGACCTATTCCTGGGCAAATCCTTCAACCTCGACTTCCATTCTATCCAGTATAACGGGGAGGACCCCGTCGTCGAGCGGCACTATCTTTCTATGCGTAGCCGTCGCCAGTCCAGCGTCCTGGCTTTCCTCGCACAGGACGCCGACAGTCGGGCCTTCTGCTACTCCAACGCCGACATCAGGAAGGGAGAAGAGTCCGAGGAAATATTCCGATTCATCTCTTTTTGGAAGCGCTCCCGTGGCGAAGCGCCGCCCCACCTTGTCTTTGATTCCAAGCTCACGACCCAGGCCAACTTGGCTCGGCTCGACAAGATGGGAATTCTCTTCATTACTTTGCTCAGGCGCGATCCCAAGTGGATCAAGGAGATCGCGCTGCTTCCGCGCTCGGCATGGCGCACCATCGAACTGGACGTACCGACCCGCAAGTTCCGCTTTCCTCGAGTCTATGAGCAGAAGATCAGCCTCGCTGGCCGGCAATTCCGGCAGCTCTACATCTTGGATATCGGGCATGATAAGCCCACTATTCTCCTGACCAATGCACACCACGCGTCACTCAAGAAACTCATCACCCGCTACGCCCAACGGATGTTGATCGAAAACGCGCTTTCCGACGCGGTCCGTTTTTTTCACATGAACGCGCTTTCTTCTTCGGTGGGAATGAAGGTGGATTACGACATGGCCCTGCTGGTGATCGCCAGTGGACTATATCGGCTTCTCGCTCGAAGGATGCGGGGTTATGCGGATGCCCAAGCCAGGAATATCTTCCGGGACCTCATCGACATGCCGGCAGACGTGACTATTTCAGACCGTGAGGTGCTCGTGGAATTTCACCGGCGGGCGCACTTGCCCATCCTCTTGGCCTCCGACTTGTTCCACAAATCGGTGAAAATCCCCTGGTGGAACGGGTTACCGCTGCGGCTATCTACCTACACAGGGCGCTGATTCTTAGGCGAATTCCCCTCCGTGGAAAATCAGGCTAGCGGTTGTAGCGGGA
>CAYJXJ010000277.1:0-4246 GCA_964374095.1 uncultured Elusimicrobia bacterium
CCACCGAGATCTACACGCCATATAACACCCTCTGTCCCTCCCCGCCGCTCGTCCGATCTTCGTATTTGTCGCGCAGGCCCTTGCGGATGAGGATGGTCTCATCGACCGACGGGGGATCGACCACGATGGGCTGGAAGCGGCGTTCGAGGGCCGCGTCGTGCTCGATGTATTTGCGGAACTCATCCAAGGTGGTCGCGCCGATGCACTGGAGCTCGCCGCGAGCCAGGGCGGGCTTGAGCATGTTGGAGGCGTCGATGGCCCCCTCGGCCGCGCCGGCGCCGATGACGGTATGGAGCTCGTCGATAAAGAGGATGACGTTGTTCTTCGAGCGCCGAATCTCTTCGATGATATTCTTCAAGCGCTGCTCGAACTCGCCGCGGTACTTGGTGCCGGCCACGACGAGAGCCAGGTCCAAGGTCATGACGCGTTTGGAGGCTAGCAACTCCGGGATATCGCCTGAGGTAATCTTCTGGGCGAGGCCCTCGACGATGGCGGTCTTGCCCACGCCGGGGTCGCCGATCAAGACGGGGTTGTTCTTGGTGCGGCGGGCCAAAATCTGGATGAGGCGCTCGATCTCATCGGCCCGGCCGATCACCGGGTCGAGTTTGCCTTCGCGCGCCATCGCCGTCAGATCGCGGCCGAATTCATCGAGTGTCGGGGTCTTGGATTTCGTGCGGGTCGGGGTCTGAGCTCCCCCCTCCTTTCCGCCGCCGCCGTGCTGGGTCTGGCCTTCGCCGAGAAGGTTCAAGACCTCCTCGCGCACGACCTCCAAGCGCAATCCCAGGTTCTCCAAGACGCGCGCGGCGACCCCCTCCTCCTCGCGGATAAGGCCCAAAAGGAGGTGCTCGGTGCCCACGTAGGAGTGGCCCATGTGCTGGGCCTCCTCCACGGCGTACTCCAGGACTTTCTTGGCCCGGGGCGTGAAGGGTATCTCTCCCAACAGCATCACGTTGTCGCCCGTGCCCACGATCTTCTCGATCTCCGAGCGCACGCGCCGCAAGTCCACGCCGAGGTTGGCCAGCACCTGCGCGGCCACGCCCTCGCCCAGGGCGATGAGGCCCAGAAGGATGTGCTCGGTGCCCACATAGTCGTGGTTGAGGCGCTTGGCCTCTTCCTGGGCGATCAAAATGACTCGCTGGGCACGCTCCGTGAAGCGGTTGCTCATATTAAGGTATCGATGGTTTCCTTCGGCCATAGTATGGAATATACAGATTGCGGATTCAAGACCTGCCGTGCCGGCAGGAGGGCCCGGCCGCATTTCCTGCCTGCCGGCACGCCGTTGTCGTTCGTAAAATCTCTTTATTTTCAAGCATTTTCTCTTTACTATTTTTTTGCTTTCTCGTAACATTCCCGGCATTGAATCCGGCCCCTTTCCGGGGTACAATTTCCGCATGAAGAGACTAGGCCTGCTGGGAGTCGCGGTACTGGCCCTGCTGACGCTGTCGGCGCAGTCCGGCTGGGCGCAGAAACGCGGCCGCACATCCTTTAGCCCCTCCTCGCGGCCGTCCCTTCGCTCCGCTCCCCATAGAAGCTTCGCGCCGAGCGCCTTTCGGCGCGCCGGTCTCCCCGCTCCGGAAGGCCCCCAGCCGCAGAACGGGGCCCTAATCCGGACGGCGGGCATGCTTCCCAGGGTCGCCTCCGGAGGCCCCTTCGCAACCCATTCCGTCGAGTCGGGATCGCACTTCATGAACACCACGGCCGGCTACCGCGGGGAAGTGCTGACCGGCGCGGGCGTGTCGTGGGGCCCGCCGGACCGCCAGCCCTCCGGCAACTCAAAAGCCGGCGGCAACGGCATTTCAATCCGCAACGACACCACCATACCGGGGCAGTAGCGCCGCGGCTTGGGGCAGGTCCGGCCCAGAAATAAACTTGAGCGCCCCTGCCGCACGGTCGGCCTGATTTTGGCTGCCGGGAACCCGCCAAAAGAATGCAGATGGTATGCTAAAATAGGAACGCCAACCGACAGTATGAGCAAGAAAGAACTTCAGAAATTGAAAAGGGCTTCCAAACTGTTCCACAGCATGGAGCGACGCCTGCTCGCGCGTCATAAGGGCCAGGTCATGGCCGTCGAGCCCGACTCGGGGCGGTATTTCCTAGGAAAGGACGTCTTGGAAGCCGCCCATTCCGCCATGGCCGCTTTGCCGGGGAAACTCTTTGAGTTCTTCCGGATCGGCTACCCCGCGGTTCACAAACTGCGTAGTCGGAGATCCCATGCTCCGGGGGCGCGTTAATCGCCGTGGAGAACCCATGGTTCGTCTGTCTCTCCTTTCTTCCACAGACCATTCGCGATCCCATTCCGCCGTCATCGATACTGGATTCAACGGCAGCTTAAGCCTTCCCGAGCCTTTGATTCGGCGCTTGGGATGGCGTTGGATCGGCCACGAGTCCTACGAGATCGCTACGGGCGACGTGGTGCGGGAAAAGGTCTTTGCGGGGAGAATCCGATGGATGCGCCGAATCCGAGAAGTGGATGCTGTCGCCTCCCATGCCAAAGACATCTTGATCGGCACTCGCCTGCTCGAGGGATGCCTTCTGGCCATTGATTTCCGCAAGAACCACTTGAAGATTTGCCTTTAAGGGTCGGGCTGAGACCGCGGAAAGACGTCGAACACCCGCGCCGGGTGCGCGACATCGTAGCGCGCGTTCAATACGCAGGCGTTGATGAAGGTCGTCGGAAACCCGGGCTTCATCCCCGCGGCCTCGTGGATGTGGCCGAAGACATGAAGGGTCGGCTTTATCCGCTCGACCGCGGCCAGCAAATCGGCGCACCCCACGCGCTCCCCGCGCTCGACCAGGTCCAGCCGCCCCAGCGGCGGGCCATGGGTCACCAGGATGTCGACCCCCGCGGGGATTAAGTCCCACTTGGCCTTCAGCGCGCGGCCGCGGGGCAAGTTGAAGGCCCAGTCGCAAAACTCGGGCTGCCACGGCGAACCATAGACGCGGATTCCTTCGACGACCGTTTCGGAGTCCTCTAGGTAGACGCAGCCGGTCAAAAGCCGGCGGGCCCGCGCGGGCTCTCTCTCGAAGATCCAATCGTGATTTCCAGCGATCACGATCTTGTGCCGGTGCCGGAGCTTGCCCAGCCACGCGTTGAAATCGGCCACCTCGCGCTCCCGGCCGGCCATGGTGAGGTCCCCGGCATGAATGAGGAGGTCGCCGTCCGGGATGTCGACGCCTTCATGACGGCCGTGCGTATCTGAAATGCAGACGATTCTCATCATCCTCATCTCGCTTCCTACCGAGACATTCCCTCCGCGGCCAAGACGGCCCGCACCTGGGCGCGGGCATTCTTCCACTCCGCCCTGTCCGGGATGGCTCCCTCAAGCTCCGTCAATAGGCGGGAGCATTCCTGCGGCGGCGCTCCGAAAACCACGATGGGCGCTAGGGCCGCGGCGGGGATGGCGCTCGCCTCAATGACGGCCGCTCCGGTTTCATAGAAGACCGTGCCAAGCTCCGCGGCCGCGCGCACCGACGCCGCGAGGACCGTCCAGGGACCCGGGCGGTGGCGGCGCGCGACCCGAAAGGCATCCGGCGCACAAGCGGCGCGCGTCAGCGCCACCCGGCGACGCGAGCGGGGAATGAGTCCCTCCCCGCCGCCCAGGATGGCCCGCGCCGCGGAGACGGAGGTGCCGTGCAGAAGGCACGGGTCCTTCCGGGCGAGCAGGCCGGGATCGACGATCGCATGTGCGGCCGGCGATAGCTCCAAAACGCGCGAGTGCCCATAGCGCGCTCTGATGCGGTCTGCCCCGGGCGCCAATTCAAAGCGCGGGTTGCCGAGGAGCCAGCCACGCAGCTCCCCGGCGGCGACCGGGCGGCCGAGCCGCGAAGCCAGGAAATCGCGCACCGGGGCCAACTCGGCCCAGCCCTCCGCGTCGAGCATGAGGCCCGCGGTGGCGGGTCGGTGTCTCAGAGTTAGGGCTAATAGCCGCGAGACTCGTTCTTCCACGGTACGCTGCGCCATCTAATTGGCCGCCTCGCGCGCGATCCTAGGCGTGATTCTCCGATCTTTGCCCAAGACGATAGAAAAGACGGCACGTAAGCGTTGGACTTTTCTCATTTTTTGGGTGCGGGGCGCCGCGCCCTATGGAAGGTCCGGCCCGGGAATACCCTGAGCGCCGCCCCAATGACCAGATCATTATAACATTGGGCTGGGTGCCACGGCCGCCGGTTCCGATGATGATATAATCAACATATCCTCCCTTTCAGGCCTCTTGGTCACTAGGGTTGCTTTCTAGCCTCGATCTTC
>CAYJXJ010000278.1:0-4230 GCA_964374095.1 uncultured Elusimicrobia bacterium
TCCTTGAGCGGGACGGGTGACGGCTTGGGGTCGGATCGGCCGGGTGCGAGCGAAGCGAGCAAAGGCCGATGGGGCCACAAGCCGGCAGGACCCGGCCCGCAATTTTAAGAAGCAGGCCAAGCCCAGTCACGCTCGCCTACTTCCAGTGGGCGCACCCGCAGGCGGGCTGCGGATTCAAATGATATACTGGTTCTCCTGCAATTGCTTCTTCATCCCTTTCACAAAATAGGGATCAATTATCTGAGAGGTTGATGGTGATGACTCGCATGACTCTTCAGTTGCCTGATGATATCGCCCACGGCTTGACCGCCAAGCGCAAGGACCTGCCCCGGGCGGCGGAGATGCTGAGCGGAAGTGATCCAGTATCGGCGTGATCATGCTTGAATCCTTTTTGGCGAGAGACGAAGGCAAGGCTCTTGAGTTCAAGGAAAACTGCCGTCCGCTCGACCATATCGTGCGGACCGCGGTCGCTTTCGCCAATACCGTGGGCGGGACCCTGGTCATGGGAGTTCGTAACAAGACCAAGGAGGTGATGGGCTTAAACGATCCGCTTGTTGACGAGGAACGGCTCGCCAATGCGTTCGCGGAGAGCATCCGCCCGCTTCTTATCCCAGACATCCGGATACACGCCTGGCGGGATCGCCAGGTCATCGTTGTGTCCGTGCCGCACCTGGTCGGGCCTTACTATGTGCGAAGCGAGGGCCCGGAGGCCGGCGTCTACATCCGGCTTGGCTCTACCAATCGGCGGGCCGGCCCGGAGATCATCGCTGAAATCCAGCGCCTCGTTCGCAACGTCTGTTTTGACGAGTCTCCGTGCCCAGAAACAAGCTCGGAAGCAATTGACTTCCGAGCTGCTTCCGAGTTCTTTTCGGCGGCATCGCGTCAGCTGACCGCGTCGAAGCGGCGATCGCTCGGGCTTGTCACGAAGCGCCAGGGGCGCGAGGTCCCGACCTTGGGCGCCGTGCTTCTCTTTGGCAAGGACCGGCGCCGCTTGTTCCCCGATGCGACCATACGCTGTGCCCGCTTCGTCGGAACGGACATGGCGCGTTTCGCCGACCAGGTAGAGATTGACGAGCATCTGCCGAAGGCCGTGGAGAGCGTCATTTCCTTCATCGAGCGCCACACGCGCAATGGTTTGAGGATCGGGCGCGTTCGGCGCGAGAATCGTCCCGAGTACCCGCAAGAGGCGGTGCGGGAAGCCGTGGTGAATGCCGTCGTGCACGCGGACTACGCGATCCGGGGCGCAGGAACAAAGGTCGGCATCTTTGACGACAGGATTGAGATAACCAATCCCGGGTTTTTGCCTTTCGGCCTGACTCTTGAGGCGGCGCTTTCCGGCGTCTCCCAGCTTCGCAACCGCGTCATCGGCCGCGTCTTTCGGGAGCTTGAGCTCATCGAGCAGTGGGGTTCTGGAATGGGAAGGATGATCGCGGGCTGTGCCGAGGCAGGCCTTGCAGCCCCGCGGTTCGAGGAGATCGGCACGAACTTCCGTGTCATTCTATCCAACAAGCGGGCCGAGGTTGCCGCGCGGCCGGCCTGGCACGCGAAGCTGCTTGGCCGCCTCGCGGAGCAGGGCCGTGTCTCGACGCGGGAAGCCGCGGCGCTGTGGGGCACGTCGGACCGCGCCGCAAGGGCGCGGTTGCGCAAGCTTGTTGATGACGGCGTGCTGGCGGAGGTGGGGACAGGTCCCAGGGATCCGCGGCGGGCATACGTGCTGAGGGAAGTCCGCTAAAGTGTCGTGAAAGTAGGACTTTTGCGGCACCGGGCGTTATAAGGGAAGGTCTTCCTCGACGGGAGGGCCGCTTCGAGAATATGGTTGCCGTCCACCTCCTGCGGTTCGTCCACTGGCTTCAGGATGTCGAGGGCCGCCGGGCCGAGCTGCGCTGCTTTAGGACGCGCGCCGGACACGAGGTGGATTTTGTGGTCCTTGTCGATGGGCGCCCCCTCTTCGCCGTGGAGGCCAAGCTCGCGGACCGCCCCGCGGACGGCAATCTCCGCTATTTCATCGAGCGGGTCGCGGTCCCCGCCTGCTTCTCGGGGGGGCTTGATTTTTTGGTAGAATGGGCAATACTTACAGAGAGGAACCATCCGTGAGCGTCCAAGAGCTCTACATCGAGCAGTTCGGAGAGAAGGCATGGGAAAGGCTGAGCCCCCGGCTCAGGAAACTTTTCCTCAGCACGGATTCCCTTCCCCTCGCTCAGACTTCCGTCACCCCCAAACTGCTGGAAAGAGCGCTCAGCTAGTACGTGCGTCGTCACTTTCTGATCGACGCATCGGCGCTTGTGCCTTTCTTTCTGAAAGCCACCGGCCCCGAGGCTCGGGCCAAGGCCGCCATCGTCAAGCTGGTGGGCCTGAGGATCGAGAGCAAGGCCTGGCTCCACGTTCCCAACTTTTGCATGGCGGAATGCTCCAAGGCCTTCGCGGAGATCTCCTTCAGCACCTGCTCCGATCGCGACCAGGCCTTCTCGCGCTGCAACCAGAACGTCGAAAATCTCCTGGATTATGTCTCAAGCGGCCGCCGTCGTCTTATTCAGTCCCTGCCCTTGAAGCGGCGGCACATGGTAAACATCGAGGAGGTCTTCAAGGCGGAATACACGCTTTCCTCGCGGCGCGACGACAAACGCCTGAGCGGCCTGGATGCCCTCGTCCTCGCCATGGGACGCGACTTGGCCGGGACCTATGGCCGCGAGAGCGTCCTCATCGTCACGAAAGATGAGATGCTCGCCCGCGTCTGTAACAACAGTCGGGACGCCTTCCCGAAGGCCATCTACGTCCTGGACGACCCAATCCCGGACAGGTAGAGGCGTTGCGGGAGGATTCCGCGATGCGGCGGCGCCCCGCATCTTCGGATCCTGCTTCGAAAGCTCCGGGCCAATGCCGTCGCCGGACTTCTCGGGCCTAGGCAGGTCGGAAAGACGACATTGGCCGGGCAGGTCGCCGCGGCGTGGCGCGGCCGGACGCATCGCTTCGACTTGGATGATGAGCGCGACCTCGATCGACTGGCCTCTCCCATGCAGGCGCTTGAGGGGTTGCGGGGTCTGGTGATCCTGGATGAGATCCAGCGCCGCGCCGAGCTCTTTGCGACGCTGCGCGTTCTGGCCGACCGCCGCCCGCTGCCGGCCCGGTTTCTGGTGTTGGGAAGCGCCTCCCCGGACCTGATCCGGCAGAGTTCGGAATCGTTGGCCGGACGAATCTCCTACCACGAACTGCCGGGATTGTCGCTGGCCGAGGTCCGGAGCGCCGACTGGAAGCGTCTTTGGCTCCGGGGGGGCTTTCCGCGCTCCTATCTCGCCTCCGGGGAAGCCGCAAGCCGGGACTGGCGGCGCGGCCTGGTTAAGACCTATCTTGAGCGCGAGCTCCCGGGCCTTGATTTCCGGGTCCCGGCCGAGACGATGCGGCGGTTCTGGAGCATGCTGGCGCATTGCCATGCGCAGGTCTGGAACAGCTTTGAGTTCGCCCGCTCCTTCGGGGTCAGCGACAAGACGGTGCGACATTACCTAGACACGCTTTCGGACACCTTCATGGCGCGGCTGCTGCGCCCCTGGCATGAGAATCTCTCGAAGCGGCAGGTGAAGTCTCCGAAGGTCTACTTCCGCGACGGCGGCATCCTGCATCTTCTTTCCGGGGTGGAGGATTTCGCGCAGCTGCGGACCCATCCGCGCTGTGGGGCGTCGTGGGAGGGGTTCGCGTTGGAGCAGACGATTCAAATGACCGGGGCCTTAGACGAGCAGTGTTACTTTTGGGGCACGCACCAGGGTGCGGAGCTCGATCTCCTGCTGGTCCGGGGGGGCGAGCGCGAGGGCTTCGAGTTCAAGTACAGCCGTTCTCCGGGGTTGACGTCGTCCATGCGGACCGCGCGCAAGGACTTGAGATTGGATCATCTCTGGGTAGTTCATGCCGGGCCCGAGCCCTACCCTCTCGGAGACGGCGTCGACGCCGTTCCCTTGGCCGAAATCGGCCGCCGCGCCGCGGGCTAGGATCCTCCGGCCAATTCCGGCAAGGGCCTTGCGGCGGCGGAGGCTTTCCCGTTCGGCGTCATGCCGTCGGGCGTCCGTCGGCCGGAAAGCAGTGCCGATGCAATTCAAGACGAGTCGAGGTGGATTTTGTGGTCCTTGCCGATCGCCGCCGGATACGCGTCCCGCCCGCGGCGACGTTTCTGCCGGCCTTGCCGCAGCGCGCCGGGGTTCAATCCCTAAGCTCACGCCTGCGCCCGGCTCGGCGGCGGCTTGA
>CAYJXJ010000279.1:0-4211 GCA_964374095.1 uncultured Elusimicrobia bacterium
ACAGCTGAGATTTTAAGTCAAATCAGGCAGGCCAACCGACTTTTGACGCTGTGGACTTTCTTCATGGCACTCTCCTCATATTTCCCTCACGGGATTATTCGACGCGGCCTGCGGCCCGTCTCCTCAACAGCTCGTCGTTGTGTTCCCAGGCCTCCGCGGTCAAAAGGGTCGAGGCGGTGCCGGCAAAGCTCCGGGCCCGCTCGACCCTGGCCGCCGCGTCCTCGGGATTCTTGTCCCGGGGGGCCTTCTGGAGCTGCTCGGACGCCTTCTTGAGCGCCTGCTCGATTTGTTCCCGGTCCGTTGGGTTGTAGGTCTTCGTTTTGGCCTCGTAGTTGGATAGGATGAAGAGGCTGGTGCTCATGTCGAGCGTGTCCAGCACCAGTAGATAGGAGTCGGCGATGTCCCGCGCCAGGTCGGCGCTCTTCGGGTCTTGGGGCCCCGCGACGGGCCTGCCGGCCACTGCCCGGACCGGCATGGACCGGGCCTGGATGTCCTTGGCGCTCATGTAGCCGAAATCCGCGGCTTGGACACCCGGGCCCGCGGCCAGCAAGACGACGGCGCAATACCATTTCATTGGGATGTGACCTCCTCAGGCGTTACGAGGTTATTTCGCGACCTGCTCCCTCCCGTGTCCTTCACTCGACGAGGATCATGCCCCGTTGGACGGCTATCCGGTCGTCGAGATCGAAGGGAAGTTTGGTGTCCTTGTCGTACCGGAACCCGGTCGCGGTTGCGTCGCGCCGCACCCTAGGGTATCCCAAGCAACGTCCCCGCGCAGGGGGCCTTGGATTCTCCCGCGGCAGTCATTGGGACCAGAACCGGCGGTTTCATAATCCGAACGCGGGCTAAACCACCGGTTAAGGGACGATAGCCCTGAAGGCTGCTTGGACCGTCAGGAATCCAGCAGGATGAGGAGGGCCATCGCGGTGCCGTAATCGGGACCGAACATGTCCTCAAGCCAGAAGCCTTCTTCGCTCTGCCAGTCCAGGAGATCATCATCCAGGGCCGCGCCGGCCGGCTCGAGCGCGGGGGAACGTATCGTCTTCACCATCCGCTTCATGTAGTAAGCGCTGAAAAGGTAATAGTAGTCAGAGATCCCGGAGGCGCCGGTATGCGGAGACGATTGCCCTTCGCTTGCGCGGGCCTTGTCGCTCAGCGTCTTGTGGTGCCGCAGGTAGTTCGCCAGGACCTTCCCGAGCCTCCCCGCATCCTCCCGCGGCCTGCCTCCGAAAAGCGCATAGTAGCGTTCCAGGGCGTATTGGCACGGGACGCTCCTCGCCGCGGCGCCCTCGGGAGTCGCCGTGCGGTGATCCTTCCCCAAAGTGGAGGGCCGGATGTAGTAAGGGAAGAAGCCCTCCGGCGTCCTGCTCTGCTCCAAGGCGCGGACCGCCCGTCGAAGGGCCTCCGCGGCGGAATCGACCTTTATGCCCCTCTCCTTGGCGTCCAGAAGGGCCAGGATCACCACGGCCGTGTTGAAGGCCGTCCCTCCCGTTTCCTGCTCGTAGCCGAAGCCTCCCGCGCGGCGCTGGGCGCCGAGAAGCTCTCCGATCAGCTTGGCGGCGACCCGGTCTCGTTTGTCTCCCTTGACGAAGCGCGAAACGAAGGAGAGCGCGTAGGCCATGCTGAATTCACGGATGCCGGAGTCGTCCGGCTTGGGCTGCATCGGGGCGGTAGTCCTCCGTCTTGTTGCGCGTGGTTTAATATTGTGATCCGGCGATTTCATGGGACGCGAATAGGCCGGCCGCCGCGCCGCCGCGGACCGCATGGCCCTGGGTCTTACGGCCCATACCTGCCATCCTTGAAGCGCCGTGATCCAAACAGGATGGAGGCGCTCCCGTGATTGAATCGATTCTCTCACCGACGTGGTCCCGTGCCGGCAAGGGACTTGGCTCCTTTGGCATGGCGGCCGCCCTGGCGCTCGGGGCTTGGGAACCGGCCCTCGCGGGCTTGGCGGATGCAACGACCGGCCTTTCAGTTCGCTACGCCGAGGCCAAAGCGCTGACGGCGAAGACCCCCGGACAGGAGGATGACCGTTCCCCCATGTACGACTCGATGCTCGAGTCCGCGCTCGGCCTGATGACGTTGGGCTTGAGCCAACTGGTGCTGTGCGACGCCATGATGCTCGCGGCGGAACGCGAGGCTCGCGACGGGGAGATCCCCGAGGCGGATCTCTCTTCCATCTCGAAGGAGATCGGTCATGCGGTCGAGACCGTTCAGAACGTCAAGTCCCTGGCCCGGCAGGCCCTGCCAAAGACTAAGGCGCAGAACCTCAAGCACATCCTCCGGGGCGAAGCCAACGTGAGCCTGTCCCATTCTCGGGTGCTCGAAGCCAGGCTCGAATTCAGCCTGGCCCCGCGCGCGCCCGCCGGCAGCCCGGCGTTGTCCCAGGCTCGTCAAGGCCTGGCCGACCTGAAGCGTTCGGCCGGCGAGTTCCGGGATCTCTTCGACCAGGCCCCGGTCGGGAAGTAGCGCGATGGGAAACGCCCCGGGAGACCGTCGACCAGGCCGTCGTCGGCGGTCCGTTCGTCGCCGACGACGACGAGGACTGGGCCCTGGTGCGCCTGGACCGACCGGTAAAGGGCTCCAAGGTATTGGTGATCGGCCACCCCTGGGGGCTGCCCGCCAAGGCGGGAATGCCGGCAGAGATTGACAAACCCCGGAAGAACCCTTAAACTCCAGAATAGAAAGCGGCCCGAAGCCGGGAGAAAACCTATGCCGATCACCCCTCAACTCCTCTTGATCGTCCTTGCCCTGCCCAAGCTTGCGGCCGCCGACCCCTCTGGGCCGCAACTCATCGACGTTCCCGCTGCGGCGGGAAAGGCTGTCTCCGCCGCGCCCTTCGCCGTGGTTGAGTCCACGGGCTACCACGAGGTCAAGACGCCGACCATCGTGGCCCCGCTGGGCTTGGTGGTGAGGTTTCAATCCTGGTACTCCACTCCCGCCGGGGCGCGCGGGGAGATCGAAGAGGAGCTCGCGCGCCTCAGTGACCAGTGTTATGTGGCCTGGATCAAGGAGACGGAGAAACGCTACGGCAAGAACTACGTAATGCCTGCGAAGGCCGACATCAACATGAAGCTCCTGAAGATGGAGTTCACCAAGATCGATGCCCGTGGGTCGCGCTTCAGCGGATACGTGGGGTGGGCCCGGCTGACCGGTTGCGGAGGCTGGTTGAGGATATCGTCCCAAAAGGAGGTTCTGACCGGCCACGCCGAGGTCGACCAACGCCTGGGAGAGGCCATCGTATTCGGCAAGGTAATCAACTTTGACGACCGGCACAACTCCAAACTCAGGCTCAGCATCCAATTCGACAAGGAGAACTCGGGGGTCGATGGGAGCCTGCTGGAGGACAGGCCCCAGGCCTTGCCCGCCTTCTTTCACGCTCGGACCAAGAGCGCGGCGGACGAGCCGAAATGCCCCGGCTGCAAGGCGGAGGACGACCACCGTGTGCGGGTCCTTTACCACGCGAGCGGATCCCTCGCCTCCACGGGGGACAGGAGCGGGCCGCCCAAGCCGCGGGACTGGACCGACGGGTTCTTCATGAAGATCGGCCCGTTTCAGTTCAGTCCCGAAAGCGTGAAGTTCTCGCCGGAGGTCGGGGTGGGCTGGGGGCCGTTCAATATCGCGAGCGTCGGCTACGAGGTGGATATCTTGAGCCTAAAAAAGGCCCCGACCATCGACTTTGGGAAGCCCTCGGGGGGGATGCTTGCGGCCGCCGGGGTCGCGATCACGAGCGAACGGGACGGCCAAGCCTCCACGCCAAAGGGCCTGCCGCGTCGCGCGGACTTTGGC
This sequence comes from uncultured Elusimicrobia bacterium, assembly GCA_964374095.1. GTDB lineage: Bacteria > Elusimicrobiota > Elusimicrobia > UBA1565 > UBA9628 > CAYJXJ01. The sequence goes on from CAYJXJ010000279.1 coordinate 3,790, forward strand.
GCCCGGGTCGGGGTCAAAGTCGGTGAGAACTCTCTCAAAACCAGCGAAGAGCACCTCGACCGTCTCGATCCGCATCCCGGAAAAGTGGAGGCCAAATGGGAGCCCCAGTTCAGCCGGTTCGGCGGGCTTTCCGTGCTGCACCTGCCCGACTACGTCAATACGGGGACCTTCAAGGAACGCTCCGTGGTGTCGGCCCGGGTCGCCTATGCGCGCTTCGAGGTGGCGGCGTACGGGCCCGCGGTCAGCGGCTCCTTGGATTTCGTGGTCGTCCCCCAGTTCATCCGCCATGGCGTCGATGAATGACCGGCCGAACCACCCGCGGCTCCCGGCCCGCCTAGCCTCGCCGGCGCTCTCCCTGTCCGCGGCTCGCTAGTGTAGTGGCCCATAAATAGCTTGACAGTAGCCCTCGACGTAGGCTATGC
>CAYJXJ010000280.1:0-4059 GCA_964374095.1 uncultured Elusimicrobia bacterium
CGTCCTCGCCGGCCTGCTCCAGCTCCCGCAGAAACGCTTCCGCCGCGGCGCTCATTTGTCGAAAAGCCTCCGGTAGGCCAGGGCCTTGAGGTGCTCGGCGAGTTCCTTATGGTTGTTGAGAAGGTAGCTCAGGTCCTCGAAGACCAGGTGAAAAACCTGGCAGTCGCCCCTGGCAACCACCGAGGCCCGGCGTTGGCCCCCCTGCACGAGGGCGATCTCGCCGAAAAGCTGCCCGGCGCCCAGGGTCGCGATCTCGCCGCCGGACTCTCCCACGGTCTTTGAGACCGTCACGCTCCCGGAGACGACGACGAAGAGGTCCCGCCCGGCCTCTCCCTGGGCGATGATCACCCTCCGATCCGGGTAGAACCAAAGGGCGCTGCGGGGGAAGACCTTGGCGGCCTCCGCGGCCGTGAACTCGGGGAAGAAGCCCGCCAGCTGCAACGCCTTGGAGAGCGTGGCCGCCACGCCCTCGTCGACGGTTATCTCGAAGGGCTCCACGGAGGCCCCTATTTGCCCAGAATCTCGGGGTTGCGCATGTTCTCCAGTGCGACCTCGCGCGTGATGACCCTGGTCCTGAAGAGGGCCTTGATCGAGGAATCCCGCGACATCATGCCCACCTGCATTCCCGAGAGGATGGCGTCATTGATCGCTTCCAGCTTGTTCTCGCGGATGAGGGAGCGCACCGCCGAGGTGCCGATCAGCACCTCGACGGCCGGCACGAGTCCCTTGCCGTCGGCCTTGGGCAGGAGCTCCTGGGAGATCACCGCCTCGAGGGTGTTGGCCAACTGCTCGCGCACCGCGTCCTGCTCGTCGGCCGGGAAGGAGCTCACCAGCCGTTGGGCGGTCTTGGAGGCGTCGCGGGTGTGCAGGGTCGTCAGGACGAGGTGGCCGGTTTCGGCCGCGACCAGCGCGGCCCGCATGGATTTCACGTCCCGCAGCTCTCCGATGCAGAGCACGTCGGGATCCTGCCGGAGCGCGTCGAGTATGCCGGCTTCGAAGGAGGGGGTGTCCTGTCCGACCTCGCGCTGCACGAAGATGCACTTGTAGGGCTTGTAGAGCATCTCGACGGGATCCTCGACGGTGATGATCTTGCCGGGGCGGCCGGTCTGGTTGACATGGTCGACCATGGCGGCCATGGTGGTGCTCTTGCCGCTGCCCGTCGGGCCGGTCACCAAGATGATGCCGGAGCGCCGGCTGGCCAGCGTGCCCACGACCGGCGGGAGGTTGAGGGACGAGAGGGGGAAGGTCTTCGCCGGCAGGACGCGGATCGTCGCCCCCGGGGCGCCCTGGGCCAGGCAGATGTTGAAGCGGAAGCGTCCGAGATTGGGCAGGCTGACGGCGAAATTCGACCGGCACTCCTCCTGAATGGCCTTGCGCCGTCCTTCGTTCAGATGGGGCTCCAAGAGCTTCATGATCCCCTCGGCGTCCACGGCCGCGAAGGGAAGCGAGCCCAGCGCGCCGGCGATGCGGCCGATGGGCGGCAAGCCCGCCACCAGGTGGAGGTCCGAGCCCTGCCGAGCGACCACGTCGCCGAGCAGGGTCGCGAGGTCGTATTCGGGACTTGCCATCGGGTCCATTCTAGTATACTGGTGCCAGCAATTGTCGTCCCATTCCAATTAATAATAGGAAGGGACAGTCCCTCTCGGGACGAGTTGTCGAGTTCGCAACCCGCCACGAGCCGGCGCCGAAGCGCTATAATGGCGGTGATGAAGGTCGTCATCGCCGGCGGCACGGGTTTCATCGGCCGCGCCTTGTGCGCGTCTCTCAACTCCGATGGACACGAGGTCCTGGTTCTCACCCGCCGCCCGCGGCCCGAACGGCCCTGGCGCCAAGTCGCTTGGGACCCGTCCGCGGGCGGTGAGTGGCAGAGCGCCCTGGAGGGGGCCGGGGCCGTGGTCAATCTCTGCGGCGAGTCCGTGGTCGACGGGCGCTGGACCTCGCGGCGCCAGGCGCTGCTGGCCGCAAGCCGCATCACCCCGACCCGGCATTTGGCCGAGGCCTTGGTCCGGGGCCGCCGCAGGGAAACGGTGTTGGTCAGCGCCTCCGCGGTCGGCTTCTACGGCGACCAGGGAGACGCCGAGCTGACCGAGTCGTCGCCTCAGGGCGCCGGCTTCCTGGCCAACCTCTGCGCCGGTTGGGAGGGCGCCGCCCTTGGCGCCGAGAGCGCCGGAGTCAGAAGCGTGGCGCTGCGCATCGGGATCGTCCTGGCCCGCGAGGGGGGAGCGCTCGCCAAGATGCTGCCCCCCTTCACGCTCGGCTTGGGCGGGCCGCTGGGGAGCGGCCGGCAATGGATGTCCTGGATCTCCCGACCCGACCTCGTGCGCCTGATCCGCTATTGCATCGAGGGGAGCCTCTCCGGTCCGGTCAACGCGACCGCCCCCCACCCCGTGCCCAACGAGGAATTTTCACGGGCTCTGGCCGGCGCCCTGGGGCGCCCCTGTTGGGCGAGAGTCCCGGCGGCGGTCCTGCGCCTGGCCCTCGGGGAGATGGCGGGGATGCTGCTGGACGGCCAACGAGTCCTCCCCCGCAAAGCGCTTGAAGCGGGCTTTCGCTTCTCCGCGCCCGACCTCAAGTCCGCGCTGGCCGAGGCCTTGGCATGAGCGCCGAGGTACTCGCGCTCTTCCGGGAACTCACCGCGGTGCCGACCGCCCCCTTCTTCGAGGCCGCGGTCCTGGACCGCCTGCTCGCCTGGGCGCGCCTGTCTTTGAGCTCGGGGGTCAAGGCCCGCCGGCACCGCGGAGGCCTCCTCTTCGAGTACCGCGGATGGGACGGTCCTTCCCTCGTCCTGGCGGCCCACTGCGACCACCCGGGCTTCCACCTCTCCCGGGTCGCGCGCGACGGAGCCCGAGCCAAGCTTCAAGGCGGACTCCCGCGCGAGCTCCTGCCCGGGGCCCGGGTCGAGGCCTTCCCGGCCAGGCCCAAAGACAACCGTCCCGCGGCCATCGGCGTCCTCGGAGGGGAGTCCGGCGGAACCTATCCCGTCCGCTGGCTTGAGCCCCCGCGCCGTGGCCCGCGGCCTCAATTCGCCGTTCTCTCCCTCACCCCGTACGCCATCGAGGGAAGCCGCCTGCTCTCGCGCTCCATCGACGACTTGCTGGGCTGCGCGGTTTCCCTGGAGGCGCTGCGGCGGCTGGCCGCCGCGCGCGTCAAGGCCGGCGTCAAGGTCGCGGTGAACCGCGCCGAGGAGGTGGGATTCATCGGAGCCCTCGAGGGGATCGCGCGCGGCGTCATCCCGGCCGGAGATTCGGTTCTCTCCATCGAGACCTCCCGCGAGCTCCCCGAGGCCCGGTCCGGAAAAGGCCCGGTCATCCGGCTCGGCGACAAGACCTGCCTCTTCGACCCCAACCTCACGGCCCTGCTCGACGCCGCGGCCGCGGACCTTTTGGACAAGGGGCGTCCGGTCCAACGCGCCCGCCTGACCGGCGGCTCCTGCGAGGCCACCGCCTACCAGGCCTTCGGCTACGAGACCGGAGGGTTGGCGATACCGCTCATGAACTACCACAACGGCGGTCCGGGAAAGGTGGCTCCCGAGATGGTCGAGGTGGCCGACATCGAGCCCATGGTCGAGTTCCTCGTCGCCGCCGCCGGACGCTTCGCCAAGGCGGATTCGCGCGGGTGCCTCCGCTCCAGGCTCGACGCCCGCCGGCGGCAGCTCTCGCCGCTGCTGCGCCGCGCCTAGGCGCGGGTTTGTGCGGCGCCGGGAATCTGGTAGAATCTCCCCATTCCGGCGTAGCTCAATGGTGGAGCAGGCCGCTGTTAACGGCAAGGTTGTAGGTTCGAGTCCTACCCCCGGAGCCAGTTTGCATCTGAGGGAGCGGATTCGAAAAGAGCCGCTCCCTCTTGCATTTCTTGATTTGTTACCTTCTGCGTCCTTCTTAGGGGTGTGAGGGACGCAGCGGGGAACTTATCCAGAGCGGCCAGTCGAGCGCTCCTCTCCCACGGAAGCTCGTAGACCAGCTCCACGGTGACATTCAGCTTAAACGCCTTCTTAGGTCTTCCCATTTTTCCGTCGGCCCGCCGAGAGACGCGACCGCACTTCATCTAGGGACATAGTCGGCT
>CAYJXJ010000281.1:0-4058 GCA_964374095.1 uncultured Elusimicrobia bacterium
CGTCGGGCTTTCCTATCTCTCCGGGGTGTTTTCGGCCAACGTGAAATACGTGGCGGCCGGCTCGATCATCTCAGCCCTCCCCGCCGTTCTCCTTTTCCTGGCATTGCAGCGGCACTTCATTTCCGGCCTGACCAAGGGAGCCGTCAAAGGGTGAAAAAGAGCGTCCTGCTCCTGGGGCTGATCCTCGCCGGCTGCGCCCAGGCCCCCGACGGGTCCCGCGTCTCGATCGAATTCTGGACGATCCAGCTCAAGCCCGTCTTTACCGACTATATCGAAGGCCTCATCGCCCGCTATGAGCGCGAGCACCCGAACATCCGGGTCGTCTGGGTGGATGTCCCCTTCTCGGGGGTCAAGGAGAAGCTCATGACCTCCTACCTGGCCGGCGCCCCGCCGGACGTCGTGAATCTCAACGTGGACCTGGCGATGTCCTTGGCGGCGCTGGGCGCCCTGGTCGACGTCGAGCGTGAGGCCCCCGCGGCCGCCCGCCGGGACTTCATCGCGGGGGTTTGGCAGGCGACCCGCATCGGGGATTGTGTCTACGCCCTGCCCTGGTATTTGGCGACCAACATCACGATCTATAACAAGGCCATCTTCTCGCAAGCGGGGCGGCCGCCGCCGAGGGATTTTTCCGGGCTTGAGGCCGCGGCGAAGGCCGTCAAAGAGAGGACGGGCAAGTTCATCATGTGCCCGAAAATAGGCAAGGACAGCGACCTCTTGAAGCTCTTCGCCATGGAGGGCGTGGAGGTGCTCGAAGACGGAAGGACCCGGATCGCCAACGCGGCCTGCCGGGGCATACTCGAGTTCTGGAAGCGGCTCTTCAAGGAGAACCATATTCCGCGGGCCTCCGTCACGGACGATCACCGCACGGCGTTGAACATGTATATCCGCGAGGAAACCGCCATCTTCTTCTCCGGACCCCAGTTCCTCAAGACCATCCGCGAGAACAACCCCGACCTCTACAGGAGGACCGCGGTGGCCCCGCCGATGGTCGGGCGGGCGGGGGTCTCCGACATCGACGTGATGGTCATCGCCGTGACGCGGGCCTCTCGTCATCGCAAGTCGGCGGTCGACTTCGCGGTCTTTGTGACCAACGCCCAAAACCAGCTCGCCTTCTGCCGGCTCGTGCCGATATTGCCGTCGGTCAAATCGGCCCTGAGGGATCCCCTGTTTTCCTCCCCGGGTCCCGACCTCGAATCCCGCGCCCGGGTCCTGGCGGCCCAATCGCTCCTTAAGAGCAAGCCGTTGATCACGGGGCTCAAGAATTTGACTCAGGTTCAAACTATTCTGCAGGAAATGACCGAGATGGTTTTCTTCGACAAGAAGGATCCCCAAAGCGCCCTTGAGGACGCCGAGGCGCGGATCAATCAGGTCACTCTCAATTGAAAATCCTGCTCATCCCGCTCGACGGCCGGCCTTGCAACACGGACCTGCCCAAGTCCCTGGCGGCCGTGGGCGGCCACGAGGTGAGGATTCCCGCGCGGGCGTCTCTGGGGCGCTTCATGACTCCCGGCGACACGCGGTATATGCTGCGGTTCCTGCGCGAGGAAGCAAGCAAGTCCGACGCGCTCGTGGTCTCCGCGGACATGTGCGTTCACGGGGGACTGGAAGTCTCTCGGGACGGGCGACTATCGCTCGAAGAAGCCCTGAAGCGCCTGAACCGGCTCGAGGAGGTTTTGGCGCCTTTCGGCAGCAAGACCGCCCTCTTTTCCACGCTCACGCGGGGCACGATCACCGTCACCCGAGAGTCCGAGCTCAAGGTCTGGAAGGCCATGACCGCGGGGAGCCGCTTCTGGGGGGGGCGGGATTACCTCTCCGCGCGCAAGAGAAACCACGAGGTCAACAAGCGCCTGGCGGCGTGGCGAAGGGTCTCGAGTCTTCTCTTCCTGCAGGATGACACCGGTCCGAAAGGCCCTCACATCGCGGAGCTTGGCGAGCTGGCCCGTTTGGCCGGCGGCGCTACGGTTCGCTTCATGCCCGGGGCCGACGAGGCCGGCGCCCTGCTCGTGGCGGCGGCGATCGTGAAAACCCAAAGACGCCCCGTCCGCATTCGCGTCATCCCTTCCGATGCGAAGGCCATGAGGAACTTCGCGCTCTACGAGCCCCGCGCATTCTCAGAGTCCCTCAAATCCCATCTGGAGCCCTTGAACATCCGCATCGACGCCGAAGATCCCGAGGTGGATTTTTTCGTGAATCCCCCTCTGAGGAATTCTCGCGACCTATTCTTGGAGGAACCGGGTAGGCGACAACGCGACACCACGGCCTTCGCCTCGGCCATCCGGCGCTCGGCCGGGGACGCGGTGTTGGCCGATTGCGCCCATGGCAACGGCGCCGATCCCTTCCTGATGAAGGACCTCTCGCAAGCGATCTTAGAAAGGCTCGCGGGCTTTGCCGCCTGGAACACCGCTTCAAACACGCTCGGGACCGCGCTGGCCCACGCGGCCATGATCGCCGTCGGAAGACGGGACGGCTCATTTTGCGTCCAGTCGTCCCGGAGGCTGACGCGCCTGCGCCTTATTGATGACTGGATCTTTCAAAGCCTGGCGCGTCCCGAATTCGCGCGGCGCTGCATCAGCGAAGGACTCGACCGCTTCGATTTCGACGGCAAGGATTCGACATTGAACCGCGCCTTGGACCGGCGGATGCATGAGCTCTCCGGCAAAGTCCTACCGAAGGATACGCCGCGCTATCGCGCGACGTTCCCCTGGGGGCGTCTCTTCGAGACGAAAATCACATGGCTATGAACCGCAAACTCCTCGCGCGTTTGCGAGGCGGCCTGATCGTCTCCTCACAGGCGCCCGCGGGTTCACCCCTTGGCGACCCTCGGGTCCTCTCCGCCATGGCCTTGGCCGCGACGCAGGCGGGAGCCGCGGGCCTGCGGCTTGACGGGCCGGAGGTGATCAGGGTGGCGCGCGGAAAAACCCGCGTCCCGATCATCGGGATCCATAAGGCCCGGGCCGCCATTACTCCCCGCTTCGCCCTCGCCAGGGAGCTCGCCCGCGCCGGGGCCGACTTGATCGCCCTGGAGGCGACACAAGGGCGGCCCGACGCCGGCAGGCTGATGGCGCGCATCCAAGGTGAGCTCGGGCTTCCCGTGATCGCCGACGTTTCAAACCTTAAGGAAGGAGAGCATGCCTTGAGCTGCGGCGCGGACATGCTCGCCTCCACGCTCTCCGGCTACACCGGGAAAACTCCCGCTCCCCAGGGGCCGGATCTGGGCCTGGTCCGCGCGCTGGCGAGGCTGGGCGCGCCCGTCATGGCCGAGGGCCGCTACGCCACGCGCGAGCAGGTGCTCAAGGCGCTTGCTCTCGGCGCCCACTGCGTTTGCGTGGGCGGCGCCATCACCAGGCCCGATCTTCTCACCAAAGACCTTCTCCCGTGAAACCCGCGGTCATCGGCGTCGACCTGGGAGCGACCCGGATCAAGGCGGGCCTCGTTGACGGGGCAGGCCGCATCCTCGCGCGCGCAACCATTGCGACCCAAGCCTCCCGGGGACCCGGCACGGTCCTCGCCAATGCCGCGGCCCTGGTGAATCAACTGCGACGGGAAGGAAAGCCGAAAGCCCTGGGTGTCGGCTCAACCGGCATGATCGATCCCTGTCTCGGACGCGTCATCGCGGCGACCGAGACGATGCCCGGGTGGGCCGGGACGGAGCTTGCCGCCCAGCTCCGGCGGCGAGCCGGCCTTCCCTGCCGAGTCGACAACGATGGAAACGCCGCCGCCCTGGGCGAGGCGGCCTTCGGAGCGGGCCGGGGCCAGAAAGTTTTCGCCATGCTGACCCTAGGCACCGGCGTCGGCGGCGGGATCGTCATCGACGGCCGCGTTCTCCACGGCGCGGGCTTCATGGCCGGAAAGTTGGGGCACCTCAAGGTCAAGCCCGGAGGCAGGCTCTGCCCCTGCGGGGCGCGCGGCTGCCTGGAGGCCTATGCCTCGGCATCAGCCTGCCGCCGCGCCTTCCCTGGAAAAGACGAGCGGACCGTTTTCTCTCTAGCCCGTCGTCATGGGAGTCTAGCCCGAGTTTACGAGTTAGCGACATAGAAAGCATCCATACGACACTGCAT
>CAYJXJ010000282.1:0-3977 GCA_964374095.1 uncultured Elusimicrobia bacterium
CAGCGAGTCGGGGGCGGAGCTCTGCCGCGTCGCGTACTTCGACCGGCACGCCTACCTCGCCCAAAGCCCCCAGTTCTATAAGCAGACGGCGATGGCCGCGGGCTTTGACCGGGTCTTCGAGGTGGGTCCGGTGTTTCGGGCCAATCCCTCCTTCACCTCCCGGCACGACACGGAATTCACCAGCGTCGACGTCGAAATCTCCTGGGTCGAGTCCCATGAGGACGTCATGCGCCTGGAAGAGCGCTGGCTCCGGCATGTCCTCGAGGCCATGAAGACGCAGTACGGCCCGCGGATCAAGGCGGCCTTCGGCGCCGAGATCACGGTGCCGACCCTGCCTTTCCCGCGCGTGACCATGGCCGAGGCCTACGAGATCCTCGAAGGCATGGGGCACCGCATCGAGCGGGGCGAGAAGGGCGACCTTGACCCCGAGGGCGAGCGCCTGCTCTACAAGCACTTCAAGGAAAAGACCGGGCACGAGTTCGTCTTCGTCACCGAGTACCCGGCGGTGGTGCGGGCGTTCTATCACATGCGGCCCGACGGCAAGCCCCAGCTCACCAAGAGCTTCGACCTGATCTGGAAGGGGCTCGAGGTCACGACCGGGGCCCAGCGCGAGCACCGCTACGACATTCTCTTGAAGCAGGCCAAGGAGAAGGGCCTCGCTCCCGAGCCCATCCAGTACTACCTGGATTTCTTCCGTTACGGCTGTCCGCCGCACGGGGGCTACGGCTTCGGGCTCACCCGCATGCTGATGGTGATGCTGGACTTGAAGACCGTGCGCGACGTGACCTACCTGTACCGCGGCGTCAACCGGCTGACGCCTTAGGGCGGCGGGACGAGGGCGCGAGCCATTCCCGAAGGCGCGCCTCGTAGAGGCGCAGAAAGGCGCGGTCCTTTTCCCGCCCCGAGAGTCGTTTGGAGCGGATGAGGTCAGCCAAGGCCGCCACTGGAAGCCTGACGCCGCAAGCGCGGAACATTCGCCTGCGACGAGCGCACCCGGCGTAGGGGAGTCCCGCCGCCTCCAGCGCGAGGTCGATCGGGAGGCTGCCGGGCTTTCGGGCGGTGACGAGGGCTCGGCGCTCCAAGAGGCGCCTAATCAAGAGGGGATCAGCGGGCGGCAAAGGTTCGCCGCCCGCTTCGAGGCGGTAGCCGGCCGCGCCGAGGGCGCGAAGGGCCTTGGCCAGATTTCCGGAGTCGGGTCGCAGAAGTATGTCGCAGTCCTGTGTGGCGTAGGCCGCCGAGGCATCGGGCGCGTAGTGATTGATGGCGTGGACCCCGATAAGGAGAAAGTCAACTTTGGCGCGCGCGAGGCGATCCAGCGCCCTAAGGAGAGGTCCTGGTCTCATCGGGTCGCGCCGCCGCGAAGTAGGCGAGGCTCTCCTCAGCTACACGGGAAACCCAGGATTTGTCGGCGCCGGGGCGGTTATGCGGCGCGGCTTCCAGGCGCCGCAAGAACTCGGCGGGGAACTCCCGCCGGGGCTTGCCCGCCCGCCGGCGGCCTTTCATCGGTTAGGCCTTCTGGAAGGTCTCGAGCTTGATCCCCGGTCCCATGCTGGAGGACAGGGTCAGGGTCTGAAGATAAATCCCTTTGGCCGAGGCGGGCTTGGCCTTCAAGATCGCGTCGATCACGGCCTTGGCGTTGCCCGCCAGCTTGTCGACCTCGAAGGAGGCCTTGCCGACCGGGACGTGGATGTTGCCGTAGTCGTCGACCTTGAACTCGACGCGTCCGGCCTTGAGCTCCTTGACGGTCTTGGCCACGTCCATGGTGACCGTGCCGCTCTTGGGGTTGGGCATGAGGCCCTTGGGGCCGAGGACCTTGCCGAGCTTGGAGAGGTCCTTCATGAGGTCGGGGGTGGCCACGAGTATGTCGAAGTCGAGCATGCCCCCGGCGATCTGCGCGATCAGGTCCTCGGCGCCCACCAGATCGGCGCCGGCGTTTTGGGCGTCCTTCTGCTTCTCGCCCTTGGTCACGACCGCGACTTTCTTGGACTTGCCGATGCCGTGCGGGAGGTTGACGGTCCCGCGCACCTGCTGGTCGGACTGCTTGGGGTCCACCCCCAGGCGGGCGTGGAGCTCGACGGTTTCGTCGAACTTGGCGGTCGCGCACCTCTTGATGATCGCGACTCCCTCGGCGAGGGGGTAGGCCTTGGCGGCGTCGTAGTTCTTGGCGAGGGCTTGGGCTCTCTTTCCCATGGCGCTAGCCCTCGATCTCAACGCCCATGGAGCGGGCGGTGCCGCGCACCATCCGCAGGGCGGGCTCCAGCTCCCGGGTGTTCAAGTCCGGCAGCTTCTGCCGGGCGATGTCCTCGGCCTGCTTGCGGCTGATCTTGCCCACCTTGGTCCGGTTGGGTTCGGCCGAGGCCTTGGCCAGCCCCGCCGCGCGCTTTAGGAGCGAGGAGACCGGAGGCATCTTGGTGATGAAGTTGAAGGTGCGGTCCTCGAACACCGTGATGACGACGGGGATCGTCATCCCGGCCTCGGCGGACCGGGTGCGCTCGTTGAACTGCTTGCAGAAGTCCATGATGTTGACGCCGTGCTGGCCCAACGCCGGGCCGACGGGGGGGGCGGGGTTGGCGGCTCCCGCGGGGATCTGCAGCTTGATTTGGGTTTTGACTTTCTTAGCCATACCTTTCCTCTACTTGTATTGGACGGTATGGCACCTTCTAGTATTTTGGAAAGGTGCCATAGGTTTAGAGTTTCTCCACCTGAAGGAAGTCGAGCTCGACGGGGGTCGGCCGGCCGAAGATGGTGACCATGGCCTTGATCTTGGCGCGCGACTCGTTGATCTCTTCAACGATGCCTACGAAGTGCCGGAAGGGGCCCTCGTTGATGCGGACGTTCTCGCCCTTCTCGAATTGGACCGCGGGCCGGGGCTTGCCGGCCGCGGAGGTCTCGGTCAGGTTGAGGATGGACTTGACCTCCTCCTCCGGCAGGGACGCCGGGTTGGGTTCGCCTAAAAAACCCGCCACGCCCGGGATGCCTTTGATCAGCCAGTAGGTCTGCTCGTCGAGGGCCATGTCCAGGAGCACGTAGCCCGGAAAGAATTTGCGCTTGGTGATTTTCTTCTTGTTTTTCTTGATCTCGACGACGTCCTCGGTCGGGATCATCACGGCAAAGACCTTGCCTTCGAGCTTGTCCGCTTGAACCAGCCGCTCGAGGCGCTGGCGGACGCGGTCCTCGTAGCCGGCCTGGGTGTGGACCACGTACCAGCCGCGCTTGTCGGGGGCGACGGCCGGGGGGGCTTGGGACGGAGTTGATTCTGGCATGGATTGGGTCTCCCGAGGAGGGGCGCTACCTTCCCAGCACCGCCCCCAGCACGACGGAAAGGATGAAATCGATGAAGGACACGTAGGCGGCGAAGATGCATACGAGGATCACGACGGCGACCGTCGAGCCGGTCGCCTCGCGGCGCGTGAGCCACGTTGTCTTCTTGAGCTCGCCGATGGCTTCTTGGAAAAATTGTTGGGGGGGGCTCATAATGAGAACAGTGACGCGGGGTTCCTTGATGAAACGTTCCTTGATGAAACGGATGTTTGCCCCCCGACAACTATCGGGCCCCCCGCGGGGGGGCCCTCAGGCATGGGGCCCTCAGGCATGGGGGGGGCCGAATGCTCGGACGCGCCAGGAGTCGAACCTGGAGTTCCAGTTTTGGAGACTGGTGGTTTAGCCATTAACCGACGCGTCCCAAACCACGGCGGACCGCCTTCGGCGGTCCGCCGTAAATCGCGCGTGAGCGCCCCGGCGGCGAGGTGAGCGTTGTGTGTGCCATCGTTACTTCACTTCCTTATGCGTCGTCTGCTTCCCGCAGCAGCGGCAGAACTTCTTGACCTCGATCTTGAAGTCCTTTTTGCGGCCGCGTTGGAAGGAGTAGTTGCGGTTCTTGCAGTCCGAGCAGCCCAGCGTCAAGACGATCCGGTCGCCCATGTCAGTCCAAGATTTCGGCGACGACGCCGGCGCCGACGGTGTGGCCGCCTTCCCGC
>CAYJXJ010000283.1:0-3955 GCA_964374095.1 uncultured Elusimicrobia bacterium
TAGACTTGTAAGGAATTTCAGCCCGCTTTTCCGGAGTCCTCCCCACATCCCGTCAGTGTACCCCCGGTTTTCCCCCCCCGTCAAGCTCCCAATTACCCGCCGCACTACCCCCAATCCCCCCTTTTTCCCACCGCGCCCGGCTGCGCCGGGCCGCCCCGGCCGTCCCGGGGCGCACGTCCCCTGAGCCGGTTATCCCTCCACCGCCTCATCGATCCCTTCCCACGCTTCCACCGCGGGGTCCACTTGCGTATCCTCCCCCCCACACCTTGGCGGCGACCGCGCCGCCTTGGTCTTCGGAAAATCCGCCTCCATACCCAAATGCGCCAGGATCCGATCCAATTCCCCATCCTCGACGATCACCGCCACCGCCCTCATTTCCCCGCCGCATTTACCGCATTTGCTAACATCCACCTCGAATATGCGTCCCAAACTCGCCGCCCAACTTCGCGCCGCTCGGCTCATCGCCCGCTTCACCGCTCGCACCGCCTCCGCCCCAACGCCCACCACGCCGCTTACCGCCAGCCCGGAACGGATCAACCGGGATGTGATGTCCTTCGCCGGGGACTTCGCGGGAGGCGTCAACTTCTGCCGGATCGGGTAGTCGGCGTTATTCTCGCCTGAAATGAACCAGGTCTGGGTCACGTAGGGCGCGACGACCACGCTCCCGAACCGGACCGCCCCGTTCAGCCCGATCGGGATGCCCGTCGTCTTCAGGCGGATGGATCTCGGGGTGACGGAATACGGCACGCCCGCGTTAGCTGTTCAAGGCGTCGGCCATGACCGCTTCCACCTGGCCGGACGGGACCCCCGCCATCATGTCCAGCAGGCGCTGGGAGGTGAGATCGCCAAGGGCGTGCTCCTGCACCTTCCCGTCGAGGTCCGGCTTCTTGTAGACGAGCCGGCCGTCGGAGGACGAGCCCAGGCCGTAGCGCGGACCGTAATCCTTCAGAAAGTCCTGGACCCTCGGGTTGAGGAGGTTGGGACCCGCCTCGGGGATGCGCATCTCCTGGGCGAGGAGGGGGAGCGTGAAAAGGAGAGAAAAAACAGAACCAAGGGAAAGTCGCATGGGGATCTCCTATGCGGCCGTTGTCTTCCCTTGGTGACCGGCGATGTCGGTTGCCGGGTGGATGCCCCCAGGCCCATCCGCCTCAGGCGGAAATCCCCGGGGTTACAAGATTGCTCCCGATTCTATCTATTGATTTAAATCAAGTCAACAAGCAGGGACCGAAAGTCCCAGGCGTGATATGGGTCCGGCGGGTTGCCCTGACGGGCAGGGGGCCTACCGGGAGGGCTGGGAGGGTGAGGAGGCGGTCGGCGTCCCTCCGCCGGAGCAAAGGGCATCTACGAATGACTGGTTCTGGAATAGGCACTCGAAGGTGATGCGCGCGGGGCCATGCGACATGTCGATGAAATTGATCCATTGGTCAACACAAGTGGGAGCCCAGTGCGCCAGCGAGGTCCAATTCTTGGTGAAAACCGAGTCCGCGTACGCTTCCTTGAGCCAGACCCCGGTGCAAATCTGCCTCATGGACTGTCCCCAGGAATTTTTCGGATTCGTCGAAGCCAGGTCGAACAGCCTGTTCTTGATGCACCGCGTAGTCTGCTCGCCGACGAGTTCCTTGAGATGCCTTTCGGCGATCTCAGCGGTGCTGCCGAAGCACCTGTCGAGAGGGTCGGTGAGCTTACCCATGTCCTGCTTCGTCCGTTCAGCGGGAGGCAGCTTGCACATGCTCTCGGCGATCCAGCGGCTCATCTCGCAGGCATGGCCGAGCTCGTGCAGGGAGGATTTTTCGAAGTCTTGCCGGACGAGAGTCGTAGGGGGGCGGCCCTCGTCGATACAAACGCTGTGGTCCAATTGCGGGTGCCCGAGAAAGCTTGCATAGCGGACGTGCATGGTCGCGTCCACGTCCTTGAGGTCCACGCGGATGTTCGCATCGGACCTTTTCTCGGCGTAGATGTAGTTGACCCGCACCTTCTTGAAGTAGTCACCGCACACCTCCCTTTCGCAGGCGTCGGCGGCCCGGCCGCAGCACTGGTCGAGCAGCTTCGGGTCGTTGATCCTGCCCTCGATGAGCCGTGTCGCCATGGGGTAAGCCTTCTCCCGGCGCTCGCGGTTCCAGAAGCGGCGCCTGCGGACCATCTTGTTCTCGCCGCTCTCGCAGTCCTCGACCCCGTAGGCCTTGAGGCAGGTCTGGCGGGCGGCCGAGCAAAGGTCCTGGAGAGTCAAAGTATACAGTCCGTCCTTGCCTTTCTTGCAGGCCCTTGAGACGCTCCAATCGGGCCCGCTCGCGTCCGCGAACAGGGGCTCCGAGGCCGGTACACGGTCCATGAGTAGTTTATCCGTTGTCTTGGCGGCAGGGATGATGCGGCAACCCTGGCTGCCCGCGGGCGCGGCCACGCAATCGTCCAGCTTCTCCTCGGCTGGAGCTGGCCACGCCGCGAAGAGGGTTAGAATGAGTGCGACACGCTGCATTGCGGAGACATTCTAAGAATTGGGCATGCTTCCGTCAAGAAAAAGAGCAGGCCCGCCGTTGATGATTCGGCGGGCCGCATCGGTATCCGGGGGCGCGGTTTACAGGAGACCCATCTCCTTCATTTTACTCTCAATGTTGTCGACGTCTTTGCCCTCCGCCTGCTTCTTCGCCAGCTCCTCCGGGGACAGACCGTCGGGATTGGCGGGATCGGGGTTAGTGATTGACCCCATGCCAGAAGACCCCCCCCCCTTCCCCGCCAAGTCGCCCATGCCGGCGTTGGAGGCTGCACCGGCTCGCTCGGCCGCGGCGGTCGCCTTGGGGGCCGCCTGCTGAGCTTGCTGTTGAAGCTGTTGCTGTTCGGGGGTGCCGCCTCCGCCTCCCCCTCCTCCATCGCCGCTGCCGAGGCCCTGCTTGGCCATATCGGCGCTTTTCTGCAGGCCCTCCATTCCCTTGTCGAAGTTGAAGCCGCTCTTCCCCGATCCACCAGTCTGCGGAGACGCTTGTGCGGGGACTTCGGCCCTTGCAGGGCCATAGAACCTCGACCCGTCCGGTCTTTCGTATTCGACTCTTCCGTCGTTCATGGTCCGGAGGCCCTTGTCTGAGTCTGACGGCGCAATCGATTTGGAAGACGCGCCGCCAGGGTCGAAATCGCCTCGGCGAGCCTCACCCGGGGCATTGCTCCCATCATGAGAGGCGGCGGACTCGCCTCGACCCTCGGAGGAAAGCCGTAGAGAAGCATTTTCCGGCGCTCCTTGGGCGCTCGAGCCGCCCTGCGCCGGCGCGACGTTGTTCACAGATGGGCCGGCCTGCCCTGTCGGTCCGCCACCCATTTCATAGCTGGCGGGTCTCAATTTATCATTGAGAGAGCCGACTTTGCCGCCAAAATTATCGGCGCGCGCGGTGTCAAGATTGAGCTGTTTCTCAGCATTCCAACCAGTCAGGCCTTACTTGTAAGGAATTTCAGCCCGCTTTTCCGGAGTCCTCCCCACATCCCGTCAGTGTACCCCCGGTTTTCCCCCCCCGTCAAGCTCCCAATTACCCGCCGCACTACCCCCAATCCCCCCTTTTTCCCACCGCGCCCGGCTGCGCCGGGCCGCCCCGGCCGTCCCGGGGCGCACGTCCCCTGAGCCGGTTATCCCTCCACCGCCTCATCGATCCCTTCCCACGCTTCCACCGCGGGGTCCACTTGCGTATCCTCCCCCCCACACCTTGGCGGCGACCGCGCCGCCTTGGTCTTCGGAAAATCCGCCTCCATACCCAAATGCGCCAGGATCCGATCCAATTCCCCATCCTCGACGATCACCGCCACCGCCCTCATTTCCCCGCCGCATTTACCGCATTTGCTAACATCCACCTCGAATATGCGTCCCAAACTCGCCGCCCAACTTCGCGCCGCTCGGCTCATCGCCCGCTTCACCGCTCGCACCGCCTCCGCCCCAACGCCCACCACGCCGCTTACCGCCAGCCCGGAACGGATCAGC
>CAYJXJ010000284.1:0-3900 GCA_964374095.1 uncultured Elusimicrobia bacterium
CGGCAAGCTCGGCCTCAAGGGCCGCGCGCAGGAGCATAGCGCCCGCCGCGAGGGGGCGCAGTACGCCGGGACGCGCCTGGACGTCCTGGCCCGCGTCAAGCAGGCTTACGTCGCGCTCATGGCCGCGGAGAAAGTCCAGCGTCTCTTCATGGAGAACGTCGAGATGGTGCGCAAGTTCGCCAAGGCGGCCGAGTCGAAGTACGCGGTGGGCAAGGCCCCGCAGTCGGACGCCCTGCGGGCCCAGGTCGAGCTCTCCAAGATGCTCAACAGGCTCCTCAATGTCCAGCAGGAGCGCGAGACCGCCCAGGCGCGGCTCAACATGCTGCTCGACCGCAGGCCCGGGGAGCCCATCCGCGCCGTCGAGGAGCCCTCCCCGGCGCCCCTGCCCGGCGATTACGCCGTCTTCGAGAAGCTTGCCCTTGAGAACCGGCCCGAGCTGCATGCCGCGGCCCATCATGTCGAACACATGGGCGCCGAGCTCAAGAGCGCCAAGGCCGACTTTCTGCCCGACTTCATGACTCAGTACACCTGGAGGACCATGTCGGGACGGCCCACGGACTCCATCGCCATGCTCAAGATCAATGTGCCGCTGTGGTTTTGGCGGCAGGGCGCGGTGGTGAAATCCGTCCGCCGGGAGGGAGAGCACGCCGGGGCGATGCTGCGCTCCATGAAGGCCATGACCCGCTACGAAGTCAAGGAGTTCCTCGTCCACGTGGAGACTTCGAGAAGGCTTCTCGAGCTCTACCGCACCACCATCCTGCCCCAGGCCGAACAGTCCTTGAGCGTGAGCGAGGCGGCCTATCAGTCCGACCGCGTGGACTTCCTCGCGCTTCTTGACGCGGAACGAGCCTTGCTCGAGTTTCGCCTCGAGTACGTGCGCGCCCTCGCGGAATACGGGACGAACCTGGCGCATTTGGAGCGGGTTGTCGGTGTCGACCTCGCGGCGAAAGGAGGATCTTGATGAAGGCAGGCACCCTCGCGGCCTTAGTCGCCGCCGTGGCGCTCAGTTTTGGAGGGGGATATTGGGTGCGGTCGCGAGGCCCGGGCGAACGGCGCGCCGAGCCGGCTGTCGCCGGCTCGGCGCTGTATCAATGCCCCATGCACCCTCAGATCGTTTCCGACAAGCCGGGCGACTGCCCCATCTGCCACATGAGCTTGCAGAAGGCGGAGCCGGATTCCCTCGCCCCTTCCGGGGACGCGGGGCCCATGACCGCCGGCCGAGCCTCATTCTCCCTATCCCCCGACCGCCAGCAGCTCATCGGCGTGACCACGGGCCGCGCCGAGCGCCGGGACCTCGTGGCCGAGATCCGCACCGTCGGCAAAGTGGCCTACGACCCGGAGCTCTACAACGCCATCACCGAGTACCGGGCCGCGATCACGGCCCGCGAGCGGATCAAAGACAGTTCGTGGCCCGAAGCCCATGAGCGGGCGGAGGCCTTGGTCGCCGCGGCGGCGATGCGGCTGCGCCTGATGGGCCTCTCGGGCGAGCAGATTTCGGCGGGCGGACGGGCGGCCTCCGCCCCGGAGAACCTGCTGCTGCCCGGGGAATTGGCCTGGGTGTACGCCCAGGTGTATGAGTACGAAGCCGACCTGGTGCGTCCCGGCCAGCCCGTCGAGGTCACGGCACCCGCGGCGCCGGGCGCGGTCTTCCGGGGCAAGGTCGGGGCCCTCGACCCCGTGCTTGACGCCGCGACCCGGACCCTGCGGGCGCGCGTCGAGATCCCCAACCCGCAGGGACGCCTCAAACCCGAGATGTTCGTCAATGTCCGCATCAGCGTCGCGCTGGGCCGCCGCTTGGCCGTTCCCCAGGAGGCGGTGCTCGACGCGGGCGAGAGCCAGGTTGTTTTCGTCAAGAAGGGCGCGGGTGAATTCGAGCCGCGGCCCGTCACGCTGGGGCGCGAGGCCGGCGCGTGGACCGAGGTGCTCTCGGGACTGCGCGAAGGCTCGGAGGTCGTGACCTCGGCCAATTTCCTCATCGACTCCGAGTCGCGGTTCAAGTCGGCCCTCGGCGCGTTCCAAAGCCGGGAAAAATCTCAGACTCACCGGCATTGATGGTCGAGAAGGTCATCGCCTTCAGCGCGCGCAACAAGCTCCTGGTCCTGGTGCTTTCCTTGGCCGGGGTCCTGGGGGCGCTGTGGTGCGTCAAGAACATCCCGCTCGACGCCATCCCGGACCTCTCGGACACCCAGGTCATCGTCTTCTCGCGCTGGGACCGCAGTCCCGACATCATGGAGGACCAGGTCACCTACCCGGTCGTGACCGCCCTCCTGGGCATGCCCAAGGTCAAGGCCGTGCGGGCATTCTCGGATTTCGGCTACTCCTACGTCTATGTGATCTTCGAGGACGGGACCGATTTGTATTGGGCCCGCTCCCGAGTCGTGGAATACCTGAGCAAGATCACCCCGCGCCTGCCCGAGGGCGTGCGGACCGAGATGGGTCCCGACGCGACCAGCGTGGGCTGGGTCTATCAGTACGCCCTCATCGACAAGACCGGCCGGCGGAATTTGGCCGACCTGCGCGGCCTGCAGGACTGGTCGCTGCGCTACCAGCTCCAATCGGTGGAGGGCGTGGCCGAGGTCGCGGCGGTGGGGGGCTTCGTCAAGCAATACCAGGTCAGCGTGGACCCCAACCTGCTGTTGGCCTACCGCATCCCGCTGACCCAGGTGATCGACGCGGTGCGCAAGGGAAACGTGGAGGCGGGGGGGCGGCTGCTTGAGTTCGCCGGGACCGAATACATGGTCCGCGGACGCGGCTACGTTAAGTCCGTCTCGGATATCGAAAACATCGTGGTCGGTTCCGACTCCAAGAGCGGCACGCCCATACTCGTGCGCCACCTCGCCAAGGTCGCGCTCGGCCCGGACATGCGGCGGGGGGTGGCCGACCTGGACGGCGAGGGCGACGCCGTGGGGGGGATCGTGGTCATGCGCCACGGCGAGAACGCCCTGCGCGTGATCGAGCGGGTCAAGGCGCGCCTTGAGGAGATCAAGTCGACTTTGCCGGAAGGTGTGGAGATCGTCACGACCTATGACCGTTCGGGCCTGATCCGCCGCTCGATCGCGACTCTGACCCGCGCCCTTTGGGAGGAAATGGCGATCGTAAGCGCCGTCATCCTGCTTTTCCTTTGGCATGTCCCATCGGCGATCGTGCCCATCCTCACCATCCCGATCTCGGTGCTGCTCGCCTTCATCCCCCTCTACATGCTGGGGGTGACGTCCAACATCATGTCCCTGGCCGGGATCGCCATCTCCATCGGCGTGCTGGTCGATGGGGCGATCGTCGAGGTCGAGAATGCCTACAAGCGCATCGAGGAGTGGATCGCGGGCGGGCGCAAGGGCGACTTCTACGAGGTGCGCCTGCGGGCCCTTCAGGAGGTCGGGCCATCGGTGTTCTTCTCGCTGCTCGTGATCGCGGTGGCATTCATCCCGATTTTTACTCTGGTCGATCAGGAAGGACGGCTCTTCAAGCCTTTGGCCTACTCCAAGAACCTGGCCATGGCGCTGGCCGCGATCCTGGCCGTGACCTTGGATCCGGCCATGCGCATGATGTTCGCGCGCGTCGACGATTTCACATTCAAGCCCGCCTGGCTCTGCCGCTTGACCAACGCCGCCGTGGTCGGGCGCTACCACCCTGAAGAGCGCCATCCCGTCAGCCGATCACTCTTCAGGGTTTATGAGCCCGTATGCCGTTGGGTTCTAGAACGCCCCCGCCTAACCTTGTCGGTAGCCGCGGTCCTCGTCCTCACCACCATCCCCGTTTATTTGCGCCTCGGTTCCGAATTCATGCCGCCCCTAAACGAAGGCGCTTTCCTCTATATGCCCACGGCCCTGCCGGGGATGTCGGTGACCGAGGCCCAGCGGATACTCCAGGCCCAGGACCGCATCCTCAAGTCCTTTCCCGAGG
>CAYJXJ010000285.1:0-3864 GCA_964374095.1 uncultured Elusimicrobia bacterium
ACTCGTCTCAATGAATGGCGGACAGCATGGGCCGCTGCGGCCAGCGGGCGCTTGGGCGCGTAGTTGGCCGCTTATTCGTCCGCCGGTGGTTGCTCTGCGCCATCGCAGGCATCGACGGCGGGATCGATCTGCGAGTCCTCGCCGCCATAGGGGAGGGGCGGGGAGCGAGCAGGCTTGGTCTTGGGAAATTCCGTGGGCAGGCCCAGGTGCGCGAGCAGACGAACCAACTCCGCGTCTTGCGTGATAATGGCGATCGGGACCATCAGGGCCTGGCAGGAGGGGCAAAGCAGGGGATCGATCTCAAAGACCCGCCGCAGGCACGCGGCCCAGGATTGAGCCGCCGCGCTCACCGCTTTAGCGATCGCCCTCTCGCCCGCGGCCAACACCGCGCGGATGCCCGCCGCGAGCGCGCCTTCGAGGATCTCCTCGCAAGAAATCCCCTCCCGAGCCGCTCGCGTCACGGCCGAGCGCAGGGGCGAGCGTGGAGCCAACGCCCCATGGTAGCGCACGAGATGGCGCCTGGCGGGCGGGATCAGCCTTGAGAAGCGAGCCAGAAACTCAACCGGCGTCCACTCAAAGACCGGCGGGTCTTCTGGACGGCCCTTTTTCGGCCAGTAGCGCACCAGTTCCTTCTCCGGCTGGTAGGAGAGCCGCTTGACCGAGATCGCGGGCCTGAGCACGTAGCGAAGAAGGCGCTCGAGCGCCGCCCGGTCGTCGGCCTCTACTCTGACCGAACCGTCGATTGAAAACCCGCCGTGGGTTCGCGCGAGCATCTCGGCGGCCGACTCCTCCGGCACGGCCTTGAGCCTCAGCATGCGCCTGAGTATCCGCTGTCGTAGTTGCCGGCTCAGCTCGGAGAGTTCCTCGGCCGTGGGCGCGGGCGCGGGATGAAACCTAAGCGTCCCGCCTTGAAGCGCAAAGACCCCATCGGACACCACCGCGTGGACGTGCACATGTAGGTTCACTTTGGAGCCGAAGCGCTGTATCGCGTGGAACTGCCCCGGCGCAGAGTCCCGGCCGGCTTGCGCGCGGCTTTGGTAGAAGCGGGCGAGCGTGCCTCCAAGAATCCTGCTCAGCTCCCCGGAGAGAGCCGGGTTGCGATGGACAAAATACCGCAGGCGTTTTGGAACCGTCAAAACCCATTGACGATAGGGCGCACGCGGGAACAGCTCCGACATTGCGCGGCCGCTTTCTTGGATCGCCCGCTTTGAATCGCAGCTCGGGCAGGCTAGGCGCCGCTTGCATCTGTAGGGCACGAAGAGATTGTTGCCGCACTGGCGGCAGAGGTAGCGCACGACACCGAAACGTGGAATGCCGCACTCAAGAAAAGCCCGTAGCGAATCGGCGGCGCAAGAGCTGGGCGCGGGATCGGGGCCTTGGTCCCTCTGGGTAAGCAGGCTCTCCAGGTGGTCAAGGACCACCCGGTAAAGCGGGCTCTCGGCCGCGCGCCGGGGCTGATAGGCGCGGCGCGACACAAGGACGGCAGGTCTGGGGGCCACTCATACTTCATACGACCCAACCACCCCTTTTGTTCCGGTAGTCCGCGCCGGCAGGCCCGTGCGCCTGCCCCAAAAGGGCCAGATCGCCTGATTTGGCCTAGCGGGAACGCCAGGTCGGCCGATTACGCCGAATCAGGCCCGGCTCGGGGAGACGTCCTTGGATGCCATTGAACATGCCGTTGCTACGTGCGGTTCAAGGAGCACTTTGCGGACCCGTCGGGCGACAGCGAGGGCCGGTTCATTTGGATGAAGCTGGCCCGGCTGGCGCGGGGTCAAGACCCTCATCGTCGTCGCCGACCCCCTCCACCTCGCCCAGGCGCGGTTGGTCTTCGCGGCGGGTCCGCTTGGGCGCTAGTCGGCGATCGGACGGTTGACGTCCTCGTGGGAAAAGCGCGCGTCGACCGTGTAGAGGTGCCTTGAACGGCATCTCGCCGACCAGCAGTTCATAGGCGATGACGCCCAGGGCGTAGAGGTCCGATTCCTTGCACACCGTGCCGACCGACTGCTCGGGAGCCATGTAGGGCGGGGTGCCGCAAGCCGTCGTATGGGTATAATCCGCCTGGCCGCGCTTTTGATGGGCGATGCCGAAGTCCATGACCTTGGCTTTGTCGCCCTGGGCGATCATGATGTTCGAGGGCTTGAGGTCGCGGTGGATGATTTTCTGCTCGTGCGCGTAATCGACGGCTAAGGCGATTTGGCTCAGCAGGGCCACGATCTCCTTAGGGCTAAGCCTGCCTTGTTTGCCGAGCAGGCCGGCCAAGGTGGGGCCATCGATGAACTCGAAGGCCAGATAAAGCCTGCCGCCCGCCTCGACCGTGGTATAAATTTCGCCGATGTTGGGGTGCCTGAGCTTGGCGACGAGCCTGGCCTCGCGAAGAGCGTCCCCCCATTCTTCCTCGGAACCCTGGCCGTTGCGGTGGTAAAGCTCCTTGATGGCGATCGGTATCTGAAGATTCTCGTCGAAGGCCTTATAGACCCTTCCGTTGCCGCCATGGCCTATTTCCCGCTCGATCCGGATATTCTTGGTCAGCATCGTTTGCGGCGTCAGGCCCTCGTCGACCGCGGGCTGGTCCGCCGCGGGCTCGGGTTTGGACCGCGTCGTGATCCTGCCGATGAATCCCTGGGAGCCGCGCCGCAAGTCTAATAGCCCCAAGGCAAGTAAAACCAAGGCCAGAGGGACGTAGATGCCGCGCATTCCCCAGCGCGCCGTGGGGGTCGCCATAGGCGTCGGCGCGACCACCGAGGCCGGGGCGCGGCGGTGCTCCTCCGGGATGAACTCCGCCAGATCCGAGTTG
The DNA here is from genome assembly GCA_964374095.1 of uncultured Elusimicrobia bacterium. Taxonomy (GTDB): domain Bacteria; phylum Elusimicrobiota; class Elusimicrobia; order UBA1565; family UBA9628; genus CAYJXJ01. The sequence goes on from CAYJXJ010000285.1 coordinate 2,795, forward strand.
AGCCGCTCGGCCGCCAAGAAGTCGCGGCGGGCCTCATCCTTGCGGCCGAGCGCGTGGTTGGCCAGCCCGCGCCGCAAATAGGCCCAGCCGTTTTGGGGATCGAGCCGGATCGCCTCGTCGGCCGCTTGCCAGGCCGCCGCGTAGTCGCCCTGCTTGAGCAGCGCCTCGGCCTGCTGGAGCAGGGCCTCGACGTTCTTGGGCTCGATCGCCAGGGCTTTCTGGGCGTATTCCTTGGCGCGCTCGGGCTTGCCCAGCTTGTTGAAGGCCTTGGCGGCGATGATGAGAGCATCGACGTTGTCGGGATCGCCGCGCAGGACGACCAAGGCGTTCTCAAGGGCCGCTTTGAGGTCATTGAGGCGGAGCTGCTGATCGGCGTCGCGCAGCCGCACGTCGCGGTTAGGGACAGGCAGCGCGGGGGCCCTCTCGAGCGGCGAGGCAGTCTTGGTCTGCTGCGCGGTTTGTCCTGGGCCTGGTGCCGACTTGTCCACGCCGGGCGCAGTCTCCAGGCCGCCTCGGTTCTCCATTAAGGAGTCCGGGCGCGGGATTTTCATAGAGAGTTTGACATCTTTGGTCAATTCGATGATGCCGCGGGCTATTTGGTCGCCGGGGTCCCGCCTGAGAGCCTCAAACGCCGCCTCACGCGCGGCGGGCCTGTCGTTTTTTTGCATGTGGGCCTGGGCCGCGAGACGGTAGCCGGCGGGCTTATCGGGCTCCAACCGCATGAGGTTCTCGGCCCGCGGCAAGGCGCGGTCGGGTTCGCCCAGTTGCAAGAAGGATTCGCCCGCCTTCTGCTGGAAGACGGGCTCGGTCGGGTGTCTGTCGGCGATGCCCTCCATTTCGTTGAGGCCGCGCGCGATTTCTTGCTTTTTCTGGTTGATAGTACTTTGATTGACTGGGTCCTTTGGATTTAGGGTTGACTCCATTTCATTGACTTGTTTTTTATTGTTCCCAACCGTTCCGCCTATTTTTTCGAAGCTCTCAAGGTTTGACTCGAAATCTGCAGGTGGTGGCTTCTCTCCACTTTGCTCCCCTGTTACGTTCCCACCGTCCTTGGTAGGCTTGGAGGCTTG
>CAYJXJ010000286.1:0-3692 GCA_964374095.1 uncultured Elusimicrobia bacterium
CCGGGATGTCTACGTCTTCGGCAACTCCTTCCTCGAGGTCGTGCTCGGCCCCGATGGCAAGCCGCGGGAGCTATGGAACCTGGATGCGACCACCATGCGGGTGCGGGCCGACGAGCACGGCGGGATCATGGGCTACGTCCAGGTCCCGCGCTTCGCCACGACGCGGAGCCAGACGGGGCGGGTCGAGTTCGAGCCCAGGGAAGTGATCCACTTCAAGCTGGGCACAAAGGGCGCGACCCTCTACGGCCTCTCCCCGCTGGCCTCGTTGATCCTGCCCGTCACCGTGGACAAGTTCGCCCAGGTCTACAACCGGGCCTTCTTCGTCAACGGGGCAAAGATTCGCGGGGCCTTCATCATGAAGGACTCGACGCCGGAGCAGGTGGAGCGCAACCGCGAGTACATGAAGGAGCGGGCCAAGAATCCGGACACGGCCCACTCGGACCTCGTGCTCGAAGGTGATATCGAGTTCAAGCAGATCGGCGTCAACCAGAAGGACATGGAGTTCCTCCAGTTGCGCGAGTTCACCCGCAACGAGATCCTGGCCGTCTATGGCGTCCCGCCCGGCAAGGTTTCGATCATCGAGACGGGCAACATCGGAGCTGGCTCTGGCGAACACCAGACCCAGACGTTCTACGAGGAAACTATCATGCCCCACCAGATGCGCGTGGCCGAGAAGATCAACAAGCACGTGATCCGGGACGGCTTCGGGATCACGGACTGGTCGTTCCAGTTCAACAAGCGGGCCATCGACGAGAAAGAGCAGGCCGAGATTTTCAACATCTACCTCCAGAACGGCGTCTTCAGCCCGGAGGAGGTGCGCCGGATGGTCGCCCCGCGCATGCCGGAGATCCAGAAGTCCCTGGCCCCATCGCAGACCATCGTGGACGCCAGCCGCGAGGCGGTCGCCATCGAGAACCGCTTCGTGGCGGCCATGGCGCGAGTTTTCCGGGACGTCAAGGCGGCCGTGTCTGCCGGGCTCCCGGCCTTGCGGCGCGGGGCCCTCTCGACGAGGGTCAAGGCGCTGCCGCGGGACTTCCAGGTGTCCTTCGAGGAGCGCCGCGGCCTCGCCTTTCGCCGCGTCGCCTTCCCCGAGGCGGCCAAGCAGCTTGACGACCTGGAGGTCCTGCTCGAGCTGGTCGACAAGGACAAGATCGCCCGGGTACTGGAGCGCTTTACGCTGGAGGCGGCCCGGAAGGGCCTCAAGCTCGCCGCCAGCCGCAGCGCCCTTGAGGACGTGGAGGAGCCGAGCCTGGCGCTCAGGGAGAAGTTGCGGAGCAACGCCCTGGCCCTGGCGAGTAACGTTTCGGAGTCGCTCAAAGCGAGCCTGCGCCAAGCCCTCATCGAGGGCATCGCCGCGGACGAGACGATCCCTCAGCTCATGCGCCGCATCGAGACGCAGCTCGACTCGGCGGCGACGGTTTCGGTGAGGCCCGTCCTCGACGCGGAGGGCAATGTGCTCCGCGCGGGAAGCGTCCGCCGGCTGGACCGCGCCACGGCGGCCGAGATCATCGCCCGCACCGAGGCCAACCGGGCCTACAACGAGGGCAACCTGGACGCCCTGGCCCAGGCCGGGGTCGAGCGCGCCCAGTGGCTCCTGGCGAGCGACGCCTGCCCGGTCTGCGTGGAGTTGGCGGAAACCGTGCCGGGCGAGAAGCTGGGCAAGATCATGTCGGTGGACGAAGCGTCGGGGGTGATCCCGGCCCATCCCAATTGCAGATGCGCGTGGGTCAGCGTCCTCGAGGAGAGATAGGCATGGAAACCGTGAAGATCAACCTGGATGATTTCGGCAGCCTGTTCCGTTCGGACCCGGCGAAACTCACCGACCAGGAGCTGCTGTCCTTGGACTTCATTCTGCATCGGGCCTGGGCCATGAAGCGCTCCGGGAACCGGGTGTTCGAGAACGGAAAGGACTGGGACTACCCCGAGCTCCTGGAGCTTCACGCGGCCGCGCGCCGGGAGCTGAGCCGCCGCGCCTTCCAGCACGCGATCAATGACGAGCTCGACGACCAGACCCAGCCCCTGATCCGCGGGGTCGTGGAGAAGCAGGAGGAGCGGCCGGGGACGGTGGTCCAGACCGTCATTCTGGACAAGAAGGTCTTCCCCACCGAGGCCGCGGCCAGGCGTTGGGTCAAGGAGCATGGCTTCCGGGTCGACAAGGTCGACGAGACCGAAAACTCCTTCCGATTCAGGCAGCGCGACCCCGACGACTTCGACCCGTCCGGCTTCGGCCGCGGCGAGCGGTTCAGGACCATCCGGATCACCGAGGGGGTGCAAGCCGTCATTGGCTTTCCCAAGGAGAAGTCGGCGGCGGCAGCCGAGGAAGGCCCCGAGGACCCGCTCGCCTGGTTCGACCGGCCGCCCGCCTTCGTGATCCGCGCGGTGGTCACCATGGTGGACGAGGGGCGCATGCCGGAAAGCTCCGACGTCCGCTTTGGGCTCGATTTCCAGAACATGAAGGCGGCGGGCGAGCTGATCCGATCGGTGAAGGGCAAGCTGTTCCTGGAGGCCGGCGCGGTGGACTCTTCCGACACGCGGCCGGACGCCGGGGACGTGGTCGAGGTTGAGTGCGACGGCTTGACGCTCGCCCGGCGGACGGACGGGACCCTGGCGGTCCTGGCCTCGGCTTTGCGCGTGGGCGGCGTGGCCGGCCGCGGGCGGCCCATGACGGTCGGCGAGGCGGCCAAGGCCGCCCGGGCGGCCGGAGCCTTGCGCGAGATCGAGGCGGACGAACTTGCCGATGAGGTCCTCAAGGGCGTCCGGCAGGCCTTCGGCTCCTACGGCGGCAAGCGCTTCCTGGCCCGCAAGATCGCCTCGTTCATCCCGCATCATCGCACCTACGTCGAGCCCTTCGCGGGCGGCGCGGCCGTGCTCTACGCCAAGGACCCCTCGCCCCAGGAGGTCTTAAACGACCGCGATCCCGAGATCGCCTTCATGCACCGCTTCATCCGCGACCACAGCCCGGAGGACCGCGCCGCGCTGGCCAAGCGCGAGTGGACGATCCGCAAAGAGACCCACGAGCGGCTTAAGGAGATGAAGCCGGAGAGCGACCGCGACCGCTTCTACAAGGCCTTCTACCTGACCCGCTCCTCCTACGGAAAGATGCGCGGCGGCTCCTTCAACCCGGCCAACGCCGGGGTGCGCATCGACTTTCCGGCCAACATCGAGCGGGCGCAGGCGCGGCTCAAGAACGTGGCGATTTCGAACAAGGACTACCTCGATGTCCTCAAGGAGCATGACGGCCCGGAGACCTTCTTCTACCTCGACCCGCCCTACCCCGGCGAGTTCAACCTCTTCGACTTCGGATTCAAGGAGGAGGAGTTCGCCCGAGCCCTCAAAGGTCTCAAGGCGAACTGGATGTGCTCCTACACGGCGAAGCGGCCCGAGGTCTTCAAGGGCTTCAACGTCCACCGGGTCAAGCGGCGCAATCAGATGAAGGGTCCCGGCGGCAACAAGGAATGGGTGACTGAGCTGCTGGTCTCGAATTTCCCGCTCAAGCCCCTCCACCTCTACATCGAGAAAGAGCTGGACCCGACGCCGCAGGGCATGGAGGCCGAAGCGCCGGAGCTATTGCCCCAGATCGAGCAGGACCCCGAGCTGGAGAAGGTCCGCGCCGCCTTCAAGAGCCCGGGCGGCAAGTACCGGCTCTACAAGAAGATCATCCGGCTCATGCCCGAGCACAAGAGCTACGTCGA
>CAYJXJ010000287.1:0-3655 GCA_964374095.1 uncultured Elusimicrobia bacterium
CCTACACCATCACCGCCCGGGCCGTGGATTCGGTCGGGAACGTGGGGCCGCAAGAGCGGGTGAATTTCCTATTCGAGGTGATACCGACAATCACCATCAGGCCGTGGCATAATCAGGTGAATCTGCCGCGGGTAAACCTACCTTCCGAGATTCGGATCAGTTACGGCCGGAGGGACCAGGTCTTCTGCGCATCTGTGGAGCCGCAGAGGCTTGAGACGAAGGTTTCCTTTCCTCCCCGGACAAGGACTCTCGGCACCGCCTTTGGGAAGACTACCGCATGTACGGGGCTCACGCTGGTGGTCAACTCCAGGGACGACGTGTGCGATGGCCTAGACAGCCTCCCGACCCTGGTCTCGGGCCGGCCGGCGGGGAAAACGCCGGTGACCGTGTTGCTTCCGACCAGGGCGCAAGCCGGACTCCTCCGGGCCGGCCTCACCTCGCCCGCCGTGTGCGAAGACCTGGGCGGGCCCGGCAATAAATGCCTGGTCGACCAATACCAAGTCGAATTCGCAGGCGCGCCCGACCTTGACCTTCCCGTCGCAGCCCCCGTCCCGGAGAACCAAAGGTTCAGGCTTCAGGAAACGCTCACTGAGGTTAGAAACCTCAAAGCCGGCGGCGGCCTTTTGTACCAGCAATGCTCGCAGAGAGCCTCGGTTAGACGAACACCCGGCCCCCTAAAGCCGTTCGGAAACGTCTTTGCCGGGCTCGATCACGTCGGCTATGAGCTCGACGTGCCGCTGGAGGGGATCGTGGACAGCGGCTTTCCCTGCGGGGAAGCGTTCGGTCAACGCCTTCAAATCGGCGCCTGCAAGTTTTGCGAGAGGGAAATCACGCGGAAACTTGACCGGGACCGCAAGCTCTCAACGACTCGCCAAGACGTTAAAGCGCCCAACGCCCTATGCCCATGAAATTGCTTGCCGCCTTTTGTTGGCTATACGTCGGGTCCCCGGCATGCGCCGCCTCCTCGCCGGAGCTGGAAGACATCCTGAGCCTTAAGGCTCGCGCCCAGGAAGCGGCAGGCGAGTTCGGCTCCTCACCGGAGCGGGGAGATATCCTGAGCCGGCCAGTACCGTGGTTCAACTACGCTACGTACGATGACACCCTATGGGGAGATTTGTGCCTAAGCGCCCAAATCCCATGCGGCCTGGACCTATGCATCGAGCCCGGACTCCGCGACCGGACTGCTTCGAGAAACTGGCTGGAGGGGGAGAAATTCTATCGGCGCAAGACCGGCCGGCGGCCGCCCAAAGGGGCTTCGGAGGACGAGGGCCTCCGATGGGGAGGGGAAGTCGAGAACTTCTGGAGGAAATACCATGAAGCGCGCTTCGAGAACATCGGCGACGGCTCGGTGCGGGCCGCGGCGGAGGAATTGGCAAGGAGAAACCCCCGATTCGCCTGGAGACTCGATCGCGGGATATTGATGGTGGAGCCGGTCAGGAAAGCCGGCGCGAAGCCCGGACCGTCGGCGGCCCTGGACAAGGTCATCCCCGAGTTCAGCGCCACGGACAAGAACATCGATCGCGTCGCGAAGATGCTCTTTGAGCTGGCCGGGATGCGGGGCGAGCCCTCCCCCTTCCGGGGACCTTCATGGCAGGGCCTGACGCTTCACATGCGCAACGCCGCCGTCCGAGAGATTCTCAATGAGGCGGTGCGTCAACATGGCGGATCGATGTGGACATTTGACTGCACGGCGAAACGAGATCATTTGTGGATGACCACATGGAAATGACCGCGAGGTTCGGCTCATTGCCCGCCGCGAGCCCCGGAAAGGCGCCAACCTTCCTGCGGCCGAGGTCTTTCGCCCGTCGCAGGGCGGGCTTGGCGCTCTGCTTGCTGTGGTGGATGACGCTCGAGGATCGACGCGCTTTGGCCCTCGATGCGGGCGACGTCGTCCGCATCGAATACCCGGTGACCAACGTCGGCGCCGAGCCCGTGGCCCTCGAAGGGGTCCGGGTTGAGCCGACCAACGTGCCGGCATGGCTCAAGCTCCTGCCCAGTTCCCGCCTGGGCCCGGCCTCCATCGCCCCCGACACGACCTTCGAGTTCCGCGCCGACTTCAAGGTGCTCGCGGGCGCTCCTGCCGAGGGCGGCCTCGACATCGACTTCAGCCTCACCATCGCCTCGCCTTCCGTTCATGGCGCCGACACCACCTGCCGCCTCAGTTCCCTCGACCAATTCCAGACCATCCGGACCCAATGCCGCGACGATACCTTGGGAGTCGACTATCTGGTGACTCTCTATCCCGACCGCAACCCGCCGCGCACGACCTTGAGCCATTTCATCGAGCCGTTCGTCAACGCGCGGGGCGAGGTCTTCGTCACGACCCGGTCCGTCGTAAGACTCGAGACTCTAGACGCCGAGGTCCCGAACTTTGAGACTTCCGGAGCGGCGTTCACAGGCTATGCGGTGGCGGGCCCCGGGGACCCGGTCTCGGAGTTGGGAGAGTTCGTCGAGCCGTTCCGGGTCGCGGAAGGCAGCCGCACTATCTACTACGCCGGCACCGACCGCAACGGCAACCGGGAGGTCGTGCAGTCCACCACTGCCTTCTTCGACGGCACCCCGCCGCGGACCCGGCTGGAGATCGATGGAGTTCTGGTCGCGCAGTCCTCCGGCATACTGGCATTGGCGGAGGCGCCCCGCCTGGCTATCGCCGGGGAGGACCCGGTTTCCGCCGGCGTGGCCTCCGGTCTCTCGCAGATCCATGCCTCGCTTGACCGTACCGAGCCGGTTCTCTCCACGGCCTTGCCGACTCTGACCCGGAGGTTCCACCAGCTCGAGTTCCTCGGTCTGGACAACGCCTGGAACGCGGAGAGGCCCCACCTCTTCAACCTCTTCGTCGGCGTCCCCATCGACACCCAGGCCCCCGTGACCGACTTCGTGGTCCTAGGCTCATCCATCGTAATAGGCGGGCGGCTAATCGTGGGTTCTGTATCGAGCCTCGGCTTTACAGCTTCCGACCGGCCCGGCGACGAATCCACTTCGGGAGTCCAAGAAACCCAATACCTGGTCGATATCCCGCCCTCCTCCTGTCCCGCCGGTTTTCCCGCGGAATTGCCCGACCCGCGCTTTCCGACCGGCACATGCCAAAACCCCGTCTTCGTCTCCACTTTCAGCCTCACGCCCGGCCTCCATACGATTTATTTTTTCAGCCTAGACCGCGTCGCCAACATGGAGGAGGCCCGCTCGGTGGAGCTCCTGGTCGCGCAGGCGCCGGCCGTCGCGCCCGGCTCCAACCCGCCTGGGGAGCTTACCGTCACCGCGATCTCAAGCGCCTCGATCGCGGTCTCCTGGCCGCCCAACGGCAATGCCGCCGGAGTTGTGTATGTGGTGTCCTACGGTATCGCCCCAAGCACGTCCACATGTGACTTCAGTTCCGCGGCCATCCTCAACCGCTTCCCGGTCGCCGCGACCGCCGCCGAGATCGGGAGCCTAGACGCGGGCGCGTCCTACCAGATTCAGGTCTGCAATCCCTTCATCGCCGACGGCTGCTCGATGGCCATCCTAGTCCGAACTTCCGCCGCCGGAGAAGGACCGGCGTTCAATCCTCCCTTCGAAGTCTGCCGGTCCTCGGAGCCTCCGCCTCCTCCCCCGGGAGTCTCCGGCTCCGGCCAGGCCATCAGCGCCGACCCCGCCGGCAACCTCTGGGAAGTGTTCA
>CAYJXJ010000288.1:0-3648 GCA_964374095.1 uncultured Elusimicrobia bacterium
CTCGAGCGGGTACAGGACCGCGTTCATGGCGGCGAAGTTCCGGGCGCCGGTGAGCGACTCCTCGGCGAAGGGGATGTCCCGCCCCGGATGGGCCTGCGAGGCCAGGCAGAAGCGCAGGGCGTCGGTGCCGTACTTGTCCATCATGTCGAGGGGGTCGATCACGTTGCCCAGGGACTTCGACATCTTCTTGCCCTTCTTGTCGCGCACGATGCCGTGGATGAGGGCGTGCGGGAAGGGGATCCTTCCCAGCTCGAAGAGCCCGGCCATCTGCATGCGCGCGACCCAGAGGTTGAGGATCTCGTAGCCCGTCACCAGCACGGTGGTTGGATAGTAGAACTCGAGGTCCACCGTCTTGTCGGGCCAGCCGAACACCGAAAACGGCCAAAGGGCCGCCGAGAACCAGGTGTCGAGCACGTCGGGGTCCTGGAGGAGGACTCTGCCGCCGCAGGCCGGACAGGCCTGCGGCCGATCCGCTGAAAAAAACCCCTTAGCTCCGGCGGGGGGACGGTCGAACATCGACTCCGGCGAGATGTCGGCGGAGGCGGATTCGGGGACACCCTGGACCATGAGCCGGCCTTCGGAGATGGAGAGCCCCTTTTCCCCGACTTCCTGGGGGTTGCATTCGAGACAGTACCAGACCGGGATGCGGTGCCCCCACCAGATCTGGCGGGAAACGCACCAGTCCCGTATGCCCGTCAGCCAGACGGCGTAGGGCTTGGACCATGACTCCGGATAGATCCGGAACTCCCCCTTTTTGAGCGCCTCGAGGGCGGGCGCGGCCAGCGCCTCGGTCTTGACGAACCACTGCTCCGAGAGCAGAGGCTCGACGGCGGAGCCGCAGCGGTAGCAAACGCCCACGGCGTGGGGATGCTCCTCGGTCCTGACGAGGTGTCCCTGGGCTTGGAGATCGGCCACGACCTGCTCGCGGGCCTTCTCGCGCGAGAGGCCCTGGTAGCGCCCGGCCTCCGCGGTCATGCGGCCGTCCGAGCCGATCACCTTCACCGCGGGAAGGCGCTGTCGCTGGGCAATCTCCCAGTCGTTGACGTCGTGAGCCGGAGTCACCTTGACGACCCCGGTCCCGAATCCCGCCTCCACCGCGGCGTCGGCCACGACCGGAATCTCGCGGCCCAGCAAGGGCAGGATCAGGGTCCGCCCGATTCCGGACTTGTGGCGGTCGTCGTCGGGATGGACCGCGACGCCGGTGTCTCCCAGCATGGTCTCGGGCCGGGTCGTGGCGACCACGAGGCCCGAGCCGTTGCTCCCCCCCTTGAACGGGTAGCGGATATGCCAGAGCTTTCCCCGGCGGTCCTCGTGCTCGACCTCGATGTCGGAGAGGGCCGTGCCGCAGCGCACGCACCAGTTCACCATGCGCTCTCCCCGGTAGATCAAGCCCCGCCGCCACATGGAGTCGAAGGCCTTGGCGACGGCCCGGCCCCGCGCCGGATCCATGGTGAAGGCCTCGCGGTCCCAGTCGAGGGCGCAGCCCAGGCGCTCGAGCTGGCCGAGGATCGTTTTCTTGCATTGCGCGACCCATTCCTGCATGCGCTTGAGGAAGGCCTCGCGCCCCAGGGCGTGGCGGTCCTTGCCCTCGGCCTTGAGCTGCTTCTCCATCACGTTCTGGGTCGCGATGCCGCCATGGTCGGTCCCCGGAACCCAGCAGGCCTCCCGTCCCGCCATGCGGTGGTGGCGGATCAGGATGTCCTGCAGGGTTTCGTTGAGGGCGTGGCCCAGATGAAGGGCGCCCGTCACATTGGGGGGCGGGATCACGATCACGAAGGGCGCGGACCCTCCGGGTTTGGGCTTGGAAGCGAATAGGCGGGTCTCGCGCCAGGCCTTCATCCAGCGCCCCTCCACCGGCTTGGGCTCGTAGACCTTATCGATCATGAAGCTTCAAATGCAGCCGGATCTTGGCGGCCAAAACGTCGGTATCCACGGGCTTGGTGATATATTGGAAGGCCCCGGCGTCGATGCCGCTGATGACGTCGACGGTCTCGTTGGACCCGGAGAGGATCAGGATGGGAAGGTCCGCCGTGGCAATGTCCGCCTTGAGTTGGCGGCACAACTCCCAGCCTCCCATGTCGGGCAGGTAGAGGTCGAGCACCGCGAGATCCGGCCGGACTCGGCGGATCGCCTCCAAGGCGGCCTTCCCGGAAAACGCCACGGCGACGTCGAATCCCTCGTGGACGAGGGCGAGCCGGACGCTCTCGCAGGTCATTTCGTCGTCGTCGATGACCAGGATCTTCGGCTTTTCCATCACCACACCCCCCCCGGAAATTTTGGAGCGGGACCGAAAGGAGGGACGAAGGCCATGGCCACGTCGTTGGCCAAGAACACCCCCTCCCGGGTCAGCCGCCAGCGCGAGCCCTCGCGGGCCAGAAGTCCCCGTTGCACCAGGGCGTCGGCTTCGCCCGCGAAGGTTCCCTCGATCCGGGCCCCCGGCTCGAAGCCCTCGATGAGCCGCAGTCCAAGATAGGCTCGCTCGCCGAGCTTCTCCTTTCCTTCCAGCCGCTCGCTCGCCACGGCAGGACGGCGGCCGGCCAGCGCCTCATCGCAATACTCTTTCAGCCGGTCGACGTTGCTGAACCGCACCCCGTCCAAATAGGACGCCGCGCCGCAGCCGAGGCCCACGTATTCCCCCCCGCGCCAGTAGATCTGGTTGTGGAGGGACTCGCGGCCTGGCCGCGCGAAATTCGAGATCTCGTAGTGCCGCCAACCCCCGCGGGCAAGCCGCCCGAGGGCCGCCTCGAACATCTCCCGCCCCAAGTCCTGATCCGCTTCCACGCCCCGGCGGGCAAACAAGGTCCGGTCCTCCACCTGAAGGCCGTAAATCGAGACGTGCCCGGGTTCCAGGTCGAGGGTCCGGTCCAGTCCGGCGATGAAGCCCTCCAGGGTCTGGCCGGGAAGGCCGTACATCAGATCCACGGAGATCGAAAATCCCAGGCTTCGGGCCAGGCAAAAGACCCGCGCAAAATCCTCCCCCGTGTGCCGCCGCCCTACGGAGCGCAGCAGGGCGTCGTCGGGAGTCTGCAGGCCGAGGCTGAGCCGGCCGAATCCGCCCGCCGAGAGGGCCGAGAGTTTCTCTTCGTCGAGGCTCTCCGGGTTGGCCTCGAAGGTGGCCTCCTGAAATCCCGAATCGGGATAGGCGCTCGCGACGGCCTCCGAGAGTCGCCGGATCTGCGCCGCGGACAACTCCGAAGGAGTCCCCCCGCCCACATAGAGCGTGTCGGGCCTGCGCGGCGGCATCAGCCGGGCCTCGGCCTCCAAGGCCTGCAGGTAACGGTCGGCCTGGCTCCTCTGTCCCGAGAACGCGGTAAAGTCGCAATAGAAGCACTTCACCGAGCAGAATGGGATGTGGACGTAGAGCCCGACCATCCTACAGTCTAGGAAATGGTGCCAGCTATTGTCGAGTTGTCGAGTTGTCATCCCATTCCGGGAATGGATGGATCGACACCCCCATCGGCGCTTTGGTATAGTGATGCCCGACGAGGTTCTCCGGCGCTCGGCGCGTAGTTTCTCATCTAACCAGGGAGGCGAAAGAAATGGCGAATGTTCTCTGCGTGCTCTATGACGACCCCGCAGGGGGTTATCCGAAATCCTACGGCGTCATTATACGGTTGCGCGTCTAAATTATTCTTGAAATAGCGGCAC
>CAYJXJ010000289.1:0-3627 GCA_964374095.1 uncultured Elusimicrobia bacterium
GAGCGGGATGACCTTATCCGCACCGGGGCGGATAGGTTTGGAAAACGGCCGCAGTTGCAATAACTTTCCGACAACGACCTTCCGCACAGCCGCTACCGGCGCGCGACCAATGAAACCCTGGGTGAAGTCGGGAGAAAAACCCGTGGCGAACTCCTCGCCGCGTGTACTAGACCTAGGGAACGTAGCCCCCGAGGGGGAGCAGTTCCTTGATAAGCCCCTCGAGTGTGGCGAAGTTGACGGGCTTCTGGATGAAGCGGGTCTTAGGGTCGGTGGGGAGCAGGGGCTTGAGCTTCTCGTAGGGGTGCGCGGAGATGAAGATGATGGGGATCGACGATGTCTTGGGGTCGCCCTGCAATACTTTGTAAGCCGCCGAACCGTAGGCGCCCGGCATCTGGATGTCGGTGATGATGAGGTGGGGCCGGTGCTCGGCCGCCTTCTGCGCCAGCTGGAATCCGTCGCTGACGACGATGACCCGGTGCTGCTTGGCGCTGAGATAGTCCGTCAGGAGGGATGTGATGTCGACGTTATCGTCGGCGATGAGTATCTGGGCTATCATGTCACCTGAGCCCCCCCCGCGGGGGGGCGACTATTTTGGGGGGCAAGCATCCGTTTCATCAGGAAGCCGCGACTCCCAAAGATGCTATCAGTTCCGGATAAATCGGAAAACGGCCGCAGAGCTTGGAAACCTCGGCCTTCAAGGCGCGAAGGAAAGTCTCGTCCTTCCTCCGCCGGAGGGCCTCCTCGATCCAGTCGGCGATCTGATCCATTTCGGAGCCGCCCATGCCCCGGGTCGTGACGGCGGGGGTGCCGATGCGGATGCCGGAGGCGATGAATGGCTTCTGGGGATCGTAGGGGATGGCGTTCTTGTTCGCCGTGATGCCGGCCTTGTCGAGGGTCTCCTCGGCCTCCTTCCCGGTGACGTCCTTGGCCCGGAGGTCCACGGAGAACAGGTGGCAATCCGTGCCGCCTGACACTATCCGAAAGCCCCGTTCGGTGAGCCGCTGGGCCATGCGCCGGGCGTTGGCCACGACGCGGCGTTGGTAGTCCCCGAACTCCGGATTGAGGGCTTCCCCGAAGCAGACCGCCTTGGCCGCGATCGCGTGCATGAGGGGCCCGCCTTGGGTGCCGGGGAAGTTGACCTTGTCGAGGGCCGCGGCGTGCGGCGCGCGGCACAAGACCATCCCTCCCCGCGGTCCCCGGAGGGTCTTGTGGGTCGTGGTCGTCACGAAGTCCGCGACCGGGACCGGGGAGGGGTAGGCGCCGCCGGCGATCAGGCCGGCGTAGTGGGCTATGTCCGCCGAAAGAAGCGCGCCCACGGCATCGGCGCACTTCTTGAGGCGCGCCCAGTCGAATACCCGCGAATAGTTCGAGGCCCCGGCAAAGATCATTTTTGGTCTATTCTCATGTGCCAGCCGTTCCGCCTCATCGTAATCAATCAACTCATCCTCTTTCCGTACGCTCATCGGCACGATCTTATAGAATCGCCCCGAGAAATTGAGCGGGTGCCCGTGCGAGAGGTGCCCCCCGTGGGCCAGGCTCAACGCCATCACCGTGTCTCCCGGCTGGAGGGCGGAGAGATACATCGAAATGTTGGCTTGGGTTCCCGAGTGGGGCTGGACGTTGGCGTGCTCGGCCCCGAAGAGCTTCTTGGCCCGGTCGATGGCCAAGCTCTCGGCGATATCGACGAATTCGCAGCCGCCATAGTAGCGCTTTCCCGGGTAGCCTTCCGCGTACTTGTTGGTCAGCACGGAGCCTTGGGCCTCGAGCACGGCCTCCGAAGCGTAGTTCTCGGAGGCGATGAGCTCGAGGTTGTCGGCCTGGCGCCTGGCTTCACGCGCGATGGCCGACCAGACCTCGGGATCGGAACTCTTCAGGGCTTTTGACATTCGTGGGTCTTCCTCATAAGCGCCTCAAGCGCCGTGCGGATGCGCTGGAGGCAGGCGTCGTAGACTTCCTGCTTCTGTCCGATGGGGTCCTCGATGTTGGGCTCGGCGAGGCCGGCGTAGCGCCCCAGCACCTGGACCTTTTGGGTGAACTCCGGATAGCGGTCGAGGACCGCCTCCAGGTGCTCATCGGTCAGGGCCAGGGCGAGGTCCGACCATTCCAGGATCTCCCGGCTGACCAGTTGGGGGATATGCTCGAAGCGGGTGATCCCCGAAGCGGCGAGCGCCTGATAGACCTCGGCCGGGACGACGAAGAACCGTTCGGCCGCGACGCCGCAGGAGCGGGATTCCCACCCCAGGCCGCGGTCGGCGGCCCATTTGGCGAGCAATCTTTCGGCCATGACCGAGCGGCAGGTATTGCCCGTGCAGATGAAGAGGAACTTCGATGGGGGCGTCACGCCGGCTCGCCCAAAAGCTCGAGCAGGCGCGCGCGGGGCAGGGCGCCTTCACGCAGTATGCGGACCCGGGATTCGGTCGCGTCGACGACGGTCGACTCGACGCCCGGGGTGGTCTCGGCGACGATGACGATGTCGGCCAAGCCCTCGAAGCGCCGCGCGACCTCCTCGCCGTCGTTCAAGGCCGGCTCCCCGGACATGTTGGCGCTCGTCGCGGACCAGGGAACCCCGCTGGCCGCCAACAGCTGCAGGGCCACGGGATGGGCGGGAACCCGGATGCCTACCGTCGGATACTCCGCGAAGGTGAGGAGGCGCCCTTCGGGGGTGGGGCGAAGCACCAGGGTCAAAGGGCCTGGCCAGAACCGCGAGGCCAAAGCTTCGGCCTGGGGAGTGAACACGACCCAGCGCTTCGCCTCCGCCGCCGTCGCCACGAGCACAGGCAGCGGCTTGCCGGAGTCCCGGCCCTTGATCTGGTAGATCCGGCGGGAGGCGGCCTTCACCAGGCCCGTCACGCCGAGACCGTAGACGGTATCGGTCGGAAAAGCCACGATCTTGCAGGCCCGGATCGCGGTGCCGACCGTCTGGGCGTCCGGCTCCGAAAGCGGCGAGCCGGGGACGGCGCGGATGACCCGGGTCATGGTTCTCTCCCTTCGGTCATGGGACGGGGATGAAAGAGGAGGACGAACTCCCCCAGAAGCTCCGGGCGCGATCTCAGGGTTTCGTGGACCCGGGAGATCGACCCGTTGAGCCACTCCTCGTGGATCTTGGAGAGTTCCCGGACCACGCAGGCCTGGGCTTCCCCGCCGAGGACGGCCCGGGCGTCCTCCAATGCCGCCAAGACGCGGTGGGGGGATTCGTAGACGACGATCGTGCGGCCCAGGGACAGGGCTTGCGACAAGGCGCGCCTGCGGCGCGCCGGGGCGCGCTGCAGGAAGCCCAGGAAGACGAAGGAGTCCCCCGGCAGGCCCGACCCGGCGAGGGCCGCGGCGACGGCGCTGGGGCCGGGCAGGGAGGTCACGGGTACGCCGTTTTGGCGGGCCAGCGCGACCAGCCGCCGTCCAGGATCGGAAAGGGCGGGGGTGCCGCTGTCGGAGACCAGGGCCAGGTCCTCGCCGCGCCGCAGGCGCTCGAGGGCCGACCGCGCGCAGCGCTCGGCGTGTTCTTCGTAGCGCACGAGAGGCGTGGCGATGGCGTAATGGGTCGTGAGCTTGCGCGTCCGGCGGGTGTCTTCGCAGTAGATGGCGCGGACTCGGCGGAGGGTCTCGAGTGAGCGCGTCGTCACGTCTTGA
>CAYJXJ010000290.1:0-3587 GCA_964374095.1 uncultured Elusimicrobia bacterium
AATGGCTTATATATCAATCGGAAATTTGTCACGCAACCGTATAATGACGCCGTAGGCTTTTCGCCATTGTCCTGATCCACATGTTTCAGGGCTAACGTGAAGAGATTCTTGGCGACGGTCTTGGGATCGTGTTGGGCGCCGCCGTCATAGAGAGCTCGGTAGCGCTTCTGGAAGAAACCGCCATCAATGAGGACCGCCGTGGGCATAGCCCTTCACCTCCATATAAAGAAGCTCCTGGGCTCGGCACCTCCGCGATTTGTCGTTGGAGATGCTTACTGCCAGGAGTCTATGCGGTCATTATACCAGGAATTCTCCCCCTCGACAAGGGGATCGAGAGATTCGGAATGTGTTGCCTTGGCTTGCCAATGTTGAGGCGATGCGCCTCTTTTCGATCTTTGTCCGGACGGCCGCCAAGGGCTGAGGCGCCGCGCGGCCGCATCGTTGCGACGCCCGAAAGGGTAGGGAAGGCTTCGGCGCCGTCCGCCGGAGTCCGGGAGGGGGATATGGAACCCACGGGTGAAGCGGGATCGGCGGGCGGCCACGGTGCGGGCGGAGGGGGAGGCGCGCGTGTATGTGATCTCTCCCCGGTTCTTCGGGTTCATGGTGCGCTCGAGCCGCGCCTTCTCGGAGCGGGTGTCCAAGCTCGCCGAGGAGCGCAAGCGGGAACTGGCGCGGATTTGAGCCGCTACGCCGGCGCGGCCCGTCGCAGCGCCTCTCGAAGAGCGCGTGCGGGGAGCGATTCGCCCGCGGCGCTCGCCGCGGGCAGGGTCATGGGCAGGGTCAGGACCGGCGCGGGGCAGGTGCGGGCCACGCGCTCGGCCGTGGTCCCGGCGAAGGTGACGACATTTTCCTTGCCGACCCGCTCCGCTATGTCTCGCGCCATGTCGAAGCTCTGGATCATCGGCTCGCCGGCCCAGGGCTCCGTCCCGAGCGCCCAGACGGGGACGTGCAGGCCCTGGACCCGGGAGCGGAATATCCGGGCGAAGAATTGCGCCTGCTCCCAAGCCGTATAGGCGCCCTCGGAACCGTCCAGCGGCACGAGAATCTTGCGCGGCGGGAATCGGATCATGGTCATATCTCCGCCCTTTTTCGTCGCAATGAAACGGCCATGGCTGTAGTGTTGCGCCCCTGATTTGTCGACGGGAGCGGGGGGATGCGACCATGGAAAGAGATGACACGCAGTCGGCCTTCGGCGTCATCGCCGTGATGGCGGTTTTGCTGGCCGGGATCGGATACATGGCTTTTCGGGCCCAGGGGCCGCTCCCCAACACGGAAGGTTGGGCCCAAGCCAAGGAGGCGGCGCGCGCGCACGTCGTCCGATGGCCCGCCCTTTCCAAGGATTGGGCCCGGGTCATGGTGGACCGCTACGGCCCGCCGGACCAGACGACCGCGGACGCGCTGCTTTGGGCCGGACCGCGGCCCTGGCGGAGGATCGTGGTGCACCGCGATTCTCCGAATTCTCCGCTCGAGCATGCCGTGGATTACGAGTTCTCGGCGGATCGAACCGCGCAGGTGTTGGCCCTGGGCCGAGGTCTGCGTATCGATCAGGCGGGATTCGAGATCTCCGTTCAGGGCGCCGGCGAGGGAGCCAACCTCCTCGCCTTGAACCTGGCAGACGAGATCGCCCGCGGCAAGACCACGCCCGAGGCGGCCCGGGACTTCTACGACCGGACCGCGGCGCTGTCGGCGGCGGGCAAGTCCTCGCCCTACATGGAGGGTCTGCTCTTCAAGCCCCGGCCGCCCTGGCCGCGCTCCTGGGAGTACCCGGAGTTCGGGGCGCGGTGACGACGGGGCCTCCGGCCTTGGCCGTAGCGTTGCGTCGACGACCTCCGGGTGGGCCGGCCGTCAGGCCGGAACCGCGGATGTTCTACGTCCGGCTTGCGAGAGACGCGGGTCCGCGTCGACCCTGGGGGCCCATTGGGCCGTGGCTGGATCGTTGCGAGCGACGGAGCCGGAGCGGTCATGGTGACGATTGAAGCCCTGCTTGATGATCATCGGGAACTGCGCCGGCTGACGGCGGCGCTCGTCGAATTGGTCGGTGACGATGAGCGGTTGAATTTGGATTATCTGGGCCCGGACGTGGTGAAGCGGCTTACGGCGCTGGAACGCCAGCTTTCGGGAAGCCTCCAGGCGCACGAGGAAAGGGAGGATCAGCTTGCGGCCCAAGTCGTTAAAGCGTCCGGCGCCGCGCTCGGGACGGTGTTCGAATCCATCCGTTCCGATCACTCGACGATGCGCCAGGTCTTCCAGGTCCTCAACGCCCTGACCGCGATGGCCGAGGCGGAGAGCGCCTATTCGATTCGCTTCGCCGTGTGGGCCCTGGCCGATCACCTGGAGCGGCACCTGAGTTGGGAGGAGCGGGAGGCGTTCCCGGTCTTTGGTCAACTATTCCGCGTCGAGGAACTCGAGGCGGCGGCAGGGTCTTAGGCCTAATCCACTCCGCCGGCGCCCTTCGAACGTTCCGGTCCGAACCGGTAGGGCTTGAACAACAGCATCCGCGTGTAGGGCGAGGTCTTGCCCGCGGCCGACAGGGCGGCGGTCTTGTCGAAGAACTCGCGGGCCTCGCGCTCCGTGCGCTTGCCCGTGGCCACTTCGTCGGCCAGGTTGAGAGCGATGTCGCGGTCGGTGATGGTCCCGGCGAAGCGTTCTCCGGACCAGACCGGCAGTATGCCCACGTTATGGCGCCGCATGAGCTCCGCGGCCTCCCGGATGGTGTGCTGGGCGGTGATCGAGTCCACGCCGCGCGTCATCATCTCCTTGATCTGCATAAGAGCCTGCCGGGCCCCCCACGCCCCGCCGTAGCCCTCGATACCCGCAATGATCCGGCCAAGTTGGCCGTTCCGTTTCGACTCAACGCTGCGAATGAAGACCGCGGTTAGGATTGAAGAGGAGGCGTGTCCTCGCTGTCATGCCGGGGGCCTGCGCTGCGGGGAGTCGTTTTGGCATCATGAGTTCAGACTTCTCCGGGGCACGACCCGGCGTTACTGCCCCGCGTGCGGGCTGAAATGGCATTGGCGGGGGGAGAACTTCTACTTCCATTTCGAACAGCCGGCGGGACTCAAGCTCACGATGACGTTCGCGGCGGCGCTCACGGCCCTTGGGCTGATTTTGAGCGCTCAAGCCGCCGCGCGGCCCGCGCGCCGCGCGGGAGAATTCGCTCGAAGGCAATATGAGCGGGTCGTGGACAAGCCCAGGCGCGACGCCATTCGAGCCGCGTGGGACGTCGTCCTCCCGCGAAAGGACGGCGCCTTGCGCGTCGATCCGCCGGTGGGGAGATGACGGGCGAGTCCGGCGGCCAATAATTGCTAAAGTGGAACCGCTGACCGTTATCCTCGGCCTTTGAACTGTACGCGCGTACAGCTGGCTCGGCGGCCGGGAGAGGAATGCAAGCATGACAGGGCCGTTTATCCCAAGAGCTTCGGTGATCTGCATCCTGGCCGCCGCGCTATGCGCCTGCGGCAAAGACGAGATCCAAGTCTATCGCGTCGCCAAGGAAGCCGCTCCGGCGCCGTCGGCGCCCGCGAAGCTCCCGTCCGCCCCCATGGCCGCCGCCGACCTCCACTGGCAGGCGCCCGCGGGCTGGAAGG
>CAYJXJ010000291.1:0-3552 GCA_964374095.1 uncultured Elusimicrobia bacterium
GGCCGCCCTAAGCGTACGCTGACCCGAAATCCAACCGACTTTTGACGCTGTGGAGATGCTGGCTTACCGCACGGAGACTGCGCTCGTCGGGCTGCTCAACGACAAAGTGTACGCCCGCACGGAGGAAGAAGGCCGCGCCCTGGTGCGCGAAATCCTACGGACGCCGGCCGACGTTTTGCCGGACGAGAGGGCGGGAGTACTGCGGGTCCGCCTTCATGGGCTGGCCAATCCGCGGAGCAACGCGGCGGTGAGGCATCTGTGCGAGGCACTCAACGAAGCCGATATCAGCTATCCCGGGACAGCGCTGCGGCTACGCTACGAGGCCCCGAATGTTGCATCGATTTTGGCCACAGGTCAGGAGTCCTGAACTTAGGCGCAGGCGCCCGGCGGGCAATCGTGCCCCCAGTCGGGCCGTGACCGTGTCCATGACATCAGGACTTCGCCGCCTTACGGCAGGGGCGGCGGAAGTTGGGCGATGGCACGGGCGCGAAAATGTGAGGGCAAGAAGGTTCGCCGAAGGCTCTCCCGTGCTTGCCGGCGATCCTCAGATCTCAGTCCCCGTAGTGGGTACGGGCGCGTTCAACGTAGACCGTCTTCGTTCGTTCATCCACGCTGTAAACGATACGGTCCTTGTAGGTCAGAGGGTAGGAATAGCTTCCCGCGAGGTCCCCCAGCAGCTTCTTTCCCTCGTAAGGATTTTGCGCGATCACCCGGACGAGTATGTCTCGGAGTTTGCTCCGCAGCTTCGGGGTGAGGGTCGCGATGTCCTTGCCGGCCTGGCGGGTGATCCTGATTTCATACGGCACGAGTCAAGATCCAAACACATCTTTAAGGGAATAGGTCCTGCCATCCGCGATGTCGCGCCTAGCCTTGCGGACTCCGGCTAGGACCCCTGGGGTGGACAGGAGTTCAAGGGTTTCCAAGAGGCTGTCGAAATCTTCCTCGGGAATCAGGATGGCGGTGCCCGCCCGGGAGGTGATCCGGTAGGGCCGGTGAGTCGCGGCGGCGTCCTTAATGATGCTGAACAAGCCACTGCGGGCCCCGGTGGCGGTAACGGTTTTCATATGTACATATTATGGTACATATTTCTCGGCCCGTCAAGGGGGGCCCGATTTTGTACGATCGCATTCGCGCCTAGAGCCGCCCATGACCGACCCCAATCACCCCGAAGGCCAAGCCCCTCCCGAGGGCCGCACCGAAATGTAGCCCCAAGCCGAGATCGCGGCTTCCAAGGAACTCTCGGTTCCCAAAGAGGTCGAACAGCATGCCTCCGCCCCTAAGATAACCGGCTACATCCTGACCCAAGCCCTGGGCCGCGGGGCCTTCGCCGAGGTCTGGAAGGGTTGGCAGGTCCGCACCCATAAGTGGGTGGCCGTCAAGGTCTTCACCCGGCGCAAGGGCGTCAACTGGATATTCCTTCAGCGGGAAGTGGCGCGGCTCATCAGGCTCGACAAGCACCCGCACATCGTCTCGCTTCTCGACGCCGATCTCACCGGGGAGCCCGCCTACTACGTCATGGATTTCCTGGAGGCGGGACCGCTCGATCAGTTCGTTAACCCAGCCAATCCCGCCCCGGTGGAGAAGGCGGCCAAGTGGATGGAAGAGATCGCCGAGGCCCTGGCCTACGTTCACTCCAAGGGCTTGATCCACTGCGACTTGAAGCCCGCCAACATCCTCCTCGATGAGGCCGGGCATGTGCGGGTGGCGGACTTCGGGCAATCGCGGATCGTAACCGACAGCGTCGGAAAGTTGTAGACTCCCCTCCATGGCGGCGTTGATCACGGGCGCGTCGGCGGGCATCGGCCTGGAATTGGCGCGGGTCTTCGCGGCCAATAAGCACGATGTAGTTCTGGTGGCGCGCCGCAAAGACCATCTGGAGAAGATCGCGCGCGAAATTTCGCGCGAGCACGGTGTCGGCGCCGCGGTCATCGCCGCGGACCTCTCCCGCCCCGAAGGGGCGCGGGAGGTGTTCGAGAAGGCGCGGGACCTCAGGATCGACATTTTGGTCAACAACGCGGGATTCGGCCATTGGGGCCGCTTTGACCGACTCGGCCTGGAGGAACAGCTTGGGATGGTCGCGCTCAACGTGACCGCGCTGACCGAGTTGACCTACCGGTTCCTGCGCGCAATGGCGGCCGCCGGCCGGGGCCGGGTCCTCAACGTGGCCTCGACCGCGGCCTTTCAGCCCGGGCCCTACATGGCGGTCTACTACGCGACGAAGGCCTTCGTGCTGTCGTTCTCAGAGGCCCTTTCGGAGGAGTTCCGGGGGACCGGCGTCACCGTGACCGCGCTCTGTCCCGGTCCCACGGCCTCGGAGTTCCAGGCGCGGGCCAAGATGGAGGACTCGCCCTTGCTCAAGCTCGGCGTCATGTCCTCGGCCAGCGTCGCGGCCGCCGCCTACACCGGGCTCGTGCGGGGACATGCCGTGGTGGTCCCGGGCTTTCAGAACCGGATGGGCGTGCAGGCGTTGAGGATCTCGCCGCGGGCCGTGGTGCGCCGCGTCATCGGCGCCATCCAGAAGAAATCGGCGTAGGCCGGCTCTTAGGCTCCGTCGGACTTATCCACGGCACTTGGAACGTTCCAAGTCCGGTGGATAACCGATCCTACTGAGGCTTGATATCGCGGAGCGCGGCCCGCCGATGGGCGAGGACGCTCTTGTATCGCCGGGTGCCGGGGGCGAAGGCCCGGTGGATCTGCGAGGCGAGCCGGCCCAAGTAGTTTTCCCCCGAGTCGCTGGAGTCCTTGGAGCGCAGGAGGACCTTCCCCGTGTAGGCGGAGCGGGTCTCGGCCGTGGCCGACAACGTCGCCGGATCGTTCTTGATGAGGATGACGATGTCGCAGCCCAGTTCCTTGGCCTGGATGAGGTCGGCCACGGCCCGGACCGGATGCTCCGGGGTGAGGGCGTTGAAGTATCGCCGCTCCAGCGCGCTCCAATGCTCGTCTTGAGAGTAGACGGCGCAGGGCGTGAGGCGGGCTTGGGATTTTTCCTCCGGATGGGCCGGCGCGGCAACGAGGAGCAGCGTCGCCAGGCTCGCGGTCATGCTGGGCTAGGCGACGATGCCCTTCTCGCGCAGGTAGGAGCGGATCTTGGAGCGGGCGCGGGCGGTCTTGACGATCATGAGCCAGTCCTTCTTGGGCGCGGAGCCCTTCTTGGTCAGGATCTGGCAGATGTCGCCGGATTTAAGCGTGTAGTCGAGCTTGACCATCTTGTTGTTGACCTTGGCCCCGACGCAGGCGAACCCGATGTCGGTGTGCACGGCGAAGGCGAAGTCGATGGGCGTGGCTCCGGAGGGAAAGACCTTGACCTCGCCGGCGGGGGTGAAGACAAAGACCTGGTGCAGCTCGAGGTCGGTCTTCAAGCTGTCGAGGAACTCCCGGGGGCTCTGCAGGTCCTGGAGCCACTCGATCCACTGGCGCAGCCAGTTCAGCTTCTCCTCCAGATGGGCATCGCGCGCGTGCTCGCCGGATTTGTAGCGCCAGTGGGCGGCGATGCCGTACTCGGCGGTCCGGTGCATCTCCTCGGTGCGGATCTGGATCTCGACGATCTCGCCG
>CAYJXJ010000292.1:0-3528 GCA_964374095.1 uncultured Elusimicrobia bacterium
GACGGCCGGTGGATGCACGAACGACAGGTAATGCTTCAGCTCCCGGATCGACTCCTTGATGTCCTCGAGGGCGACGTGCGTGTCGGTCTTGAGGGGGTAGTGCTTCTCGGCCGGGTACCAGCGCTGCACCAATTCCTTGACCGTGCTCACATCGATGGAGCGGTAGTGGAAGTGGTCGTGCAGGGCCCGCATATAGTTGACGAGGAAACGGCGGTCTTGGCCGATGGTGTTGCCGCACAGCGGGGCCTGGCGCTCGGGGCAGTGGGCCTTCACGAACTCCAAGGTGCGGGCCGAGGCTTCCTCCATCGTGACGCGGGATTCCCTCACCCGCCGGGTCAGTCCGGAGCGGCCGTGCTGCTCGACGCACCAGGGATGCATGCCCTCGAGGACGCTATCGGGCTGGTGGACGGCCAGGCAGGGCCCCTCGGCCACGACGTTGAGCTCGGAGTCGGTGACGATGGTCGCGATCTCGAGGATGGTGTCCTTCTCGGGATCGAGGCCCGTCATCTCCAGGTCCAGCCAGACCAGGTTGCCGGGGCTCTGCATGCGCGGCCATGATACAATTTTGCGCCTCGTAGGCGGTCCAGTCCGTGCCCGCGGAGGCGGTGTGACCGTAGTCGCCTTGACAAGCCGAGAAAGGGTCTGTTAGACTTCAACGGTAGCGTTTCTTTTTGAGAGGAGGCATTCATCATGCAGATCAGCAGCAAGACGTCCTTGAGACTCGGGTCCGCGGCTCTGGCCCTCGCGTTCGCGGGCTTGGCGGGCTGCGCCTCGAGTTCCAAACCCCCGACCACCGCGGCGGGCGGCAACGCCCCCGAGTGGGTGACCAAGGGCTCCGGGGCTTTTAAGGAAGCGGGAGCCGGTGTCTTCTTCGGCGTCGGGATCGCCCAAGGCATCCGCAACCGCGCCCTGGCCCAGAGCGCGGCCGATGACCGCGCCCGCGCCGAGATCGCCAAGACCATGAACAGCTACATCGTGGTCCTGACCAAGGACTACATGGCCTCCACCACGGCGGGCGCCATGGACAAGTCCAGCGAGGAGCAGCACGTCAGCTCGACCCTCAAGAACTTCGCCAAGTTCACCCTCCACGGCTCGGTCATCGTAGACCACTGGAAGGACATGCAGGACGGCACGGTCTTCGCCCTCGCGAAGCTCGACATGAACGCCATCCGAAAGACTCTCGAGGAGTCCAAGGAGCTCGACGGCAAGATCCGCGATTACGTCCGGGCCAACGCGGAGAAGGCATTCGACGAGTTGACCGCGGAAGAAGCAAAGCGCTGACGGCCAGCACCGCCCCAAGCGCCCTACGGGCGCTTGGGGCGGGCCTTTCGTATGAACCACAAGCTCCGCAACATGGCCCTCGCCATCACCGGCATTCTGCCGGTGCTGGCGGCGTGCGCGTCAACCCAGGTCCGGAGAGTCGATGTGGACGCAGTCAAGGACCTCTCCGGACGGTGGAACGACTCGGACTCCCGCTTGACGGCCGAGGAGATGATCGCCGACTGCCTGGCCCGCCCCTGGCTGGAGAAGGCGCGCTCGGCCAAAGGCGACTCCCCGACGGTGATCGTCGGGACCGTCCGCAACCAAAGCCACGAGCATATCAACACCGAAACATTCGTCGAGGACCTTCAGAGAGCGCTTATCAATTCCGGCCGGGTTGAATTCGTGGCCTCCAAGGGCGAGCGGGGCGAGGTCCGCGACGAGCGCCTCGATCAGGACTCCAACGCCTCCGAGGAGACCCGCAAGGAGCACGGCAGGGAGAGCGGGGCCGACTTCATGCTCTCCGGGGCCATCAATACCATTCTCGACAAGGAAGGCGGCCATTCGATCATGCTCTACCAGGTCAACCTGAAGCTCCTGAACATGAAGACCAACCAGATCGCCTGGAACGGGGCCAAGAAGATCAAGAAGGAAATCAAGCAATCGCGAGCCGGCTGGTAGTGGACCCCCGCTGGAGACGCGTTCAAGGACTGGCGCTCGCGCCGGTCCTCATTTTTTTAGGGAGTTCCTGCGGCCCCTCCATCGCCACCAAGAAGTCCGTCAACGCGATGATCGCTTCGCGCGACTACGCCGCCGCCGAAGCCCACCTCCAGCGGGTCAAGGAGAGCCAGTACGGACGCAAGAACGCGGTCCTCTACTATCTGGACGTGGGCACGGTCCAGCACCACGCCGGCAAGTACCGGGAGTCGGACCGGAGCTTCGACGCGGCCGAGACCCGCATGCAGGAGCTCTACACCAAATCCGTGACCAAGGCCGCGGGGTCGGTGATGATCAACGACTACACCATGGACTACGCCGGCGAGGTCTTCGAGCGGGCCTTGACCAACGTCTTCCGGGCGCTGAACTACGTCTACCTCGGCCAGCTCGATGAGGCCCTGGTCGAGTCCCGAAAGGTCGAGGTGTATCTCGACGAGCTCGGGCGCCATCGGGAGAAACGCCGCGTCTACAAGGACGACGCCTTCGCCCGCTATCTCGACGGGATGCTCTACGAGGACGCGGGCAAGACCGATGACGCCCGCATCTCCTTCGAGGCCGCCGCGCGCGCCTACAAATGGTACGCCCGCGACTACAACACGCCCCCCCCCGCCTTCGATCGGCCCGCGGGGGAAGGCGACGCCGAGGTCGTCCTCATCCACTACGCCGGGGTTGCCCCTCGCAAAATTTCAAAGACATTTCAGGTCGCTTGGAATAAGGCGATGCTGGCGGTACATTCCGAGGCGGGCCGGGACGACCCGGAGCTGCAATCCGCCCAGTTCAAGAACGCCCTCGCCGCCGGAGTCACCGGCAAGAGCATCACGGTGTCCTACCCGGAATTCGTGCAGGACCCCTTCTCGATCACGGCCTCCGAGATCTCGGTCGACGGCAGGACCGCCTGCTCGGTGCTCATGGAGGACATCTCGGCGATCGCCTTCAAGGACCTGAGCGACCGTCAGGGGGCGATCCGCGCCCGCTCCATCGCCCGCGCCGCGGTCAAGTACATCATCGCCCAGGCCGCCACCCAGGCCGCGGAGAAGGAGTGGGGCAAGAACTCCTGGGGAGCGATCCTCACCAAGGTCACGACCAACGTCGGGGCCGCCGCCTCCGAAGTCGCCGACACCCGGGGGTGGTCCGCGGTGCCCTCCCAGATCCGGATGGCGCGCCTGCGGGTTCCCGCGGGGACCCATCGGGTGACGGCGCGATTCTTGGACGGCGCCGGGACGGCGCATGCGACGCGGGTCTTTGAAAACGTGGCCGCCAAAGCGGGCCGGCGGGTCTATCTGCACCACCGCACGGCCTGCGAGCCGGCCTGCGAGCCGCCGGCAGGCGGCTCGTCCTCGCGCCCCTAGGGCAATGAGTTGGGCGCGATGGGCGAGTCCCCGGCCTCTCGTCAGCGCCGCTTAAAGAGATCGAGAATCGTCTCGACGGGGTTGACCGGCGGCGGCGGTTCCGACTCCCCGCCCTCGGGAGCGGGAGCCGGCGCGGCATCGCGCTTGAAGATCTTGTCGAGGGGCTTTCCCTGGAGGAGCTGCTTGAGCGGGTCGACGAGGG
>CAYJXJ010000293.1:0-3444 GCA_964374095.1 uncultured Elusimicrobia bacterium
ACCGGCCTACGACGGCTCTATTCCTTCGGTAACCTTTTTACGTGACTTGACACGGGGGGACCTGTTTACACTACAGCCGGCGACATGTTGACCAGGTGTCGTGTAACCGGCAGGGGAAGCGGCTCGAGACCGCAGGACGTAGTCTCCGCGGGGCTTGCCCCCGGACGGAATCGAACCGCCATCTGCCGCTTAGGACGCGGCAGCTCTATCCATTGAGCTACGGGGGCGAATTGATCCTAGTCTACAAACTTAAATGCACCCTCGGAGGTATTCAAGAATGTTCAAGACCTCATGCCGCTACTAGGGCTCGCCGTGTCGCAATCTCTTAGGATCTTGACCGCCCGTTTCAGCTCCGCTTCGCACTGGGCATCCGAGCATGGCGCGATCATGGGCACTTTGCTCCGATAGCGGGAATACTCCTCCCCGAAGGATTGCTCAAGGCGACCCTCCTCAAGCGCGACGCGCTGCATTACAAGAATCGAAGCGAAGCCAAAGGCGATGAGCATCGCCGGGCTTCCGAGCATGATTGCGGTGCCGATCCAGGTCATGAGAAACCCAAGCGCCATGGGGTGTCGGCAGACTCGGTAAGCGCCGCTTGTGATCAACGCCTTCGCCTTCGGCGACAAACGGACGGAGAATCCGCCTCCCAGGCTTCTTTTAGCCCACCAACCCAAGGCTTGGCCCAGGAGCAGAATGAGCGCTCCTAAAGGGGCGGCTGTCCAGCCCCACCAGCCCGGAATCGGCGGCGATGAGAGGATGTCCTGCGCCGCGAGCCCGGTGCAAATGGCGTAAGCTAGGCTGGCCCCGAAGGAACGGCGCGCTCCGGCATCGCGCCGAGATTGCAGGTCAACCTTCAGCCATGCCGCCAGAGTACCGAAAACTCCTACAACGCTCCAGATGGATATCGCCCGCTACGACTCGTATAAATCCCACGACCCAATAGGGGCCCGTTGCATCGTAGCCGGTGTCGCGGCCGCGCACCTGGATGCATTGGTCCATCCGATAAAGGTCCGGCCCGATCCGGAAGCACTTTCTGTCGGTGGACGGGTCTCCTGCAGGCATGCCGTTAGTGCAGAAACTCTTCCAGGGTGAGGCCGGCGTCCTTGAGTATGCGGTGCAGCAATCCCTTGGGCAGGTCGCCGGAGTGGATCACAACGACGGCGCGGTATTTGGTTCCGGGGTGCTGAAGGACTGGGTGCGATCCCCTCTGACGCTTCTCGAGGAAGCCCTTCGATTTGAGAAAGCGGACGACCTCGCGGGCGGTCGCCACGCCGCTAGGCTTGGACGGCGACTTCGTCTATGGCGATGACCTTCGCCCCGAACGGGGGACAGGATCCCCGTCAGCCCGGCAGTCCTCGATGTAGAGCTTTAGAGCGGCGGCCAAATCCTTCTTGGCGAGCGCGGCCGTCTTCCCCATGCCGTAGACTCCCGGCATGTCGGGGACATAGGCCCAGCAGGACCCCTTCTCCTGAACCACCACGATCGAGTAATGGAATGTCATCGTCCCCTTCAGTATAACAGGCCGGCGTCAAAGCCGAGGGTATTCTACCAAGAAAGGACCCGGGCGATTCGCGGCGCGATCCGTCGTATCCACGGCCCGGGTGTCGGGGTCCTCATGGGGACCCTCAATAGGTGATCAAGGAGTGCGCGGGCCGCCCCGCCAGCTTCTCCCGGCCCTTGAGGAAGCCCAGCTCGATGAGAAATGACGCTCCCACCAGCTTCCCCCCCAGCTTCTCGATCAGGGCGCAGGAGGCCGCCGCGGTTCCCCCGGTGGCGAGCACGTCGTCGACCAGGGCGACCGGATCCCCGGAGGCCAGGGCGTCGCGATGGGCCTCGAGGGAGTCCGTGCCGTACTCGAGCTGATAGGACTCCCGGTAGGTCTCCCGCGGGAGCTTGCCTTTCTTGCGGATCGGGATGATCCCGCAGCCCAGGCGGTAGGCGATCGCGGTGGCCAGCAGGAAGCCGCGCGATTCGACCCCGGCCACGGCCTTGAGGCCCTTCCCTTCATAGGGCGCCGCCATGCGCTCGATGGCGCTCCGGAAGGCCGCCGCGTCGCCCAACAGGGGGGTGATGTCCTTGAAGACGATCCCCGGCTTCGGGAAGTCCGGGACGTCCTTGATGAAGGATCGCAAATCGACCGCCCGAGGGCGGTCGTCACCGGAGGGCCGGCGTTTTCCTTTCCCGGAGGGGGCCCGGGTCACTTCTTCTTGCCCTTGGCGGGGCCCGTGAACAGGAGCTGGCGGGGCTTGCGCCGGATCATCTGGGGGCCCGTCGGGGCGGTGCGCCGGCCTTCCGGGATGACCTGCCCGAGTATGTCGGTCTTAAGCTTGGGCGCGTGCCAGCCGGGCTGGAGGTTGGGGGTCGCGAGGTTGCGGGTTTCGTTGACCTCGATAAGGCCCATCCGGTTGGCGACCCGGCGCAGGCGCAGGAGGGCGCGCTCCTCGATCTGGCGGATGCGCTCGCGGGAGAGCCGCAGGCGCTTGCCGACCTCCTCGAGGGTCATGGGAGTCTGGCCCGTCAAGCCGTGGCGAAGCTCGAGGATCATGCGCTCGCGGTCTCCGATCTCGCGCAGGGCTTGGTTCAACTCGTCGTGGAGCTTGAGCACCGAGATGAGGTTCTCCGGGGATTTCTGGTCGGACTCCGAGATCATGTCCTCGACGGTGATGTTCTCGTCCTCGCTTTCGATGGGGGTCTCCAAGGAGCCGATGCCGCGAGCGGCCTCGGCGGCGTCGAGCACGCCGCGCACCTGGCGGGCGGTCCAGTGCATTTGGCGCGCCATCTCCGCCAGCGTCGGATCGCGGCCGAGCTTGACGTGGAGCTTTTCCCACTGCTTGAGCCACTTGCGCAGGGCTTCCCAGGCGTGGGGCGGGATGCGGATGGTCTTGGACTGCTCCTCGACGGCGCGGCGGATCGACTGCTCGATCCAGTAGGAGGCGTACGTGGAGAAGCGGTAGCCCTTCTTGGGCTCGAACTTGTCGATCGAGTGCATGAGGCCGAGGTTGCCTTCCTCGATCAGGTCGAGGAAGTCGATGCCCTGGCGGTGGTACTTCTTGGCGATGGGGACGACCAGCCGGAGGTTGATCTCCATGATGCGGGTCTTGGACTGCTTGTCGCCCTTCTTGGCCTTCTTCCAGAGCTCGTGCATCTCCTCGCGGCTGGCCGGGGGGAGCCTCTGGAGGCTCTTGAAGTACTGGCTGATCGTGTCGGTTGTGGGTTCCATGCGGGTAAGGGCTATTTAAGGAATTCCATACTTGACTTGTCCAGTCCTAAAGCCTCGAGCCTCGACTCGACCTCGCTCGTTTTTTCCGCGTGAGAGTCCGCGGTCGCGGGGTTGGGCGCCACGGTGAGCTTCCGCGCGGCGCGAAATTTACTCCCAGCGCTGGGAGTAAATTCCGATGAGTCTTTGCGCGGGCCCTAAAATGAAAGGGCCCCGGCCGAGATCGG
>CAYJXJ010000294.1:0-3389 GCA_964374095.1 uncultured Elusimicrobia bacterium
GACATGAAACGAGGGGGTTCTTCAGCGGAATCAGATGTTAGGATGTGACCCCATTTGCCCACCCCCTTGACATTGCGTAGTTTGTACGCTATACTTTGCGTAGGAGATACGCAATGACGACCTACACCCACCCCCGCCCCGCCCTCACCGCCGACATCGCGCTCTTGGCGATCCGCCAGGGCTCGCTCCACTGCCTGCTCATTTCCCGCCGCGACCCGCCCTTCGCGGGGCGCTACGCCCTTCCCGGAGGGTTCGTCGAGATGGGCGAGGGCCTGGAGGCGGCGGCCAAGCGGGAGCTCCATGAGGAGACGGGGGTGCGCGGTGTTTATCTTGAGCAGCTCTACACCTTCGGGGCGCCCAAACGCGACCCGCGCGGGCGGGTGGTGACGGTGGCCTATTACGCCTTGGTCGACTCCGGCCGGCACCCGGCCCGCGCCAGCTCCGACGCGGCCGCGGTCAGGTGGTTTCCCATCGACCGGCTGCCGCCGCTGGCCTTCGACCACGACGAGATCATCGCCGCGGCCCTCGAGCGCCTTCGCGCCAAAGTCAACTACACCACCGCGGCCTTCGAGCTCCTTCCCGAGGATTTCACCCTGGAAGACCTGCACCGGGTCTACACCATCATACTCGGCCGCCCTCTCGACCGGCGCAACTTCCGCAAGAAAATACTCGCGCTGGGCATACTCCGCGACACCGGCCGCCTGCGGACCGGAAGCCGCAGCCGGCCCGGACGGCTCTACACTCTCAAGACCGGCGGCATCGTCAAGCTCCCGGAACGCGGGGTGCTGGTCCCGTTCGACCTGGAGGAAAAGTCATGACCAACGGAAATGGTTTGATTCCTAAACATATGGGAAGAAAACCATGAGGCCCACGGCGGAACAACTCACGGCCGAGGCGGATCGGCTCTCAGCCAAGGGGCTGGGGGACCTTGGCTATGGAGACGATGAGCTCACTCGAATCGCCGAACTCACCCTCAGGATCAACGCCTTGAAGGCCTCAAGCGGCACGGTCATCCCGGCGCATGTCTATCAGCGCGCCGAGATCATCCACGGGGTCGCCGATTTCATCGGAGACTCCTACAAGCTCGCCAAGCTCTGCGCCAAGACCGACGCCAAACGCATCGTCTTCTGCGGCGTCCGATTCATGGCCGAGACCGCCAAAATTCTCAATCCCGAAAAGGAGGTGCTCCTGCCCGCGCCGGAGGCGGGGTGTTCGCTTTCCGAGAGCATCACGGCCGACGACGTCCGCCGCCTGAAGGCCCGCCACCCCGGCACTCCCGTCGTCACCTACATCAACACCTCCGCCGACGTGAAGGCCGAGTCGGACGTCATCGTGACCAGCGCCAACGCCCCCAAAATCATGGCCCGCCTCTACGAAGACCACCGTAAGATCATTTTCCTTCCGGACGCGCTCATGGGACGCAATCTCGCCAAATCCCTCGGCAAGAAGATCGGGACCGAGATCGTGCTCTGGGAAGGGCGCTGCATCGTCCACGACAACTTCGACCCCGAAGGCGTCGCCTTTTACCGGAAGGTCTACCCGGGGGTCAAGATTCTCGCGCACTCCGAGTGCAGTCCGGGGCTCGTCGCTCTCGTTGATTTCATCGGCGGCACCGGCGACATGATGCGCTACGTTGAGGACAACCCCGCGAAGTCCTACATGCTCGTGACCGAATGCGGCCTCGGCGATTTGGCCCGCACTCAATTTCCGGAAAAGATATTCGTTCCCATGTGCCGCCTCTGTCCCTATATGAAGGCCGTCAAGCTCGACCGGGTGCTCGCCGCCCTCGAGCGCCCGACCGCGGCCCAGCGCATCGAAGTCGATCCTGAGATCGCCCGCCGGGCCCGTCGGTCCATCGAGCGGATGTTCGAGTTAGCCGAAGACCTGGCCCCCCTATGATACAGGAAGGCCAGGGTGGCGCTATCACCGAAGGAAATGCCTGCCCCTCCAATAATATGGAAAGGCAGGTCCGAAGGATATTGGGAGGAGAACCATGACCCCCCCGAG
This sequence comes from uncultured Elusimicrobia bacterium, assembly GCA_964374095.1. GTDB lineage: Bacteria > Elusimicrobiota > Elusimicrobia > UBA1565 > UBA9628 > CAYJXJ01. Next base: position 2,008 of record CAYJXJ010000294.1, read on the forward strand.
TCCTCTCCTCACCGACCTCTACCAGCTCACCATGGCGCAAGCCTACTGGAAAGAGGGGATGCATGACTGGACGGCTTCCTTCAACATGCACTTTCGGAAAGCACCTTTCGGTGGAGGCTACGCCATTTTTTGCGGGCTGGAAGACGCGGTACGGCATGCCTCGCACTTAAAATTTGCACACGATGAGCTCGCCTATCTGTCGGGGCTGAAGGCTGAGGATAACAGCCCTTTGTTCGAGGCTAAATTTCTGGACTACCTGCGGGAAGTCTCATCCTCGCTCGATATCGATGCCATAGCTGAGGGGTCCATTGTCTTCCCGCAGGAGCCTCTCATCCGCGTTGAAGGTCCGCTGCTCCAGTGCCAGCTCATCGAGACCGCCCTGCTCAACCACGTGAACTTCCAGACGCTGATCGCGACCAAGGCCAGCCGCATGGCCGCCGCGGCCGGCGGAGCGCCCATCGTGGAGTTCGGCCTCCGACGAGCCCAGGGGCCGGACGGCGGGCTCTCGGCCAGCCGGGCCGCCTACGTGGGAGGGGTCTCCGCGACTTCCAACGTTTTGGCCGGGAAAAACTACGGCATCCCGGTCCGCGGCACGCACGCCCACTCGTGGGTGATGTGCTTTGATTCCGAGCCCGAAGCCTTCGCCGCCTACGCGCGGGCCATGCCGCACAACGCGCTGTTTCTCGTCGACACCTACGACACGCTCGAGGGGGTGCGCCACGCCGTCGAGGCGGGCCGCGCGCTCAAGTCCCAAGGGCGCCGGCTCCTCGGGGTGCGTCTCGATTCGGGGGACCTGGCGGCGCTCGCGGGCGCGGCCCGAAAACTCCTCGATGAGGCGGGATTCCAAGACGCCGCCATCGTCGCCTCCAACGACCTCGATGAGGAGGGGATCGCCGCCCTCCGCGCCCGCGGGGCGCCCATCGCGGTCTGGGGGGTCGGCACCCGCCTGGTGACGGGCTGGGGCCAGCCCGCCCTGGGCGGCGTTTTCAAGCTCTCGGCCCTGCGCCGCCCGGGAGGAGCCTGGCGGCATCGGATCAAGGTGTCCGACGACCCGATCAAGACCACCACGCCGGGCCGTCTGCAGGTCCGCAGGTTCTCCGACAAGGGCCGGCCGGCTCTCGACATGGTATGGGACATCGACGCGCCCCCGCCCGCATCTCCCACCTTGATCGACCCCGCGGACTCCACCCGATTGCAGCGGGTCCCCGAGGGGGCGTCCGGGGAAGACCTCCTCCTCCCGGCGCTGCGGGCCGGCCGCCCCGCGGGCGAACGCCCCCTGGGGGAAGCGCGCGCCCGCGCCGCCGGCGCCGTGGCATCCCTTTCCCCGGAGACCCTGGCCCTCTCGAAGCCCAAGCCCTACCCGGTCATGCTCGAGGCGGGCC
>CAYJXJ010000295.1:0-3387 GCA_964374095.1 uncultured Elusimicrobia bacterium
TGCCAAACAGACGATACCACCTCTGGCAGGGAACCTCTAGATGATTATCAGCGGCGCACAGCCGAGGCGAGCGGGGTGGCCTTATCCGCACCGGGGCGGATAGGTTTGGAAAAAGGCCGCGGTGGCAATAACTTTCCGACAACGGCCTTCCGGGCAGCCGCTACCGGCGCACGACACATGAAACCCTGGGTGAAGTCGGGAGAAAAACGCGTGGCGAACTCCTCGCCGCGTGTACTAGCCCGTGCCGCGCCCTTGAGTTCGAAGAGCCGCAAAGAAAACCCGTCGGCGACATCCTACAAATGGACCTTGACAGCTGATTCGCTTTCAGATATGGAGGTGAGTCGCGCGGGCGGCGCCATTGCCTCGCCCGGCGAAAACTGATAAATTCAACCCGCCATGCCGATCGTCTCGCCCCCGGCCGTCTTCGACCGCCCCTGCCCCGCCTGCGGCTTCCTGAACCGGCGAGAGGCCAGTTTCTGCGGCGACTGCGCCGAGGCCATGGCCGCCGCGCGGATGCCGCCTGAGCCCGCGCCGGCCCCGGCGAGAAGCGGCATCAAGTGGTGGTTGGCTGGCGCGGTCTTCGCTCTCGCTATTTTGCTACAAGTCAATAATATTAGAACCGAGAGGCGGCTGAGGAAGGATCTCGCCGCTGCGGCTCGGGCTCCAAAAAACGTCCCGCCGCCTGCCGCCCCGCGCGTGGTATCGGGCGGGCCGGCGGCGCGGCCGGCCGGGGCCGGTGACGCCGGGATCGAATGGGTCCCCATTCCCGGCGGGAGCTTCATGATGGGTTCGGATGGCGCAGAGTCGGACGAGAAACCGGTTCACCGGGTGAGCGTCAAGCCTTTCCAGATGGCCAAGACCGAAGTGACCAACAAGCAGTATCGGGCCTGCGTGTCGGCCGGGGCCTGCTCGGCGCCTGGTTCCTATGCGGGAGGAGACGACCATCCGGTGGTCAACGTGGACTGGGAGCAGGCGCGGAAGTTTTCCGAATGGGTTGGCGGCCGTTTGCCCACGGAAGCCGAGTGGGAGTACGCGGCGCGCGGCGCGGGCAAGGATTACAAGTATCCTTGGGGTAATGAAGATGCGACCTGCGATCGGGCCGTCATGGACGATGGGGGCAACGGTTGCGGACGACATTCAACTTGGCCCGTGTGTTCCAAGCCCGACGGCAATACAGAGCAGGGCCTTTGCGACATGGCGGGTAATGTCTGGGAGTGGACGCGGGATTGGCACCACGGTTCCTACAATGGGGCGCCTAATGATGGAAGTGCGTGGGAAAGTCCGGAGGGCTCGCACCGCGTCCTTCGTGGCGGCTCCTGGTACAACGACGCCGGGTACGCCCGGTCCGCGCTTCGCCACTACTCCGGCCCGGGCCTCCGCGACGTCGGCCTCGGCTTCCGGCCCTCCCGGTGAGGTCATCACACTGTGCACTCTCACCCTGTTACACTTTGCCGGGTTTGTCGCGCGGAGCGCGTAGCCGGGCGCGCGCGCAGCCGCGCCCGGCCGGACGTAAGGCCGGACACGGGGGATGACTTCGTGGCCGTGAAGTTCACGAATTGCGCGCGGTGCGGCTGGGTGGTGCCGGAGTTCAAGTATTGCGACCATTGCGCCGCGAACATCGCGGCGGCGGCGCCCGCGCCGCCGCGGCCCGCGCCCGCGCCGAGCCCGCCGCCTCCCCCGCTGGGCGGTCCTATGCAGCGGCTGAGAGAAGCCCGCGACCTACACGCCCAAGGGAAGCTCGCTGAAGCCGCGGCCGCCTTGGACGCGGGCGTCATCCGTTGGTCCGCGTCGTCGCCGGACACGGCGATGCAGGCGGCTCGAATCCTGCTCCGGGGCGGAGCCCGCGGCGAGGCCCTCATCCGGGAGGCGCTTGCGCCCGCCGACCTCTGCAAGGTCGGCGAGATCGCGCAGTCCCTCGACCAGCTCATCCGGGAGGCGCTTGCGCCCGCCGACCTCTGCTGGAAATACGCCCAGGCCTTCGCGGACCTCGGCTACGGGAAGGAGGCCCTGGAGCTCATGCGCCGGCTCGAGGGCATGGACGCTCAGCAGACCGGGTTGTTCGTGAAACTGCTGACGCAACAGGGCCAATGGGAGAGCGTGGACCTCAAAGCCGTAGAGCGCTCCGGCGCCCTGGGCTTCATCGAGTCCGTGTCGGCGCACAAGGGCCCGGAGCCCGCCCTCCAGCTCCTCCAAACCATCCCGTCCGACACCTGGGCCATGGAGGAGTACGTCGTCGCCGCCCGCCTCTACCTCGCGCTCGACCGCTTCGATGAGGCCCGGCAGTTGGTCGAGTGGATCCGGCCCATCACCGCCGCCCCCGAGCTGTTCTTCATCTACGCCCAGTTCTGCGAGGGCAAGGGCAGGATCGAGAAGGCCAAGGAGATCTACCGCGCCCTCTCCAAATCGGACCGCCAGCGAGCGCAGGCCGAGGAACGTCTCAAAATCCTCGAGGAGCTTCCCTCCGACGACTACTCGCGCACCGCCAGCGTGGCGGGCTCGGCCGTCACCCACCCCTCCATGCTGGAGGAGGCCGCCCCCGCCTCGCCGGGACAGGCCGCCGCGGGGGGGCTCATCGCGGGCCGCTTCGAGGTCACGGGCACGCTCGGCGTCGGCGGCATGGGTTTCGTGCTCAAGGCCCAGGACCGCAAGCTGCTGCGCGCGGTCGCGGTGAAGAGAATGCGCCCCGAGCTCGCGGCCGACCCGCGGCTCCGGGGCATGTTCATCGAGGAGGCGCGCACCCTCTCGGCCCTAAGCCACAGCCACATCGTCGCGATCTACGACATCGTCGAGTCCGGCAAGGACGTGTTCCTGGTGATGGAGTACGTGGACGGCAAGGCCCTCGCGCGCCTGCTGGCCCTGCGCCGGACCATACCGGCGCGGGAGTGCCTGCGCATCCTGCGAGCGGTCTGCGACGCCCTGGGCTACGCCCACGAGCAGGGCATCTGGCACCGGGACCTCAAGCCCGCCAACATACTCCTGAACCGCAAGGGCGACGTGAAAGTGGCCGACTTCGGGCTGGCCAAGCGCGCCCGGGACGGGGCCGGTTCGGGCCAGGGCGCGGCCGGCACCTACGCCTACATGGCGCCGGAACAGCATGTCGGCCAGGCCGCGGCGGCCTCGGACCTCTTCGCGCTGGGCGTCACCGCCTATGAACTCCTCACCGGCGTGCTTCCCTACCCGGCGGACCTTCCCGACTTGAGGCAGCGCAAGCTGGCCCAGCAGTACGACCCCTTGCCCGCGGAGGTGCCGCAGGCCCTGCGCGACGCGATCCACGCCTGCCTGAAAGGCCAGGCCGCCGCGCGCCCCAGCGGCGCCGAGGCCCTGGCCCGCGCCCTCGCTCACGTCCAGGTTTGAGGCCGCCGGGGGTCTCGGCGCCTGCGCGAGAAC
>CAYJXJ010000296.1:0-3350 GCA_964374095.1 uncultured Elusimicrobia bacterium
GCCCTCCGGGTGACCTACGTCGGGGAGCTGGGATACGAGCTGCACATCCCCACCGAATACGCCGCCTACGTCTACGAAAACCTTTGGTACGCCGGGCAAGACTTGGGCGTGGCCAACGCCGGCTACCGGGCCATCGAATCCCTCCGTCTGGAGAAGGGCTACCGCTACTGGAGCGCCGACATCACCGGGGACTACAACCCCTTTGAAGCGGGACTGGGATTTGCCGTCAAGCTCGACAAGGGCGATTTCATAGGCCGGGAAGCGCTCCTCGAGATCCGGCGCCGGGGCCCGACCCGGAAGCTCTGCGTTTTTACGTTGGCCGATCCCCAGGCGATGCTCTACGGCAGCGAGACCATCACCTACGACGGGATGGTGGTGGGGCGAGTCACCAGCGGGGGATACGGCCACACCGTGGGATCGGTCATCGCCATGGGCTACGTTTCCGGGGAGGCCTTCAAGGCCGTCGACGCTGTCGACTCGGGACGCGCGCCCAAGGTCCCGGGTGAGTTCCGCGTGGAAGTCTTCGGCGAGCCCATCCGAACCGAATACCGCCCCAAGCCCCTCTACGACCCCGCGGGCTCGCGCCTGAAGGTCTGAGTCTTGACCACTCCCCGGGGCCCGGTCTGGCTCGCCTTGGGCTTGCTCGCCGCGGGCCTGCTGCCGGCGCTCGCCAGCCCCTTCGCCTGGGACGATCTCAACGTCATCCTCAACAACCCGGCTCTGGAGCGGCCCATCCCCCTCGGCCGCTACCTCGGCCCCGAATACTTCAGCATCTCCAATGAGATCACCTGGCGGCCCCTGGCCACGGCGGTTTACCGGTTCATGACCTGGCTCTGGGGAAAGGAGCCCTTTCCCATGCGTTTGGCCGGCCTATGCGCGCATCTGGCCAACGCCGCTCTGCTGGGCGCTCTGCTGCGGCGGCTGGGCCTGACGGCCGCGGCCGCCGCCATCGCCGCGGCCCTCTTTCTCGCGCACCCGGCGCACGTGGAGACCCTCATGTGCGTGTCCTTCAACGAGGAACTGCTCGCCGGCGCCGGACTGCTGGCCGCGATGATCGCGCACCTGAGCAACCGCCCGGCGCTTTGCGCCTTGGCGCTGGCCGTCGCCCTGCTGTCGAAGGAATCGGCGGCGATGGGACTGCCGCTCTTGGTCCTCCACGACGTCTTGAGCGGCAGGGACCGCAACTGGAAGACCCTCCTGCGGCGGCACTCCGCCTACGCCGTGGCGGCGGGGGCGGTGATGTCCTCTTGGCTCTGGCTGGATCTTCCCGGCCTCAAGGAATCGGCCACGCCCTCTTGGCCTGACCGGCTCGCAATGGTCGTCTCCGGCATTTCAGCCTGGCTTGGGATCCAACTCGCCCCGATCGAACTGCGCCTCAACTACTTCGCCCTGCCGCCCGCGGGCTGGGAATGGGCGGGGGCCCTCATCCCGGCCGCCGCCGGCCTGGGGGCCAGCGCCTGGCTGGCCGTGAGGCTGCGCCGTCACCCCGCGGCGGCGCTGCTGCTGGCTTGGCCATGGCTCTTCTGGCTGCTGACTTCGGGGCTCCTTCCCGCCACGGTGCTGAGCACCCGCCTCACCGCGGAGCGCTGGCTCTACCTTCCCCTCCTGGGGACATGCGGCCTGGCGGGCCTCGCGCTCGAGCGCAGGCCCCGGCTCGCGTTGCTGCTCGTGGCGCTCCTGGGCCTCTTGGGCGCCCTGCGGGCCCGGGACTGGACCGACGAGACCCGGCTCTGGCGCGGGCTGGCCCGAATCTATCCCTGGAGCAGCATGGCCTGGGAGGGGCTGGGCGAAGCCCACAACCGCGCGGGGCGCCACGGCCCCGCGGCCCAAGCCCTGGAGACGGCGCTCAACCTCCGGCTTTCGAAAAGCGACCGCGTGCTGGCCTACTACACCGGCCGATCCGGCGGGGTGCTGCGCTGGGAGAGCCCCAACCTCCACAGATCGCTGGCCATCTCGTATTTGAACCTCGGGCTGGGCGCCGAAGCCGAAAAACAACTGCTCCGGGCCGTCGCGCTCGACCGCCGCCACCCGCTCACCTACCGCGTCATGGCCTACCGCGCCGCCGCGGCCGGCCGCTTCGCCGAGGCCGACGACTGGCTGCGCCGCGGGCTCGCGCAGGCGCCCACCGACGGGTTCCTCCTGCGTCTCAAGCCCGATGTGGCGCGGCGGCGGCTGAGCTTCCGCGCGGCGTTTCGCTGAACGCGGGGCCCGCCCTTCGGAGAGCGCGGGTGGATGGCCGCAGGACCCAGCGGGGGCCGGCCGGGGTCATGATTCGCGCCGCCCGGCATTCGGCCCGGAGGACTCTGAGGTAATAGACCACCGCGCGGGGCCTCATCTTCAGTCGCCCCGCGAGTTCGCCCACCCCAAGGGGACCCTTGGCCAGAACCCGGCGCAGCGGGGCCATGCGCCGATCCCTCGCCCGATGCCTGCGTTCGTCCCGGCGCCTATTGCCGCGCCGAAAGGCTTCGGTCACGGGCGGGGGATCCGCCAGTCCGACGGCGCGGCGGGCCTCCCGGAGGCTTCCACAGAGCCGCTCGATACTCCGTCGAATTCCATGAGCTTGGAGTTCCGAGGTGGTCGGGGTATAGCCCAACCGACGGGCGAGCCGCCGCATCCGGGCCAGACAATCCTGCTTGAGGCGCTCTTTGAATTGGGCCCGAATGTCAGCCCACTCCACGCCGTAGCGGCGGCTGAGCGTATTTACGAAGGGGTCGAGATTCCGAGCCTGCGCCCGACCGCGGCCTTTCGGCCGAGGGCCCGGCAAGCCTCGCGAAACTCCTCCGCGCCGGGGGGAGGCGGGGGATAAACGTAAAGCCCCAACTCGGCGCCGCGGACCAGGAGTTGCCGGACCCGCTCCCGGGTCACGCCCAGCAACCGAGCGACGCCAGTCAGGCGGCCCTCTTCAAGATAGAGCGCATGCGCGTGATTCAGGCGGCGAACCAGCGCCTTCTGATAAATCCTTCGATAAGGCGCGCTCTTCGTTCGCAATTTCATGGCCCCACCTCGCTCATATCCGCCCCCGATATGCGGGTAGTATAACCCCCGCTTTCGGTTTCGTCAATTGCTAGAATCGACCGATGACCTGGTCCTTATGCAGTTTGGCAGGGTGCGCCCTCGCGGGCGCGAGGACTGCGCCATCCTATAAGATTTGAGGGCTCATGACAGAAAATTGTGAAGCGAGTAGGACTCGACGACCGACTGCCCCGGGGCAGTTGTGACAAGCGCCGGCCGGAAACGAAGCATCGAGCAAGGCATAGTCCCACTGTTCTCTACCAAAGGACGGAGGGTAGGACTGAACTCGATGCCCCCTGCCGTAAGCGTCCCAGGGGGGCGGTGAGTTGCCCGCGTTG
>CAYJXJ010000297.1:0-3348 GCA_964374095.1 uncultured Elusimicrobia bacterium
CCTACACCATCACCGCCCGGGCCGTGGATTCGGTCGGGAACGTGGGGCCGCAAGAACGGGTGAATTTCCTATTCGAGGTGAGACCCAAGATCACGATCACGGCATTGCGTAATCAGGTCAATCTTCCCAGGGCTGACGAGGCAAGTAAGCAAAAAGCGCTGGCAAACGTGGCTAAATTCTACCGCGAAGCCCTGCGGCGGGATAAGGCGGGCCGCGACTTGGCGGCGGCGCTGGGCGTCCACGACAGCCAGGCCTTGGAGCGCTTTCAGGCGGGCTACGCCAACGGGACGCTTTTGCGGGCCATTCCGTCCAAGGGCGGCATCCGGGACGCCTTGCTTGAGCTGGGCCTGTTGACCGCCGACGGCCAGGAGGCGGCGGGCGGGTGCCTGACGATCCCGGCCATAGACCAGCATGAGAATGTCCTGGGCTTCGTGGCCGTGGGCCAGGACGCCAAAGAGCGCCAGATACCGGCGTCCCTTCCTCTATATCGGCTCAACTGGGAGGCTTTCCAGGAAAAGGCCGTCATTTTCACGGACAGCGCCCTAAAGATGCTCCATTTTGCCCAGGCGGGCCTTGCAAACGCCGTCCCGGTCGGTCCCGAACTGGCCGAGGAGGAGCGAGCCTTTATCGAGCAGTACCGGCCTCAAAAGGCATACCTCACAGCGGAGCTGCCCGCCCTTCTCCGGGTCCTCCAACAGCTCGAAGTCCCTTGCTTTCGGCTGGCCGTGACGTTTCCGGCCACGCAAGAGCAGATCGAGCGGGCCATGAAAACAGCCGAGCCCATCGGCCAGAGCCTAGCTCCTGACGCCGTGGTGAAGGTCGCAGACGACGCGATCCGGTTTGAGTGCGGCCAGCGGCGCTACGAGCTGCGGGAGCTGTCGCCCTGTGAGGTTGACCGCCTCCGCGTCCGGCTCAAGGCCGATTCAGAGGGCCGTTTTCACCTGGACACCCTGGACCTTTATGCGGGCCGGTCGCGGGCGGGCTTCGCGCGGAGCGCCGCGCCGATCCTGGGCGTTTCGGATACGGCCATCGAGGGCGACCTTTGCCTGATGATCTGCAAGCTCGAAGCGATCCGGGCCGCGCGGCGGGCCGAGGCCGGGGCAACCGATGGCCGCTACGTCATGACGCCGGACGAGGAAGCCGAGGCGCGGGCCTTGCTCAAGCAAGTGGATCTTCTGGACCGAGTGGTAAAGGACCTTGAGGGCATGGGCTACGTCGGCGAGGAAGCCAACCAGAAGATAGCCTATCTCATCACGATTTCAAGGAAGCTCGACAATCCTCTTTGCGGGGTCATCATGAGCCGGGCCGGGACCGGAAAATCCCGGCTCATGGAGAGCTTGGCCGAGCTGGTCCCGCCCGAGGACCTTGTGAGCTATACGCGCATCACGCCGCAGGCGCTCTACTACGCCGAGAATCGGAGCTTCAAGCACAAGCTCATGGTGTCGGGGGAGGACGAGGGCTTGCTGGGCTCCGACTACGCCATGCGCGAGCTGATTTCCTCGAAGCGCATAAGCCTGGCCGCGCCGGTCAAGGACTCGGCGACGGGCCAAATGAAAACCGTTGAATACGAGGTCGAAGACCCGATAGCTTTGCTTTTCTCGACGACTCAGCCCGCAATCCACTACGAGAACGCGACCCGCTGCTTTATCCTCTCGCTCGATGAGAGCGCCGACCAAACTGCGCGGATCATGCAATTCCAGCGCAAGCGCAAGACGCTTGAAGGCGTCATGAGGTCCTTGGAGGCGCGCGAGCTGCGCCGCGTCCACCGCAACGCGCAGCGGCTCTTGAAACCCTTGCTCGTCGTCAACCCATTCGCCGAAGGGCTGAGCTTCGCCGCGCATCGGATCGAATCGCGCCGGGAGTACGAGAAGTATCTATCGCTCATCGAGGCTATCGCGTTTCTCAAGCAGCACCAGCGCGAAGTCAAGCGCCTGCCGTCGGAGGGCCGCGAGCTGGAATACATCGAGGTCACGCGGGAGGATATCGCCGAGGCCGACAAGCTCATGGGAGAAACTATCGGCGAGCAGGGCGACGAGCTGTCGCGGCCCTCGCGCCAGCTCTTGGAGCTGATCCGCCAAATGGCGGAGAAGCGAGCCCGCGAGCTTGAGATCGACCCGCGTGCCTACCAGTTCAACCGCCGCGACATCCGCGAGTATACGGGCTGGTCGGACAACCAGATCAAGGCCCATATCAAGCGCCTTGAGGAGCTGGAACAGTTGACCGTCAAGGCCGGGGAGCGAGGCCGGATGTATCGCTACCAGTTGGGAAGTTGGGCACCAGTTGGGCAGAAGTTGGGCGAGGCCGGAAACGGAGCGCTCGACGAGAAAGCGGCGAGTAGTTGGGAAGTTGGCCCGGTTTCGGGAAAAGAACATAAGGCCATGAACGGAGCGCAAACGACCCATGCCTGAGAAGAAGCTCGATACTGCCGATTGGGAAAGCCTGAGAGCGGGCTACCTCACGCATCTTGTGCTGAGGAACCTTACGCCGTTGACCCTGCGCCAGGTGGATCAATATATCCGCATCTTTGTCGGCTTTGTCCGAGGCCGGGCCATCACCGACGCGCGCCAGGTGGACGCGGAGCTTTTTGAGAAGTACAAGGCGTACCTCTCCACGGAATACATGACGCGCAAAGGCGTCCCGCTCCATCAAAACACGGTCGTAGCACGGCTTGGCTGGGTCCAAAGCTGGTTTGCCTGGCTCCACAAGAAGGGCCTGCTGTTCTTCGACCCCATCGCGGGCGTCAAGCCGCCGCGCGAGGTCAAGCGCCTGCCCAAGGGAATCCTGCGGCCCGAGGAAATCCGCAAGGTCATGGATGGGCCGGACCTGCGCAACCCCATCGGCTACCGCGACCGGACCATGATGGAGGTCTTGTACTCGACGGGAGCCAGGGCGCGCGAGCTTCTGAGCCTGCGACTCCCCGATATCGACTTCGCCAAGAAGGCAGTCCGCATCCGCAACGGCAAGGGCGGCAAGGATCGTCTGGTCCCGCTCTCGACGCCGTGCTGCCGGTTCCTGCGGCGCTACATCGACGAGATGAGGCCGGAACTTGTGGCCGGGATGCGGCCGGCGGGCAATAACTGGCTCAAGAAGGCGGGGACCGGCGAGGACTTCGTCTTCATCTCGGCCTACGGCGGGCCGTTCTCGCCGAACTGGCTGGCCGACATCATGCGGCGCTACCTCCTCAAGGCGGGGATCACCCGGCCCATGCAGCCGGTCCACGGATTTAGGCACTCGGTGGCGACGCACTTGATCGAGGACGGCATGGATTTACGCTACGTCCAGGTCCTGCTCGGCATGAGGACATGCGCACGACGACGATTTACAGCAAAGCGACACTCAAAGGGATGC
>CAYJXJ010000298.1:0-3331 GCA_964374095.1 uncultured Elusimicrobia bacterium
GAAGATCGAGGCTAGAAAGCAACCCTAGTGACCAAGAGGCCTGAAAGGGAGGATAACAGCTCCGTCCAATTCCGGCAAGGGGCCTTGCGGCGGCGGGTCCAAAGTGTTTGCGGTTATTCGGCGCCGCTGGCGGGTTTTCGCGCGGGGGCGGCCTGGAACGGCCCCAATTTCCGCGGGCCGTCCGTTCCGTTCGGCGTCATGCCGTCGGGCGTCCGTCGGCCGGAAAGCAGTGCTGATGCAATTCAAGACGAGTCGAGGTGGATTTCGTGGTCCTTGCCGATGGGCGCCCCCTCTTCGCCGTGGAGGCCAAGCTCGCGGACCGCCCCGCGGACGGCAATCTCCGCTATTTCATCGAGCGGGTCCCGGCCCCGTCCTGGGAACATGAAAAGTCGGATGTAGTATCCGAGATCGTCTTGGAAACCCGCCGGATGCTGTCCTACTCCGATCCCGAATGCCGGCTCTACGACTGGCGCACCAGCGGCGGGGCCGAGGTCGACATGGTCGTCGAGCGCGGCGGAAAGGTCCTGGCCGCCTGCGAGGTCAAATCGTCGCGCGGGATCTCCAGCGCGGACGCCTCCGGATTGCGGGCTTTTCGCGAGGACCATCCTAAGGTTCCGCTCTACATCATCACCGATCGCCCGGGCCCCTTCGAGCTGGGGGGGGTCACGGTGCTGCCCTTCGGGGAATACGCCGAGCGGTTTCGCCGCGGCGGACTATTCTAGCGTCTCGGGCCTGCTCCACCGGGTCTTGGTCGGCGCGGATCTTTGAGCCTCCTCGAACCATCCGGCGCCCGCGCCGGGCGGCGGGAATCTCAGGGGGATCCGATTCCCTTGCGGGCCGCCTCGAGTATCCGCGCGGCCGCGGCCAAGGCCTGAGCGGAGTCGGAGGCTGAGAAAGCCTCGTAGGGGACCGCCGGGAAGGGCAGGGCATCGGGATAGCGGGTGGTGAGGTAGTACCGATCCAGCATGGCCCCGGACTCGGTCAGGGGGCCGAAGGCGGGATCGTGCCCGGCGCACTCCTGGGTGTAGGCGCATGCCGGGGCCTCAGACGCCCCGCCGGACTCGCCATCCCAACGCCTCCATCGAAGTCCCCATGGCCCGAGTGAGGTCTGGCGCTGACTGGGCCTGGAAACATCGAGAGGGGCAAAGCTATCCGCACCGGTGCGGATAGCTTTGTGAAAAGACTGCAATTTCAATCATTTTCCGACAACGAGCTGACGCAAAGTCTTGCCGGTACACGACCATTGATATCTGGGTGAAGTCGAGCCAGACTTGTCTAATGCAAGGTGAGCCTGCTTTGGTCGTCCCTGGAGTCCCAACGCTTTCCCGCGCTGAACCCAAAATCATGATTCCAGAACTCCTGACATAGCCGGACACGCCCGACGGAGGAGCGCGCAAAGCTCATCGAAGCCCGATTCGACATCCTGACCTACCGGAAAGGGCGCTGGAAGGATATCCCGGCGACGCAGTTCGTGCTGTGCGCCAAGAGGATCGACGGACGCAAGGTGAGCTGCAATCTCAACGACCGCAAGGTGCGGCTTCTGAAGGGGCGGCTTCGCCTGCGGCAGATCACGCGGCTGAGTGCGGGCGGCCACCAGACGGCGATCGTGACAAGCCGCTGGAACTTGCCGGCGGTCGTGCTGGCGTATCGAATGTTCGAGCGGTGGCGGCAGGAGAACTTCTTCAAGTATCTCAACGAGGAGTTCGCCTTGGACGCCTTGGTGGACTACGCGGCCGAGCCGGTAGACCCGCAGCGCACGGTGCCCAACCCGGAGCGGCGCAAAGCCGAGAAGGAGCTGACGTTGGAGCGGGCGGAGCTCAAGAAGGTCCAGGCACAATACGGGCAAGCAGCCGTGGCGAACGAGGAGAGCCGGCGGCCGACGATCCGGGGCTTCAAAATCGCGCACGGCAAGCTCGGGCAGAGAATCCACGAGATACAGGGTCGCATCGAGGTCCTGAAAGAGAAGCGGAGACCGATCCCGAAGCGGGTACCTGCGAAGGAGGTCGCCGGCAAACCGATCATGCGGCTATCGCGGGAGCGCAAGCATCTGAGGAACTGCATCAAGATGGTGGCCTACCAAGCAGAGAGCGACCTGCTCGCCCTGCTGCGCCCGCACTACGCACGGGCAGACGAGGAGGGACGGACTTTGGTGACGAGCGCGCTCGAGAGCGCAGGGAACCTGGAGGTTGGCGACGGCGAGCTGCGCGTGACGCTGGTGCCGCTGAGTTCGCCGCACCGGAGCCTGACCATCGCGACCTTGTGCATGGCGCTCAACGGGATGGATGCGTGCTTCCCGGGGACGAAGCTGAAGCTGCGGTTCGGAGTCGCGTCATGAGGCGCCGAACTCGAAAAGCGGACAAAACGGCAGGGGGACTATGTCAGGAGGTCTGGATTCAGCTCACGCACGATGCTTCCGAACCGGGGGCGGCCGACTCATCGAGCGTGCTGCCCAACTGTACGCGCGTACAGTTGGGCGGGAGGTTTAGATGAGTCCATCGGCCAGGAGAGAATCGGGTCAACGCGCCAAATTTCATACCACTGCAAATAAGTCGCAACATATTTTCACAGGTATAAAAATAGGATGCGGTCCCGCGCGCTCCCCCGCCGCCTCGAATCCGTCATCCGCGACGATCTCGGCAAGAAGATGGCGCCGCTCTCCGGGCCGAGGCAATGCGGCGAGACCACCCTCGCCAGGCGGGTCCTGGAGGGCCTCGGGGGCGTCTGCTGGACCTCTTCAATTTGGGGGGTTTCCCCGAGCCGTTCTCCTCGGGTTCGGCGCGGCAGGCCGCGCGCTGGAGGCTGGGCTGCGGGGCGCGCCTGGTCCGCGAGGAGGTCCGGGATTTGGAGGGCGTCCAAGACCTGGAGGCCGCGCACGGAACCGTCCGCTATTGGATCGCGATCTTCGAGCGTTTGTGCGGAGTATTCCGGGCGCCGCCCTTCGGTCCTCCCCGCCTTCTGGGATTGGGCTCGCGTTCCCGATCCGGCGGCGCGGTCAGCATCGAATTCACAAAAGGCAGACCGCCGACAAAGCGTGATTCCAGGGCGCAGGCAGATTGCGGATTGCCCTTGAATTTCCATGTGATCGGCCTATACTATCAAGCAGGCGGGGGGTGCAGCCAAAATAAGCAGGTGACTTCCGCCGGCCCCGGCCGGGCGCGGGGAGTTCCTCCCACAACCAGCCCCGCAGGCCCGCAAACGACGTGATCCGTTCCGGCGATTTTTCGACTTTCCGACCATGCCCAAGCCGCGCTGTCATCTCTTCACCGTCGCCCCTCAGGGCGGCTTCTCTGACGGAGACGCGAGGTATTCTGTTTCTCGTACTGTCCCCGGG
>CAYJXJ010000299.1:0-3300 GCA_964374095.1 uncultured Elusimicrobia bacterium
CGAGGCCGTCCTCAAGATGCTCCAGGAGATCGGCGACCCCCGCAAGGTCGAGGCCTTCGTCGATGATGCCATCGCCAAGAAGATCAAGATCGCGGGTTTTGGGCACCGCGTCTACAAGAACTACGACCCGCGCGCCCGCATCCTCAAGGAGTTCGCCCGCAGGCTTTCGGAGAAGACGCGCTTCTCGCGCTACTACCAGATCAACGAAAAGCTGGAGGTGGCCATGGTGGAGCGAAAGGGCAAACAGGGCATATTCCCCAACGTGGATCTCTATTCCGGGATCATCTATCACCAACTCGGCATCGCCACCGACCTCTTCACGCCCATATTCGCGATCTCGCGGGTGGCGGGCTGGACGGCTCACGTGCTCGAGTACTGGCTGGACAACCGGCTCTTTAGGCCCAACGCCATATACGATGGGCCGCCGGCGCGTAAATTCGTCCCTCTCGCGCAGCGCGGATGACCCCGTGAAGCTTCTCGAGCACGAGGCCAAAGAGCTCTTTGCCCGGCGGGGGCTCCCGGTCCCGCGGACCGGCGGCGTGATACGCTCCGCCGCCGAGCTCCCCGGGGCCCTCAAACGCGCCGGGAAGGGGCCGTGGGTCCTCAAGGCCCAGGTGCTCGCGGGGGGCCGCGGCAAGGCGGGGGGGATCAAGCTGGCCAAGACCGCGGCCGAGGCCCGCGCGGCGGCCAAGGCTATCCTCGGCCTCAAGCTTGCGACGCACCAAACCCACGGCCAATCCCTGATCGTCAAGGAAGTCCTGGTCGACCAGGCTTCCCAGATCGATCGGGAAATCTATCTCGCCGTGGCCGTGGACCGGGCGGCGGCCTTACCGACGATGATCGCCTCGTCCGAGGGGGGGGTGGAGATCGAGAAGCTGGCCGCGGAGCGTCCCGAGGCGATCCATAGGGTTCCCTTCGATCCCCTCGCGGGACTCGCCGACCATCAAGCCCGCCGGCTGGGCTTTTCCCTGGGCGTTCCCCCGGATCAAATCGCCGCCTTCGTGCGTATGGCCAAGTCGCTTGCCCGGCTATTCCTTGACCTTGATGCGAGCCTGGTCGAGGTCAACCCTCTGGCGGCGACCCCCAAGGGTCTGGTGGCGATAGACGGCAAAATCGTCACCGACGACAACGCGCTCTTCCGGCAGGCGGCCCTTTCCAAGCGGCCGGACCGCGAAGCCTCGGCCGTCGAGCGGGAGGCCAAGCGGGTCGGCATCTCCTACATCGGCCTCGACGGCAATATCGGCTGCATGGTCAATGGGGCGGGCCTGGCCATGGCCACCATGGATACCGTCATGCTCGCGGGCGGCCGTCCGGCGAATTTCCTCGATGTCGGGGGGGGGGCGACCGCCGAGCAAGTCCGGCGCGCGTTTCAGATCCTTCTCAAGGACCCCCAGGTGGAGGCGATCCTGGTCAATATCTTCGGCGGCATCATGAAATGCGACGTCATCGCCGAGGGCATACTCGGCGCGCTCTCCCAGGTGAAGCTCAAAATCCCCCTGGTCGTGCGTTTGGAGGGGACTCGGGTGGAGCAGGGAAAGGCCCTGCTGGCGAAGTCCCGCCTGAAACTCGAGCAGGCGTCGAGCCTCTGGGAGGCCGCTCAAAAGGCCGTCGCGGCGGCGAAGCGATGACCGAAGGCCTTGCGATAAGGAGAACATCTGATCGCAAGGTCCCTGGCGTTCCTATTATCGCCAGGGGGAATGGTTTGACTCCTAAGGATACGGGAAGAAAACCATGAGCATACTTCTGGACAAGGATTCGAGGATCGTCGTGCAGGGTCTCACCGGCTCGGCCGGGTCTTTCCACGCCGAGCAGTGCCTGGCCTACGGCTCCAAGATCGTCGCGGGGGTCACTCCCGGCAAGGGAGGGACGACTCATCTCGGAGTTCCGGTCTTCGATACGGTCGAGGGGGCCCTCCGCCGGGCCGGCGCAAACGTCTCCTTGATTTTCGTCCCGGCCGCTTTCGCCGCGGACTCGATACTGGAGGCGGCGGAGGCGGGGGTATGCCTCATCATCGCGATCACCGAAGGCATCCCGGTCCTCGATATGGCCCGGGTCAAACAACGGCTCATCTCGATCGGGCACCGGCGTCCCGTGCGCCTTGTCGGCCCGAACTGCCCCGGGGTGATGACGCCCGGGGAGTGCAAGGCCGGCATCATGCCGGCCTACATCCACAAACCCGGACGGATTGGGATCGTTTCCCGGTCGGGAACGCTGACTTATGAGGCGGTCTGGCAGTTGACCCGGGAAGGACTCGGGCAATCCACGGTGGTCGGGATCGGCGGCGACCCCATCGCCGGGAGCGATTTCGTGGATATCCTGCGCCTCTTTCAGGCCGACGCCGGCACGGATGCGGCCGTGCTGATCGGCGAGATCGGCGGCTCCGGGGAGGAGGCCGCCGCGGCCTTCATCAAGAGCCACATGAACAAGCCGGTCTTCGCTTTTGTGGCCGGGCGCACGGCGCCCCCGGGCCGCCGGATGGGCCATGCGGGAGCCATCATCGAGGGCGGCTCCGGAACCTACGCCTCCAAGGTCCGCCATCTGCAGGAAGCCGGCGTGCGCGTGGTGGAAAACCTCAGCGAACTCGGCGCCACGGCCGCCAAGCACATGCGCGCCAAGACCCCGGCCTAGAAGCCGCGCCGTCTAGGGTGGGCGCCGCATTCGGGCTCGTGGCGAATCAACGCCGGAGGACGGCGACCTTGAAGCGAGAGACAGCCGGAAATTTAGTTACCCTTTGCGCGGGAACCTCCAACGCTGGAGTAGGCTTTCGGTGAACCCGTTCTGGCGCGGTGAATTCCGTCGGGAAGCGGCCTCCAAAATTAGCTTACTGACTGCGTCCGGCCCCGGATTTTGCGATAGAGATGCCTTTCGGCCGCATCGCCCTCATGCTACGGTTACCTCCACCGGTGGAGGTAAAATGGCGTCCCTCCGTCCAGCCAGGCGGTGATGCGCGCCTCCGCGCCCTGGCTGGGGTGGCGAATCGAGCTGAAATGACCCGGGGACCCCGCCCCGGGCGTTGCACTGCGAAACCTTCGGCTACTTTTCGGCGGCTTTCTCTCGCGCGGCCTTCTCCAGCAGGACGGCGCAGGTCCGCCCCTCGCTGTCCGTGACGGAGGCGTCGGCTCCATGACGCAGCAGCAGCGCCACGGCATCGGCCCGCCCCGCCGCATGTTTCCCATCGCAGGGACTCTAGACACGACCGGGTGTCCCCGGGGACAGTTCGGCAAGGATCTGCCCGACGACGGCTATCTTCTTCTCTTCGAACGACAACGGCAACGACCACCTTAAATCAGGTCAACCGTG
>CAYJXJ010000300.1:0-3158 GCA_964374095.1 uncultured Elusimicrobia bacterium
GAAGGGACCTGGCAGTTCTCGCAACTCTTCGAGGACGACCGCCTGAACCAGCCGGCCTTCGGCTGCTCCTTCCCGGGGATGACCCCCCTGGACTGCCGCATTTCCCGGGCGCTGCGCCTGTTCTCCAGCATCCGCTACCAACTCCAGTACGGCCCGATCGTCTTTGACGGGGAGGTCGCGATGCAGCGCGGCATCG
Organism: uncultured Elusimicrobia bacterium; assembly: GCA_964374095.1. GTDB lineage: Bacteria > Elusimicrobiota > Elusimicrobia > UBA1565 > UBA9628 > CAYJXJ01. Next base: position 197 of record CAYJXJ010000300.1, read on the forward strand.
GCAAGATCAGCAGCGCCGTGCCCGGGGCTCCCCAGCACGTCTCTTATGACGGCAACGCCCAAGTGCTTAAGGCCAAGTGGAAACAACGCCTCTACCGCACCGGGGAGGGCATCGCCAGGCTGAGCGTGGCCCGGGGCAGCGGCGACGACCTCGGCACCGGGCAGGTCGACGAGGCCTTTTTCCCATCCCTCGGGCACCGGTTCGACGGCCTCGAACGCAGCGGCTTCGGCGAATTCTTCGGCGCGAGCACCTACGACGCCTACGGGGGGAACTACTCCAGCGCCACGGCCTCGGGTCTGCGCCACGGCTCCAGCGGGATCGTGACGGTGGGGGCCGGCTACACCTTCCCGGCCTACCGGGGCTTCGCGCTCGACATCGATTACTTCCTTTATCAAGCCGAACGCATCCGGTCCGGGAAGCGGACCCTGGGCAATGAGTGGGACTTTAAGCTACGCTATAATGTGCGGGATACCTTCACCATGTCCTTGATCGCGGCTCTTTTCGGCGTCGGCTCGGCCTCCAACCCGCTCCTGGGCCGCAGCCGCAAGTACGCCTTCGAACTCTCCGGCAGGTTCTAGAAGTGAGGCGAATGATCCGGCCGCTGGTCGCTCTTTTGGTCCTCCCCGCGGGGGCCGCCGCCCAGGAAAACAAGGTCGAGTTTCAGTCCATCACCGTCAAGCCCGGCGACACCCTCTGGTCGGTCGCCCAGACCTACCTCGAGGACCCCGCGCGGTGGGACGTTCTCCTGCAGCACAATACCCTTCCCGCCAACGACCCGACCGTCGCCCTGCCCGGCATGACGCTGCGCGTGCCCATACGCGTCCTCCGAAAGGAGCATCAAGCGGGGCTCGCCGTTTACATCCTGAAGAAGGTCTTGTACAAGCGCCAGGGCTCTTCGGAGTGGGCTCCCGTGACGGAGAATATGCAGCTCATACGCAACGATACCGTCGGGACCATGGAAGGATCCCGCCTCGTCGTCGAATTCCTCGACAAGGAAATCATGCAGGTCGAGGAGAATTCGGTAGCCGTCGTCGCGCCCACCGGCAAGAAATTTGAGATCGAGCTCAAGAGCGGCAGCATCGTCGCCGCCAACAAGAAAATCATGATGGGCGGCGCGGTGGTGACCCCGGCGACCCCCGACACGATCTACACCGCTACGGTCCGCGCCGATAAGACCACCACGGTCTCGGTGACCAAGGGCCAAGCCGAGGTTCAATCCGCCGGCAAGACCGTCTCGGTCGGCGCCGGCATGGCCACCGAGTTCAAGCCCGACCTCGCCCCCTCCATCCCCTTCAATATCCCCGACATCGGCGCCCTGTCCCCCATGCTGTCCTCCTTCCAGACGCGCTGGGCCACCCTGCGCTCCAAGTCCGCCGATACGCTGCGGTCCGTTAAGAAGACGGCGGCCGGCGCCCTGGGGGTGCCGACGCAACCAGGCCAGCGGGGAGCGGGCGACCTCGCCAAGGACGCCTCCTCCCTCAAGATGCTCGGCTACGTATCCGACTACCGCATCCAGTGCTCGAGGGTTGCCGACTTCTCCTCTCTGTCCGTGGACAAGTCGTTCAAAGCCGACTCCAAGATCCGACCCGAGGACATCGGGCTGCCTCCGGGCCGCTACTGGTGCCGCATCGCAACAATAGACTTGCTCGGCGAGCAGAAACCCTTCGGAACCGCCAAGCTCTACTCCTTCTAAGCCAACGGCCTCCGCCCGCCTCTTTCACCGCGCCGGCCTACCGGTGGGGACTCTCCGGGGCCTTCTCGGGAGCGCCCTTCCGGAGCTCTCTCCAGCGGGCTCAGGAAGCCCGCTTGGGCCACCCTCCAAGCCGCCACGCCGGGGGGGACTCCGTGCCGGCCTCCTTAGCCCATGACTTCCCATCCCCGGCTCGGGTCCGACACCGCGTCGTATGTATCCACCGCGTCATCCACAGCCGGCCCGCATGATTGAGACATAAACAAAACAGCAATGACATTAATGTCTCAATTTATGCCACATTGCTGACATTACAAAAGCCTTGCCGGTCTTATACCCGCCTTATCAACAGCGGCTTGCCATTAATCACAGTTTTTGCCATACTTATGACGCATCGAAATGAGCCTCGGAGAACGGGCGGGACATCGGCTGCGCCTCAAGCTGCCCAGCGGCGCGGAACTCGAGGCCGAAGGGACCCCGGAGTTCGTGGCGCGGGAACGCGAGCAATTCCTGGCCAGGGCCGAAGCGGCCCGCCGGCCGGCCCCGGGGCATGACCCGGAGAGCGCCGCCCTCTCATCGGCCGATAATGGCCCGCAAGGACCCGCCCCGCGGGCCGTGGCGATATCCTGGCCGGCCATCACCGAGACCACGGGCCGCCATATCCACCTGCGCGCCCGCCTCCTCGGGCCGGACCGCGAGAAAGACGCCTGCCTGGTCCTCCTGGCCGCCTCGGAGAAGGTCCTGCGGCTGCCCAGGCCGACGGCGGGGATGCTGGCGCGGTGGCTGCGGATTTCAGGCTACCCGGTCGTCAGGGTGGACCGGATCCTCCAACAGGCCCTGGAACGGGGCGAGGCGCTGGCCTCCGGCTCAAGGCGGGGGCGCCGCTATGAGCTCACCGCCGCGGGCCGCCTGAAGGCATTCCTGATCGCCGAGCAACTGACCGGCTTGATCTCGGGCACCGCGAAGCCGTAGCAGGACTGGGAGTAAATTCCTGCCGGACGATCCGCCGCCGCCCCGCGGGCATAGCGCGTCAGCGGCACACGGAGCTAGTACACGCGGCGATGAATTCGCCACGGGTTTAAGGGGTGCGCTGAAAGATTGGGAGTGCGTGGGCGGTTAGGCCCCGAGGGACCTGTGCAGCCGTGTGCGTCTGGACCCGGATTTTGCGATGGCGATGCCTATCGGCCGCATCGCCCTCATGCTACGGTTACCTCCATCGATGGAGGTAAAATGGCGTCCCTCCGCTGGGCGCCGTGATGTGTTCGGAAAGAA
>CAYJXJ010000301.1:0-3131 GCA_964374095.1 uncultured Elusimicrobia bacterium
GCAAGCCCGCGGACGCGGCCTACGAGGCGGCCGCCCGGGCGGTGACCGTCTCCGGGGACTCCGTCACCGTGCGCCTGGCCAAGCCCTTCGCGCCCTTCCTGAGCATACTCGCCAGCTACTGCCCGGTCCTCTCCAAGGCGTGGTGCGCGGCCAACGGTGAGTGGGACGGCTCGGCCTCGACCTGGAAGGCGCACCACGACCCCGAGCGCCAGCGCTCCGCCCTCCAGGGCCGCGCCAACGGCACGGGCCCCTTCCGCCTGGAGCGCTGGGACCGGGACTTGAAGCAGCTCGTCCTCGCCAGACACGCCCAGTATTGGCGCAAGCCCGCGCGGCTGGCCCGCGTCGTCTTCAAGACCGTCGGGGAATCTTCCACCCGCAAGCTCCAGCTCCAAGCCGGGGATGCCGATGTGGTGTTGATGGAAAGGCAGTATCTGCCGCAGGTCATCGGTCTCGAGGGAGTGCGAGTAGTCGATGACCTGCCCTTTCTGGAAGTTCACAACGTCTTTGTGCCGAATTTTAAGATAACAACGGAAGGCAACCCGCACATAGGCTCGGGGAAATTGGACGGGTACGGCATACCTTCCGACTTTTTCTCGGACCTGGACGTTCGGAAGGGATTCGCGTACGGCTTTGACTACGACGGCTACATCCGCGACGGCTACCGGGGCAAGGGCCGGCGCGCGCACGGCCCGATCCCCCGGGGAATTCTCGGCCATAACCCGCGCCAAACCCTATGGCCGCAGGATCCCAAGAAGGCCGAGGCGCATTTCCGCAAGGCCTTCGGCGGCGCGGTGTGGGAGAAGGGTTTTCGCTTCACGCTCACCTTTATGGAAGGGCGGGCGGACCGCCAACTCGCCTGCCAGATCATGAAGAGCCGAGTGGAGGCGCTCAATCCGAAATTCAAGATCGACGTCCGCGGCATCCTTTGGTCCACTTACCTCAGCGATTTCGCGGCGGGAAAGCTCGCCATGTCCAACGCCCGCTGGGCCCTGGACTTCGCCGATCCCCACAACGCGGTGCATCCCTTTCTCCATAGCCAGGGGCATTACGCCAAGCGCCAAGGCTACTCCAACCCCCGCGCGGACGCCCTCATCGAGACGGCTCTCTCGGAGGGAGACCCGGCCAAACGCGCGGCCCTCTACCACGAGCTCCTGTCCGTCACGCACCCCGACGTCCCCCAAATCTACACGCTCGACACCGACTTCTTCGAGGTGCGCCGCTCTTGGGTGAAGGGCTGGACCTACAACCCGATCGCGATGTACGGCTACCTCTACCCCGTTTACAAGGAGTGAGGCCATGATCCCCTTTCGAATCGCGCGCGACCCCCGCACGGGGGAGGACTACGTCCCCGTCCCCTGGAAGGGAGCCGAATTGACCGGCCAGCCGGTCTATCACAAGGGAACCGGCTTTACCGAGGCCGAGCGGGACGAACTGGGCCTGCGCGGGCTCCTGCCGCCCGAGCCTTTCAGCCTCGAGCAGCAGGTCGAGCGCGTCTACGCCCAATTGCGCGCCAAGACCTCGCCCATCGACAAGTATATCTACCTGGCCGGCCTTCAGGACCGCAACGAAACCCTGTTCTACCGCCTGCTCCTCGAGCATCTCGAGGAAATCATGCCCATCGTCTACACGCCCACGGTCGGTGAAGCCTGCCAAAAATTCTCCGCCATACTCCGCCGGCCGCGGGGAATCTGGCTCAATCCCGACGACGTCGACCGCGCGGAGGAGGTCCTCCGGAACGCCCCCTTCGAGGACGTCCGGGTGATCGTGGTCACCGACAACTCGCGCATACTCGGCCTGGGCGACCAGGGGGCGGGGGGCATGGGCATCCCCATCGGCAAGCTCACCCTCTACTGCGCCGGGGCCGGTATTCATCCCGCGAGGACCCTGCCCGTCAGCCTCGACGTCGGCACCGATAACGAGGATCTGCTCAAGGACCCGCTCTACATCGGCCGGAGGCATCGCCGCCTGCGCGGGGCGGAGTACGACAAAGTCGTGGACGCCTTCGCCCGGGCCGCGCGGCGCGTATTCCCTTCCGCCTTGGTTCAATGGGAGGATTTCAAGAAGGAAAACGCCTTCAACATTCTGGAACGCTACCGCGAGCAGCTGCCGACCTTCAACGACGACATCCAAGGGACCGCCGCGGTGGTCCATACCGGCATCCTCAACGCCCTCAAGATCACCGGGGAGCGCCTGGCCGGCCAGCGCTTCGCCCTTTTGGGCGCGGGCGCGGCCGGCGTCGGGATCGCCCAGCAACTGGAGGCCGCCCTGATCGAAGAGGGGTTGAGCGCGGCCGACGCCCGCGAGCGGCTGTTTCTCTGCGACAGCCGGGGCCTGTTGGTGGCCGGGCGGGGGGATATCGAGCCCTACAAGCGCCCCTTTGTCCGCGAGAAGCGCCAGCTCAAGGGCTGGAAGTCGGCGAACCCTTCGGCCGTAACCGTCCTCGACGTGGTCCAAAACACCCGGCCGACCGTGCTGATCGGAACGTCGGGCCAGCCCGGGGCATTCGACCGAAAACTCGCCGCGGCGATGGCCGCGGGCTGCCGGCGCCCCCTCATCATGCCGCTCTCCAATCCCACGTCCCTGTGCGAGGCCAGTCCCGCCGACCTCATGGCCTGGACGGGGGGCCGGGCGCTGATCGGCACCGGCTCGCCGTTCGATGACGTCAAGGCCGCGGGCCGCAGGATCCGCATCGGCCAAGCCAACAACGTCCTGATCTTCCCGGGGGTCGGCCTCGGCATTCTGGTCGCCGGAGCCCGCCGCGTTTCCAACCGCTGCTTTCTCGCCGCGGCCCGGGCCCTGGCGGACGCCACCCCGGCCTCCGACATCGCCGCGGGCTGCCTCTTTCCCAGGTTCTCAAAGCTGAGGGACATTTCCCAGGCGGTGGCCGCCGCCGTGGTCAAAGCCGCGGTGGACGCCGGAGACGCCCCGCCCATGGCCGACGCCGAGATCCCCGGCAAGGTCGCCGCGGCCATGTGGTATCCGCGCTACCTGCCCTATCGGTACGAACCCGGCGCCCCGCGCGGGCCGGGCAAGGCGGCCCGGAAACACCCTCATCGCAACGCCCTCGCCGCTCAACGCTAGCCTGGATTGCTACCGCAGGTCCACGCCCTAACATTTCTGCCGTTTGCGGC
>CAYJXJ010000302.1:0-3124 GCA_964374095.1 uncultured Elusimicrobia bacterium
GTAATTGGCCAGGGCGCGGCCGCTCAAGGCCTGCTGGTTGTTGGGGTCCTGCTTCAAACTCTGGTCGAAGGCGCCCTTGGCGTCGCTGGCGGAACCGTAGCGGTTCAAATTTTTGCCGAGGTAGGCGTACGAATCGGGCGAACCTGTCTGGCCAGCGGTCTCCTTGGCGTGCTTGACCAGTTCAGCAGGGGTGTACATCTTATCGAGAACCCCGTCATAAATACCCATCATCATCGGCGTGTGATGGTCCGAACCTGGAGGTTGATTCGCCATCATCGTGTGCATGTTCTTATCGAGCCCGCCCTTAATCTTACTGGTCTCACGGGCGATGGCGTCGGCGTCCTTCAATTCACCGCGGTTGATCCTCTCCTGGAGGCCCGCATAGGCTATGAGGCCCTTCTCGAATTCCTGGTAGGGTTTAGGGTCGCAACCATCCGCTGGCTTGCAATGCTCCTTCAATTTCTTGATCCGCTCCCAGGCGTCATCGCTCTTAAAGTTCCGGTTGATGAAATCGGACCTCTCCCCATCGTTCATCTGCCCCCAGGGTTTGTCTCCCACGACGGGGGTGCCGACCTCGGGGTCCTGGCCCTGCGGGCCGGGGCGGTCCGCGGTTTTGCCGTCCCCCTCGTTCTGGGGGGTCACGACGGGATTGGTGTTGCCCGCACCCGGTTGCGGCGTCTCCGCGGCCTTGTAGGAGGGGTCGGCAATGCAGCTCTTGCCGTGGTGACCTGCAACCTCAATTTGACCCGCGGGGCACTGGGCAGCCGCCGGAATCGCCAGGAAGACCAGATAGAGCGGCGCGAAGCCGCAAACCCCTCGAGTCATAACCATAGTGTAAGGGCAAGGCCTTGATTTGTCAAGCCTTGACGCGGTTTTTACCGGTTTTATACCGCCCGGACGGGGGTGTGGAGGCGGTCCAGGGCGCGCACCAGCTCCCCCGCGCTTTGGGGACGCTTGGCCGCGTCCGGGTCGAGGACGCGGGCGAACACCGCGTCGATCCCGTCCGGCAGCCCCGGCGCGGCCAGGGCGGCCGGGGTGAAGACCTTGCCGATCTTGTTCATCAGCATCCCCGAACCGCTCCCGGAGAACGGCGGCTTTCCCGTCAACGCTTCGTAGAGGCATACCCCCAAAGAATAAATGTCTGACTCGCGCCGCACCACCCCCTGCTCCTGCTCGGGCGCCATGTAGGGAGGCGTGCCCAGCACCGTGTTCGTCACGGATTGACGGGCCAAGGCGTCCTTGGCCAGCCTGGCGATGCCGAAATCCATCACCCGCGCGCGCCTTTCAGAGTCCACCATGATGTTGGAGGGCTTGAGGTCCCGGTGGATGACCCCGTGGCCGTGGGCATGATCGAGCGCCGCGGCCACTCCCCGGAAAATATCCCGGGCCTTCGCAAATGCCATTCTCCCCTCGGCAATGGACTCCGATAGAGTCCGGCCCGCGATATGCTCGAAAACCAGGTAGATCTCGCCTTGCTCCTGGAGGATGGCGTAGATCTCCACGATGTTGCCGTGGCGGAGCGCCGCGACGGTCCGGGCTTCGGCGAGGAACCGTTCCCGCTCCCGCGGGTCGTTTCTGATCTCTTCGCGCATGCGCTTGATCGCGACCGCCCGATCCAACGCGAGATCTTTCCCCTCATAGACGAGGCCCATGCCTCCGGAACCGAGTTGGCGGCCAAGCTCGTAGCGGCCCCCCAGCAGGCCCGCAGCCGGCCTCGGCATCGCCAAAGCGGGCGGCGCGGGCCGGCGGCCCGAACGCAGCGCGCCCACCCCCCCCAGGATGAGCAGTCCCCCCAGGCCGACGGCGGCCAAAAGCAGCAGGGCCATGCGTCCCCTACCGGACCCGCCCGGACGCGCCGGTCGCGGAGAGGCGCCCTCCTCCCCCGCGGTGAAGAGGAACGCCAAATCGGCGTCCTCGGGAAGTTGCAGCGCGGCATCGAGCACGGGCCTCAGCTTGGGATCGAGCGCGGCCGCCGACCGCAAGGAGGCGAGCATGCCCTCCCGGTCCCTGAGCCCCGCGAGGGCGTGGGCTCGGCTCAAATGGGCCATGGGGTCGCGGCCGTTGGCCTCCAGGGCGGCGTTGGCCGCGGCGAGGGCCGCCTGGTGGTCCTTCATGCGGTTGAGGGCGTGAGCTTTGGAGACCAGCAGCGCCCCGCTTCGCGGCGCGAGGCGCAGGCCGGCTTCGGCGGCCGCGAGGGCGTCGCGGTAGCGCCCCAGGCGGCTGTTGGCCATGGAGGCCAGGGCATAGGCCTGCGCGTTCCGAGGGTTGAGCTCGTAGGCCCGGCGGGCCTTCTCCAGGGCCGCCGCCCAGTCGCCCATGGACATCGCCCGCTGCGCCTGACGGGTGGACTCGACCGATTCTCCGATCGAGGACGCGCGCGACAGGGCTTGCGGCATGGCGCCCGCGGCCTCCGCGGCCGGACCGGCGGCCGAGGCGGCCAGGGCCCCGGCGGCCCCCCCGGCGCCGGCCGGGGCGCGCTGCTCGGAAAGCTTGAGGGTCGCGAAGGCGTTCTTGTCGTCCGGGTCGATCGCCAGGGCCCCCTTCGCGTCCCGAATCGCCCCGGCGTAATCGTTGAGATTGTAATTGGCCAGGGCCCGCCCCCGCAGGGCTTCCTGATTCTTGGGGTCGAGCTTGAGGGCTTGGTCGAATGCCTCGCGAGCCTCCGCAGACTTCCCGAGGCGGTTGAGGGTGTCGCCCAGATAGGCCTGAGAATCCGGCGTCGGGGTCTGCTGAACGTTTTCGAGCGCGTGGGATTGCCGCTCCTCAGGCGTGAAAAGCCTGTCGATGACCGGCCGGGAAACGAACATGAGCCGGGAATGGTAGTCCGTCTCCGACTGGTGTTCCCGAACTTGGTGCATGGCATTGACCAGGCTGTCCTTCAGGGGTTTCAGGCTCGCGACGAAAGCCGGGGATTTCGTGTCGACTCCCTGGGCCGCGGCCTTATCGTGGAATTCGACGATATCATCGGCCCCCTTCACGTAGTCGACCGCGGACCGCCAGTCGCAGCCGTCTCGCGGGCGGCAGCGGCTGGTGAAGCTCCATATATTGTCGTAAGTCCCCGCCTTCTCGTAGAACTCGTCGAAGCGCCGGCGCCGCTGCTCCCGGGCATCCGGAGCAATGACGG
>CAYJXJ010000303.1:0-1128 GCA_964374095.1 uncultured Elusimicrobia bacterium
CGCGGCTCGTGGCGGCGCGCCTCAATCTCGAGGCTCCGCGGGCGCATTGGGTCTGCGTCTTCCACTCGCCGGCCAAGCGCCGCATGCTGACCGTATGGACCAAGCGGATCGGCGTCGCCCCCGCGCCGAAGGATTTTGCCTCCGAGACTCTTTGGAATTCGCGCCTCAAGAAGATCGAATCCGTGCCTGAGGCCTACGCGCGGCTCAAGGCCGGCCGCCATTGGTTCTCGCCCGTGAGCGTCGAGATCGTCCCGGTCTGGAAGGGCGATCCGTCCTATCGTTGGACCGAGCGCAGGGGACGGACGGCCCGGCTCGGCGCGGTCACGGAACCGAAAAGTAAATGATGAGCGCCGCGAGGAGAGTCCCGGCGAGCAGCCAGCCCATCGGCGTCCATTCCCGAAAGCTTCTGGCGCCCTGAGATCCGTCCCTGACGGTTTTCTTGCAGCGTTGCACGCAGCGCCTGCCGGAAGGCCAATCGGCGCAGTCGGTGGTGCAGTCATACTCGACGTCGGTGGTCGTCGGGTCCCGGCGGTTGAAGCGCGGACGCAAGCTCGGGGCCGCGGCCGAGACGATGGAGGGGGGAAGGGGGCGGCCCGCGGGGCCCGGACCCGCGCCCGCGCCCGTGCGCACCGCGGTGCCGGAACACCCCGCGCCTAGAAGAGCCGCCGCGATCAGGCCGGCGAGCCGCCGCCGCATGGCCGATTCTACAACATCGGAGAAGGGCGCGCTGAAAGATTGCAGGTGGCCAGCCGGCTCAATTGAGCCGCGGGGAACTCCGCCCGGGCGGAGCTCTACACGCCTGGCACCGGTTCAACACCCGCGAGAATTTCACCGGGACGCAACCTGGCCTATGTTCCGCCGATTCGGCCGCAACGTTGGGGAGGCACATCGTCCCCGGCAGGATAAGCCACGGCTACCTACAAATTTTCAGCGCACCCCCCGGGAGGACCGACGCCGGCGACCGTTACCTCAAGGCGGCGAGAGCGTTTCATAGGCCTTCTGTATCTCCAAGGTCTTGCGCTGCGCGGTTTCCCGCAGTTCCGGCCCGAGGTGGGCCACCTTGTCCGGATGATACTGCGCGATGAGTTCCCGGTAGGCGTTTCGAATCCGCTCGGGTGGAGCGCCGCG
>CAYJXJ010000303.1:1138-3109 GCA_964374095.1 uncultured Elusimicrobia bacterium
CGGTCCGATGCTTGCTCCGGGAGCGGCTCGGGAGCGGGCCGCAGGTCCGCTCCCCGGCCGGCCTGCGAACGCCGCCAAAGCAATACCAGGGCCGCCGTCAAGGCCAGGAGGTCGTCGATTTGGCCGATGGCCGGGATGACGTCCGGGATCAGGTCCATGGGCATGACGGCGTAAAGGATCGCGACCAGCAGGATCAGGACCGCGCGGGCCATGCCTCAAGTATAAGGGGTCGGAAGGCCAATTTCAACTGTTTTGGCGCGGGGAAGGCGGTTTCCACCGGTTTTCCACAGTTTGCACCGGCCGGATGGGGCCGAGGGTGAGGGGGCGGAATGGGTCTAAAGACCTGCAAATTTAGGTCTAAAGTCCCATAGAGCTATTTTCATGCCGTGATAGAATTGGGACATGCGGCAGGCGTGCGCGTCGCTGTTTTTCGTCGTATTCTTGGCGCTGCCTCCGTGGGCGCGGGCCGCCAACGTGCCGGTCCAGCGGGGGCCGAGGACCGGTTCCCAGGTCGCGACGGTCCCCGGTGGGGCCGGCACGGCTTTGCGGCCGTCGGAGATCTCCGCTATCTCGCGTTCCCTGGGCATTACCGGGAGCGTCTTGAATTTTCGCGCCCCCGACGTGCGCACGGAGGCGCCCCCGCTCCCCGCCAGCCTGCTTCCCGGGGCCGAGGCGGTTGAGTCCGTCGGCGAGACGCGCCGGCAGCCCGCGGCGGAGGGCCGGGGTCCGGTCGCGGGGGAGACTTCCTTCACCCCGGCCGAGGCCTTGCCCGCGCCGTCGCTCCGGTCCTGGGACCCGGCCTACCGGAGTCCGCCGGAAAGTCAGGCCGGAACCGCTCGCGGGATCGGTTTCGCCGCGCAGGCGGCGGAGTTGGGCGTCCACTTGGCGGGGCTGCCGCAACTGCGCCGGGAAGGCTCCGAATACGCCGCCGGCTACGCCCGGACCATGGAGGAAATCATGGCGGGCTCGGCGCGACGATCCTGGCCCGATCTTTCCGAGTCCGCGCGCCGCTCGAATGGCGGCTTAGGCTCCCGCTCGAGTCTCGAGCCGCGCTCCGGGGGCGATGGCCGGCGCGGGTGGACCCCCGGGGCGGCCCGGGTCGAGGGGGCCGCGGCCGAGGACCGGCGCGGATTCGGCGGGCGCGGCGCGGCCGAGGATGGGAAACCCTTTGACGGCCCGGTCCGGCGCCTGTTCATCCGGGTGTCGGGCTTGTCGATGGCTCTTTCGCAGGATCTCGCCGGAGGGTCCGCGCTCCTGGGCTCCCTTGAATACCGCCCGCAAACCGAGCGGCAGGCGGCGGCTGGGGAGGGCATGCTGGTCCGGGTTCCGGCGGGTCGTCGCGGCGTCAGCGCTGGTTTGATCGCGATCCCGGCGGCCAACGCCCTAGAGTCCGTGCCGGCGGGTCCGGCGGTCTTGGCTTTCGACGCCTCCGCGGTCATGGCTCTGCGCGCCATCGCCGTTTCCGACGGGTTTACGCCCCTGGCGCCGCCCCCGCCCCCGTTGGCGGCCGGACCCGGCGCCTCCGGCCTGGACGCGCGGCCCAAGTCCCGGCCGGCGATGCCGGGGGCCCGTGAGGCCGCGCTGCCGGTCTGGGTTGCCGCGCTCTTCCTGGCGCTTTGGGCCGCGGCCATCGCTCGTGTCGCCCGGTAGTCCTTTTCCCCGTACCTGTCAAGTCACGTGGAAAGGTTACCGAAGGAATAGAGCCGTCGTAGGCCGGTCCTTTCTCTTTGTGGATGGCTGGGGATAACCGTGTCTCCTGGGGACAACTCAGGCGCGAACCCGCAACTCGGTACGTAGCGAGTTCGCTCGATGTCCATGCTTTCGAAGCGGACGCCGCGGCGGAGCACGCAGCCGGCGGCGGCCGAAGGGCCGCCGGCCGCTGTGCGGCTTGGCGTGCCGGGAGGATCACGGGTCCCGGGTCGAGAAACGCGTACTCCAAGTTCCCGGACTTTTCAGGCCGCCAGGGTGTAT
>CAYJXJ010000304.1:0-3072 GCA_964374095.1 uncultured Elusimicrobia bacterium
CTGCTCGCCCCCCTCGCCTGGCTGGCCGGCGACCGGGGCGGGCTCTACCAGGCCTTCTGCGCCCTCATCCTCGCCGGACTCCCGTGGACCGTCTATCTCTGGCTGCGGCGGCGCCTCGAGCCCTCCGCGGCGCTCCTCGTTTCGCTCCTGGCCGCGACGAGTCCCCTCACCCTCTCCCAGGCCGGGGTGGTGATGCCCGAGGGCGCCTATGCCGTGCTTTGCTTGGGCCTGCTCGTGTGGCTCGGCTCCCCGCAGGCGAGCCGGCGGTGCGGTTGGACCGGGGCGGCCCTCGCGGCCCTGACTCAACTGCGTCCCGCCGGAATCTCGCTGCTCCCCGCGGTCTTGGCCGGGCCTTTGGCCGCGCGCCGCTGGAAGGAGGCCGCATGGACGGCGCTCCCGCCGATAGTCGGACTCGGAGGCTGGGTCGCCTGGTCCTCCGCCCGCGGCGGTCCCCAGGAGGCCGGAGAGATCGCGGAGGCCTACGGCGGCCGCTCTCCGGAGGACCTCATTCGCTTGGCGGCCGAGAACGCGCAATTCTATCTCTCGAGCCTGGGCGCGGCCCTGCTGCCCGCGGGCGATCCTTCCGGCGCGCCCGCCACGATACTGGGCGCGGGGCTCGCCGCCGCCGCGCTGGTCGGGGGGCTCAAGGTTTGGCGGCGCTCGCGGTGGGACGCGGGTCTTTGGACGCTGGGCACGGCCGCCGTCATGCACCTGGCCTGGGGCTGGCGCTATGAACGTTATCTCCTGCCGGTCATCCCGATCGTATGGTGGCTCGCCGCGGAAGCCTTCGGAAGAATCCGGCTTCCGGCGCTGGTTCTCTGCCTGGGGCTGCAGTGCCTGCGCCTGCCCGCCATCGTCGCCGGAAGCCCGTGGGCCCGTCCCGAGTTGGAGCGGACCTACTCTTGGATTCGCGCCCACGCCCCCTCCGGCTCCGTGCTCGCTTCGCCGCTTTATGTCCGCGACGCGTACTATTGCGGCATGCCTTCCGTGCCCCTGCCCTCCGCCGCGGACCCCGCCGGGTTCGCCGGTTGGCTTCGGCGAGCCCGGGTCACCCATATCCTATGGCAGGCGGGTCTCGATGTCGGCGTCAGTCTCCCGGACTCAAGCCTCCGCGTGGACCGGCTCAACCAGGCACAGGCCCATCTGGGGGATGGACGGTTCTTCCAACTGGCCTATGAGGAACGCCGGGAACGCGCGCGCGTCTATAGGCTTAGGGAGGAGGCACCCCCGATCCCCGTGCGAAGGAAACGTTGATCGCGCGGGCATTGCGCAGCCTCTCGCCCAAGGGTTCGGGGTGCAGGGTGGGACAATAATCCGGACCTTCGCCGCGCCAGTGGCGACGCAGGCACTCGACGCCGAGCCGTCGCCCCCGGGCGATGCGCTCATACGCGGAGAAACGCCAGTTGTCCTGGAAGGCGGCCCCGCAGCACAACCACAAGCCCGCGAGAGCCGCCGCCAAACCGCGGCGCTTCGCCCAAGCCAAGGCCCAACCCGCGGCCCCCAGCGGGATCAGCAGGGAGGAGTACTCCGTGTATCGGGAGGACTTCGCATATTCGAGACCGAAGGGCGCCCGGGCCATGGCGATCGCGGCCAGGACCGCCAGTATCCCGCCCCCCGCCGCCGCCAAGCACCACCATTCGTCTCCCCGACGCTCCCGCGAGTAGGCGATCCGCATCGGCACGACCAGGACCGCGAGACAGGCCAGACCCGCCGGCGCCGAGAGCCTCTCGAAACCGAATCCCGCGCTCAGGAGATTGAGCCAAAAGTCCCAAAACAAGCCGCGATGGGGCCCCACCAGGGGCGGGTGGTAGGACGGCATGACATGCCCCCGCAGCCACGCGGCCGCTCCCAACGCGACGATGCCGGCGGCGGCCGCCAGCCTTTGCCCCTGCCCTTGGCTTCGGGGCCCGCCCAGGACCCTCGCGAACAGCAACCCCAGCGCCGCCGCGGCGCAGGAGAGTCCGCTGGCCAGGCAGAATATCCCCAGAACCGCGCAGAGCCCGCCAAGCGCCGCCGACGCCAAATCCCGCCGCCTGAACCACAGCCAACAGGTCGCCAGGTGGAGCAGAAGCTGGAAGTGGAAATCGGACTGGATCCCGTAAGTGTGGGATTCGCGGGCCGTGGGCGAGAGGATGAAGGGGAGGAACGCCCCCAGAACCCACCCCGGCGGGCTGGGCGCCGACATTCGCGCGAAGGAATACACGGCCCAGGCCAGCAGTCCGTAGATCCCGAAATTCAAGGCCTGATGGCGGCGCAGGTTCCAACCGTCCAAATGGAAGAGCGCCCAAATCTGGAGGCGTGTCAGAACAAGGCGATGCTCATTCTGCTGGGAGACGAGCCAGTTCCAGGTCAGGCCCGAGGGCAGACCCTCGGTTCTGAGGACCTCCCATTCGTCCATGAAGGGCACGTCGACGCCGGTCCGCCAGATCACGGCCCAATGCCAGAGGAAGAGCCCGGCCACCAGAGCCGCGACGGCGGCGCCCCAGACGCGATCGCGAGCCACGACGGTATGATACCACGTGTCCCGCGAAAAGTTAACATATGGCGCCCATGCCTCGGACCCACCCAAGCGCCTACGCCCTGGCGGGCATCCGCTGCGCCCTCGCGCTGGCCTGCGTCGCGGCGTTCTGGCCGTCCTTGCCCGGTGAGGACTTCATCCACGACGACCAATGGATCGTGGCCGACAACCCGCTTCTGCGCGCGGGGTTCAAGCATGCCCCGGCCCTTCTGACCACGGGCTACTGGGAGGCGGCCCGGGGGCTGGCGGCGCCGGTTCAGGAATACCGGCCCCTGCTGATGCTCTCCTTCCTGATCCAACGCTCTTGGACCGGTCCGCGCCTTCCCCCGATCCGCGCCGCGAATCTCCTCCTCCACGCGGCCGTCGCGCTCCTGGTCTTCGAGGCTTTGCGCCGCCGCATCCACAACCTCGCCGCCGCGGCGGCCGGCGCCCTGTTCTACGCCGTCATGCCGGTCCACGTCGAGGCGGTGCTCGCCGCCACCGGACGCTCGGAGCTCCTGTCGGCCCTTTTCGTATTGGGCGCCTGGCTCACCCTGGACGGCGGGAGCGGGGCC
>CAYJXJ010000305.1:0-1507 GCA_964374095.1 uncultured Elusimicrobia bacterium
GGGCCCTGTCACGGTTGCGCGCGCGCGCCGCGGGGGCGGACTCCGGGCCCTCGCCCTCGGCCCGGACAGGCGCCTGGATCGGCATCCGCGCCCTTCCCTCCCGGGAGGGCGTCTTGGTCGGTTCGGTCATCGCCGGATCTCCCGCCGCGAAAGCGGGACTCAGGCCCGATGACGTGATCATCCGCGTCTCCGGTTCGCCGACGCGCGGTCCCAAGGAGCTGGCCGCCGCGGTCGCGCAGTTGGGTCCCGGCGAGCTCGCGCTTCTGGAAGTGATCCGTGAGCGGCAGCCGCTATCGATCAAGGTGCTCGTGGGCAAGACTCCGGGCGCCCCTTGAAGAAGGCCCCGCCCCGCCGCGGCGATATCCGCAACATCGCCATCATCGCGCACGTCGACCACGGCAAGACGACTTTGGTCGACGCCATGCTGCGACAGACCGGCGAGTTCCACGTCCGTCCCGACGAGGCCCAGGATGTGGTGATGGACTCAAACCCGCTCGAGCGCGAGCGGGGCATTACCATACTCGCCAAGTGCACCTCGGTTCCCTACAAGGACTTCACCATCAACATCGTCGATACCCCGGGCCACGCCGACTTCGGCTCCGAGGTCGAAAGGGTGCTGGGCATGGTGGAGGGGTGCCTTCTGCTGGTCGACGCGGTGGACGGCCCCATGCCGCAAACGCGCTTTGTCCTGCGCAAGGCTCTGGGCCTGGGGCTCTCCCCGATCGTCGTGATCAACAAGCTCGACCGTCCCCACGCTCGGCCCCAGCGCGTGCTCGATGAGGTGCTGGGCCTGTTCATGGATCTCGGGGCTTCCTCCGACCAGCTCGACTTTGCCGTCCTCTACGCGGCGGGCAAGGAAGGCTGGGCCTCCCGAGACCACGCCGTACGCGGCAAGGACTTGACGCCGCTCTTCGAGGCGGTGCTCAAGCATGTCGCCCCGCCCATGGCCGACCCCGACAAGTCCCTGCAGCTTCAGGTGACCATGCTTGACTACAATAACTTCGTGGGGCAGATCGGGATCGGCCGCATCGCCAACGGGGTGATCCGGCGCGGCCAGCCGGTGGCTCTGCTCAAGCCCGGGGGGGGCAGCGTCCCCGCCAAGGTGATGAAGCTCGAGCGTTTCGTGGGCCTGGCCCGCCGGGAGATCGAGGCGGCGCGGGCCGGCGACATCGTGGCGGTGGCGGGCCTGGAGGGCGTCGAGATCGGAGACACCGTGGCCGCTCCGGACGGAACCGAGGGCCTCGTCCCGATGGCGGTCGACGAGCCGACCCTCGCGATGGAGTTCCTCGTCAACGACAGCCCCTTCGCGGGCCGCGAGGGCAAGTTCATCACCAGCCGCCACCTGGAGGAACGCCTGCTGAGGGAGGCCGCGACCAACGTCGGCCTCAAGGTCGAGCGTCTGCCGGGCGAGGGCAAGTTCAAGGTCTCGGGTAGGGGCGAATTGCATCTGACCATCCTTATCGAGACGATGCGCCGCGCGGGTTACGAGCTGGCGGTCTCTCGTCCC
>CAYJXJ010000305.1:1517-3025 GCA_964374095.1 uncultured Elusimicrobia bacterium
CCGTTTGCCGGGAAGGAGGGGAAGTACGTGACGACGCGCCACATCCGCGAGCGGCTGGAGAAGGAACTCGAAACCAATGTAGGTTTGAAGATCGAGTTCGGCGAGGCGACGGACAGCTTCCGCGTGTCCGGGCGCGGCGAGATGCACCTAGGGGTCCTGATCGAGGCGATGCGCCGCGAGGGCTACGAGCTGGCGGTGTCGCGGCCCGAGGTCATCCTCAAGCGCGAGGGGGGGCGCGTCGTCGAGCCGCTTGAGGACCTGGTGCTCGACATCCCGGTCGAGTCCCAAGGGGTGGTGTTTTCCAGCATCGGCCGCCGCGGGGCAATGATGCGCCACATGGCCCACGAAGGAAACGACCGCCTGCGCCTGGAATACCTGATCCCCTCCCGCTGTCTTATCGGCTTTAAGTCCGAATTTCTCACCATCACCCGCGGCAACGGCATGATGCATCACAGCTTCCACGGCTACGGCCCGCGCTCGGTCCCCGCCGGAGGGCGCGTCAACGGCGTGCTCGTCGCCATGGAGGCGGGCTCGACGACGGGCTACGCCATCTACAGCCTGCAGGAGCGCGCCGTTTTCTTCCTGGGGCCGGGAATCGCGGTCTATGAGGGCATGATCGTGGGGGAAAACTCCCGCGACAACGATCTGGTGGTCAATCCCTGCAAGGCCAAGAAGCTCAGCAACATGCGCAGCAAGTCCACCGACGAAGCCCTCACGCTCACGCCCCCGCGGGAGTTGACCCTCGAGCAGTCCATCGAGTTCATCGCCGAGGACGAACTGGTCGAGGTGACTCCCAAGGCCTTCCGCCTGCGCAAGAAGATCCTCGACAAGTCCCGCCGCAAGCGCTCCAAGAAGGTCGACGAGGAGGCGTGATGCCGGCGGCCGCCGCCGGGCTGGAAGTCCGTCCCCTCTCCCGGGAAACCGAGGCCGACTTTTTCAAGCTCCGGGAACACGAGAGCTGCGATTGGTGCTTCTGCGCGGCCTGGCATGTCCCGACCTGGGAAGGCTGGACGGACCGTTCCGCGGATGAGAACAGGACCCTTCGCCGCCGCCTCTTCGCCGAGGGACGCTACGACGGCTACCTGCTTTATTCGGTCGGGGATCCGGTGGGCTGGTGCCAATGCTGTCCGCTGGAATGGCTGCCGAAGCTCGCAAGGCAATTCGAGCTGGAGGGTGAGCCCGCCGGGACCTACATGGTCGGCTGCGTGGAGATCCTGCCGGAATTCCGCAAGAAGGGCTTGAGCTACGTGATGCTGCGGGCGGTCATCGACCATCTCAACATCCTGCGCGTGCGCCGCGTGCTCGCGGTCCCGCGCTCCGGCGCGCGCGCCGACGGCGAGGTCTGGACCGGGCCCCTGGCGCTCTTTGAGTCCCTGGGGTTTTCGCCGGTCAAGAGGGTGGGCGACCGGCGGGTGATGCGGTTGGGTCTTTAGCGCCGCCGTCGCGGAGTTTCGTCTAGTACACGCGGCGATGAATTCGCCACGGGTTTAAGGGGTGCGCTGAAAGAT
>CAYJXJ010000306.1:0-3004 GCA_964374095.1 uncultured Elusimicrobia bacterium
CGCACAACTGGAGGGGGCCCCTTGTGGTTAGACCGCCCCCCCCGCCGGGGGGGGGGGGGGGGCCCCCCCGCGGCGCGCCCCCCCCCCCCCGCCCCCCCGCCCCCGCCCCCCGCCCCCCACGGCCGAGGCGAGCCCTCGCCGGTTCCGATGGCGGCCGGCCGCTCGCCCGGTCGGGACCCTACAAATTTTCAGCGCACCCCGGCCCTCTAGCGCCGCGCCCGCTGGGTCCTCCGGCAAGTAAAGTACAATACCGCCGAACCATGATGAGCGAGGAAGCCTCCTGGGGCCGGCGACTCGGAAGCGGTCTGGCTCATGTCCAGCACGCGGTGGACAACATCTTTCTGTGGGGTTTCCGCAAGGTTCGAGACCTCGGCGCCGCCAAGGACTCCCCACGCCTCGCCCGCGACCACCCCGCCCTGCGCCGGGCCGCGCGCGTCGGCAAGGGTCTGCTCTCCTTTCTGGGCGAGGCCGGAGACGCCTACTACCGCAAGTACGCCGAGCTCAAGAAACCGCAGGTCAAGGACCCATGACTCCGATGACGCGCAGGCCCTTCGGCCTCAAGGGATCCTTTCGACGGACCACAGCCCGCCGGCGCCGTCGAAGTACCAGTCGAATTGGGTGATGAGGTTGTAGCCGAGGATCACGGCGGGAGGCTCCGGGGCCGCCGCCTTGGCCCCGTCGAGGTCAAGGTTCAAGAAGATGCCGGGCTCGGGGATCAGCGGGGAGCCGCCCGCCGAGGGATCGTTGGCGCGCCTGATGCGCACGAGATTCAACGTGTGGCTCGGATCCAAAAAGCGCGCCAGCCCGTCCCAGAAACCGTTCCTCTTGATGAATCTTCCGAAATCCATCCCGACGAAATAGGCGTGGTCAAGCTCATGGCCTCCCAGCCGGATCTTTTGGGCCAGATAAAGCGACTGCGACGAGACGAGCTTCCCGGCGGCATCGACGACGGTGAGCTCGGCGATGCGCTGGAATCGGCCGGGACGCGCCTTGGCGTAGGCCTCGTCGATGAGCGAGACTTGGCTTCCGGTGTCGAAAACCGCGTTGACCCTCTCGGGCCCAAGCCCGATCGGGATTAGCAACCGCCCGGCTTCGTCCTGGCGCAGGGAATTCTCCAGGCGGGCGTTCGGAGGAGGCGCGTTGAGGCTGAGGCTTGCCTCCGGCGGCCCGAACCGGAACCGCAGCGTGTCGCGGGGCGAGAAAACGTCGAGCGCGATCTGCGCCCGCACCGGCTCTCCCCCCACGGTTCCAAACGCGCCCGCCGGCAATTCGACCCGGTCGAACACCCGCGGGCCCAACTCCTCCGCGCCCAGCGCCAGCCCCGGCAGCCAGACCAGGTCCTTGCGGATGGCCTGGCCGGAGACCCCGCGCTGCTCCCCGCGCCTGCCGCCGAAGGCCGAGGCAGGCGGATAGGATCGGGAACTGGAATCCTTAAGGATCCGGGAAGCCGCGCCGCCGGTGTCGAGTTGGCAGAAGGTCTCGACCGCCGACCACTTCCCGGCGCCGAAGGCGCAGGGAGCGACTATATCGCCGATCACGAGGTCTGGAAACTCCCCGAGGAGACCCTGGGGACCGAGCCGGAGGGGGAATCGCCGCGCTCTGGCGGGGAGCGGGAGAAGCCCCCCGCGCGCCTCTTGCAGGGCGCGGCGGAGGTCTCCCTCCGAAGCGGCGACGAGAGCGAGCGACCAGAAAAGCAGGCCGCCCGCGCCCACCCCGGTCCTCCATGCCCGGCGTCCGTTTCTCTTCATCGCCGCTTCAGGCCGCTGGTAATCCTAATAGTAATCGCAGCGCTCATAGCCCCAGTAGTCCCTATAACATCTGTATTTGGGCCCCGGGGAATTGGCGCCGATGATGATCGCCGCGACGACGATGACCGCGATCAGCACCTCGGTCGCGGTCCAGCTATAGCCCCAATAGCCGACGCGAACCTGCTTTTGGGAAGCCTCCGGGGCCGGACTCGGCACGGAGCCTTTATCGAGCGCCACGCCCTTGGGCGCCGGTCGGCGTTCCGAGGGCTTCAGTTCCCCGGCCCCTCCCGCCGCCTGAGCGGCCGTCGGAGGGGCCAAATCCTTGGCGGAGCAGCCGCCGTTGTAGAGGCAGTTCATTTTCCGCTCCGGGCTGAGGTCCGATTGCATCACCGCCTGGGCCGGGGCCGCCGCCCCGGAATTTTGCGCGGCCGCGGGCGCCGGCGACAGGCTCAAAAGGAGAGCGATGATCACGTTTGCCGCGACTGCTTGCTGGGTGCTTTTCATGTCGATTCCTCCCTGCCGGGTATCCGCCGGCTGGAGGTATCATGGCGCGGGAAGGCGGGACGCCATTGGGCCCTGCTCCCGTGAGGTCACGCGTGGTCGCCGCTCATCACGCGTGCCGGTTGTTTGTAGTCGGCGGGACGGGCGGGGACGGCCCGTCACGCCCTATCACGTCAATTCCTACCGAGATTCCCTCGACGTCTGGGGCAGCTCCGGGCTGAACCACAGGACCCTGCCGCCGGAGGCTCGGACGCGTCTTTGGACCTCCCGCACCAAGGCCTCCTCCGCCATCAGGGCATGCATGTCGACCCCGCGGCTCAGCGCGACGGCCGCGGCCGTACCCGCGCCGAAGCCCGCGTTCCATTCGGTCGGGTGCAGCCGGTAGGCGGCGTTGGCGATCTGCGAAACGGCCAGGGTTTTGTTGGCCGACAACAGGT
Source organism: uncultured Elusimicrobia bacterium (assembly GCA_964374095.1). GTDB lineage: Bacteria > Elusimicrobiota > Elusimicrobia > UBA1565 > UBA9628 > CAYJXJ01. The sequence continues at coordinate 2,687 of CAYJXJ010000306.1, forward strand.
TGGGGACGTTGGCGGAGATCAGCGCCCGCAACGGGATCTGGTAGTGATTGCCGTAGGGCTTGCCGTAGGCGGGTTCGCGCCCCGAGGGACAGGCGCGGAAATCCATCGGGTAGGAGCCGATGCCGACCGAGTCGTAGAAGTTGGAGTATTGGCGGTCTGGAAAACGGCCGAGAGCGTCCGAGTCCGTCGAGATTTCTGGAACTTCTGCAATTAGTGTGGAACCCCGTCGAGAAAATGAAGCTTCAATCCCGATCAACTGATACCTGAGCGCGTCGTTGTGAGACTCCCCAGAATTCATCGCTGTTGACGTCCCCGCCC
>CAYJXJ010000307.1:0-2997 GCA_964374095.1 uncultured Elusimicrobia bacterium
GTTGGTCCAGTAGCTGATCTTGTCCCGGTAGGGGGCGCTGGCCCGGAACGCCAGGGCGGCATAGACCGCGTGCATGAGGCCCGCGCGGGACCAGCCAGCCGGTTTGCATTCATCGAGCCCCGCGGCCGCCCGGGTCTCGGCCAGAACGATCAGCAGCCCCAGCAGCGGCGCATACATCCGCTTCTCCATCACGACCCCCGCCATGGTCGTGGCCTGAAGCGTCATCGAGGGAAGGGTGAACAGGAGCAGCCACGCGGCGCCGAAGACCGCCATCGCCCCCCGCCGCCGGGGCGCGGCGAGGACCGCGGCGGCAATCGCGAGCAGAGCCGCGATCCCCCACCACAGCGTCGTGTCGGCTTGGTGCGGAAGCACCGAGAGATTGAAGGGAAACACCGATTTCCCGACGAGCTGGATGAGGCCCGGGAGGCTCTCCCATAGGGATGCCAGGATTTGCCCCGCATCCATCGACAGGGGCCGCTGCAACGCGCTCCGGCGCATGAGAAACCAGGCGGCTCCGGCCGCGGCCCAAACCGCGGCGAGAGCCGCCATCCGCCGCGAGGCCATGAGCTCGCGCCGCAGCAGCGCGGTATAGAGAAAGCATGCCGGCGCCAAGCCCACCGAGCTCTCCTTGGCAAAAAGCGCGCCCGCGAAAGCAAGTCCGTGCCACGCCAATTCCCGCGCCTTTCCCGTTTCCAGGTATCGCAGAAAACCCCAGAAAGAGCCGAAAACGAACACGCCTTTGACCGCGTCGTCGCGCGTGGTGATGAGGCAGGCGGCCTGGGAGAGCACGGGGCTCGCGGCGAAAGCCAGCCCCCAGAAGAGGGCTTCGCCGCGTCCGTAGCCGAGGCTTCTCAGCACCGCCAACGCCAGGCCCGAGCCCGCGGCGTGGATGAGGACATTGGTCAGGTGGTAGCCCCCGAGCCAAGTCCCCCAGAGCCGGGCGTCCATGATGAGCGAGGCCGTAAAGAGCGGCCGGTAGTAGGCGCCCGGCCCATGGCCGACGTGAAAGACGTCCTGGCGGAAGGCCTCCCACAGGGCGCCGGGTCTGGTCAGAAAGTGCAGGTTCCCCAGCACCAGCAAGTTGTCGTCCAGGTAGGTCAGCCCGAAAGCGAGGGTGCGCAGATAAAGCAGGACCGCGACGGCGGCGGCCGCCGCGTAGAGCGGCGCGTCAGAGGAGGGCCGGGAGGCGCTTGGCGAACTCAAGGTCGGAAGGAAACATCTCGTCCGTCGGTATGCGGCCGAGATCAGCCCAGAAGAGGCCCAAAACATCATCGCCGTTGCCCCCGCGGCGCAGCCGCCCGCCCCGGCGCTCCACCAGCCAGTAGTGGCTCACGATCTGCAGCGGCCTATGGGTGGAGAGATGGAGCCCCTCGCTGGCGTAGAGGATGCGCACGGGCTTGACCCGCAGGCCGGTCTCCTCCCTCACTTCGCGCAGCAGGGCCTGGCGAGGGGATTCCCCGAGTTCCATCCCCCCGCCGGGGAAATTGACGAACTCGCGGTCGATGAAGAGGCTGCGGGTCATGAGTACCTGCCGGCCGCGACGCAGCACCGCGTAAACCCTGCAGCTGAGCGTCAGGCCGGGGCGATTTGCGCGGGGGGGGACTCGAACCCCCACGGGTTTCCCCATACGCCCCTCAAACGTACGCGTCTGCCAGTTCCGCCACCCGCGCGCTAAGGTGTTTTCTGCGGCGCCGCGGCCGGTACCGCCGCCGGTGCCGGTGTCGAGGCCTCGGGAGCGACGCGGCCCGTCACGCTGGTCAACGACGTGCGCGTCGAGATGAGGGTGAGCAGAAGCGAGGTGATCGCGAAAATTCCGGCCAGGACCCCCGTTAATTTCTTGATGAAGGTGGTGCCCGACGGGGTATTGATGAGGGAATCGCCCCCGCCGCCAAAGACCATGAGACCCGCCCCCTTGCCGCTCTGCAAGAGCACGACGAGGATCATCAGCAGGCAGGCGCCGATATGGACCGTCAGGATCAGCTTGTAGACCATGGCGTGGCGCCGATTATACCAGTTAACACGCCAAGGCCGCCAGCCCGGGCAGGACCTTGCCCTCGAGGAGTTCGAGACTCGCCCCCCCGCCCGTCGAGCAGTGCGTCATGTGATCCTCGAGCTTGGCCGCGGCCAGCACGGCCGCGCTGTCGCCGCCCCCCACGATGGTGACCGCGCCCTTCTTGGTGGCCTTGGCCATGGCCTTGGCGACTTCGATGGAACCCTTGGCGAAGGGCTCCATTTCGAATATGCCCATGGGGCCGTTCCAAAAAATGGTCTTGGCTTTGGAAATCTCCTCGCTGAAGATCTCCACGGTGTGCGGCCCGATGTCGACGCCGATCAGGTCGGGAGGCACGGCCATGGCCTGACTGACGTGGGTCTTGGCGTCGGGTTTGATCTCCCGCACCGCGATGTGATCGGCCGGCAGGAGGCACTGCAGCTCGCGGGCGTAGGCCTTTTCGACGATCTTCTGGGCTTGGGCGACGCAGTCCGGGTCGAACAGGGACTTGCCGATGGAGATCCCCTGGGCCGCCAGGAAGGTGTAGGCCATGCCGCCGCCGATGAGCAGCCCGTCGACCCGCTCCAGGAGCTTGTGCAGGACCGTGATCTTATCGGCGATCTTGGCCCCCCCGATAATGGCGAGGAATGGCCGCTCCGGGTTCTTCATGACCCGGTCGAGGAATTCGAGCTCCTTCTGGACCAGGAAGCCGATGGCCCCGGGCAGGTGCTTGGGTATGCCCGCGGTGGAGGCATGGGCGCGGTGCAAGGCCCCGAACGCCTCCTGGATGAAGAAGTCCCCCAGCCTGGAGAGCTTCTTGGCGAAGTCCGGGTCGTTTCCCTCCTCGCCCTCGTGGAACCGCAGATTCTCGAGGAGGACCACCCCTCCCCCCGGAGCCGCCGAGACGGCCTTTTCGGCCTTGGGACCCACGCACTCCTCGCAAAATGAGACCGGGCGTTCGAGAAGCTTGCCGAGAGATCGGAAGAGCGGCGGGTCGGGACAGAGTG
>CAYJXJ010000308.1:0-2996 GCA_964374095.1 uncultured Elusimicrobia bacterium
GCCGCCGCTCGGAGCCAGGAAGGTCAGATGCAGGGTCACAGGTGAACTGTCCGACGCGCCGAGGGAGACCCACTGGCTGTCCGGATCGCCATCAACGAGCTTCCTGGTGTTGGCCGTATCGCTCAATCCCTCCTCGCTCGATGTTGCCAGGACCAGGCCGGGACCGGCTTCGTCCACGGACAAGATGATGGGCTGGTCTTCCTCCACGGCCTCCTGGGCCACGGTGAAATCGAAGGCGTTGAGGCTAGGGCCGGGGCTTGCCTTGATGAACTCGAGCTTCACGTCGAAGAACAGCGCGGCCGGCAGGTCCACCGGGCCGGTCTCGATGTTGCCGGCGGCGGTCCCGGTGATCGGCGCGCTGAACGTCGCGGCCGCCAAGGCGTCCAAGGTGGCGGCCGAGCGGACGCGGACGTTGATCTTCGAGCCCGGCGCGGGAAGGACACGGTCCATGCGGTAGCCCGTGACCCTGGTCTTGACCGGATAGGACCGCCGCAGGATCACCTCGCCCGACGCGGGCTCCACGACCTCTCCCGAGAGCTTGAAGTAGTCGAACCGGAATCGTGAGCCCGGAGCCTCCGGGCTGTGCGCCACGTCCAGGTGGATGTCGCCGGAGAGGGTCCGGACGGGCGGGGAGGCGGGCGATTGGAAGATGATCTGGGCCGGGTTGTCGTTCTTGTAGGCCAGGATGATCACGCCGCCGTTGGCCTGCCGCTGGACCTTGATCGTGACCGGGACCCCGGCCGCGTTGCCGATCGGGGTCAGGAAGAATCCGCCCTGCCCCGAAAAACCCACCCAGTTGGTCTGCCCGGGCAGCCAGGCCAGCTTGCTACCGTTGGCATCCACGATGATCGGCACGAAGGAGAGGTCGTTGCTCGTGGGAGAGGGCCGGATGAGGATCTCGACCAGGAGCTTGGCTTCCTTGGCAGCGTCGCTCAGCGGCGGGTTCTGGATGGTCCCCTGAAGGAGATGGATGCCCCACACCAGCGGCGTGAACTGCTGCAAGCTCGAGTTGAGGATGCTCCAGATGAGGCGGGTCTCAAGCTCGATGGAGCCGCGGGGCGAGTTGAAGATGGTCTCGACACTCGTCGGCGTGGACGTGGGATAGTCGAACTGGAGGAAGCCGCCGGTCTCCGTAGGCTGGGGGTTGGGGACCGACTCGTAGAGCTGGAAGTCGAAGTCCAGGATGAAGCCGGTCAGCGGCGACCAGGAGGTTCCGGCATTGCTGGAGCTCAAGGCCCTGCCGTCCGCGTACTGGTTGGCGGCGCTGTTCTCGCCGTAGAGGGCGACCTGCCCCTGGTTGACGTTGACCACCGTCTGCCTGACCACGATGGCGTAAGAGACGTTCGCCTGGAGCAAGACGGGCTGGGCGAAGTCGAAGGTGGTGAAGAAGACCGGCGGCGGGAAGGTGACGAGCCCGACCACGGTGTTGGCCGCCTTGGGAAACGCGGTCGCCAGGACGCTCGCCGCGGGGACCTCCGAGCCGAAGGCCCCGGTCGTGGCCCTGATCTCGACGATGATCTCGCCGGGCGGCAGGCCCGCAGGCGAGGCCGACAGCCTCACCCCGATCCGGTTCACGGACTTGGCCGTGGTCAGCCTGAAGGTCTGCGCCTGGTGGTGATTGGCGCTCTGGAAGGTCGAGCCGTTGGGCGTCACGTTGGGCGCGAACTGGAAGAAGAGCTGCGGCAAGGGGGCCGTGACCCAGCGCGGGTCCTTCACCCCGTCGTTGAAGTTGTCCGCCTCCTCGAAGGTGAAGGTCTGCTGCAGCTTGATGGGCATGGCGGTCAGATCGAGGCCGGTCGAGCCCGCGTTGGCCTGGAACTGGGACGCCTGGTTGAGGATTTCCTTGAGGGCCACGCTACACCTCCAGGAGGTCCAGCTCGGTGCGAAAGGTCATGAGGTCGTGGGCGATGCCCAGGACCCGCGCGTCGAAGGCCTGGCCGACGCGCCTGGGGCTGGCCACGTCGAAGGTCACGCGGTCGCCCAGCTCGAGCTCGGGCATGAACCTGGCGGTCAAGGTCACCCTACGCTTGGGCTCCTTGTAGCGGCCGAAGTAGCGCTTGGCCATCACGGTGGCCAGGTCCACGTCCGTCTGGAAGAGCAGGCTCCCGCCGCCGACCGGCAGCGGCCGCACCCTGAACCTCTGGACCGATGTGGGCGCGGGCTCGCCCTCGGTCTGCGGGTTGGCCGTCTTGGCGAACTGGCCGAAAGTGGCGCGGACGCTGTTGAAGACCCGGTCCCAGCCGGGGACGACGCTCTGGACGCGCTCGACGTTGGAGCCGTCGAGGACGAGGACCGGGGTTGCCGCGGCGGCCTTGTTCCTGAAGAAGAAGCGGCCTTCGCCGTCTACGCCGATGTCGAAGTCCGCGATCCGGGCCAGCTCCTTGAGGACGTCCAGGACCGAGCGGGTGCCGTAGTTGGCCATGGTGATGAGGACGTTGCGCGTCGTAAGGGTGATCACGCTCAGAGCGTGGACGGGCGGGTTGGGCCCGGCGGTGTTCAGGAGCGTGATGAAGACCATCTTGCGCGTGACCCCGAAGCCCTGAGAGTTTTGGAACTCGTCGGTCTGGATCGTATCGCCAGGACCTAAGGCGCGGTGGAAGCTGAAACCCGAGCCCGAGATGAACTGCCCGTCGCCGGCCGCGGCCGTGAACCGCTGGACGCTGCCGTTATTGGGCAGGACCGCCGCCTTCCAGGTATCCCAGGAGACGATCCCGGTGCCGCCGTCCTGGCTGGGTGAGGCGGCGATGGCGGGCAGCCAGAGCCTCTGGACGCCGTAGGGCGTCGAGGTGAGCTGGTCCGTGACGACAATTCGGAACTTGATGAAGCGGGGCGAGTTGACGTTCGTCCAGCTGCCCACGTTTCCGCCGTTGGCGACCTGGGTCTCGGTGGAGTAGGTGAAATCGTCCTGGCTCCAGCTCCAGAAAAACTGCGCTCCGGCGGCCACGGCATCCACGAGCTCGGCGAAGAACGGCCCGAGGGTCGTGATGAGGGCAAAA
>CAYJXJ010000309.1:0-2966 GCA_964374095.1 uncultured Elusimicrobia bacterium
GGCTCCAGTATACGAAATCATGATTCGCTACCGACGGTTAAGTTCAGCGCCATGTGCGTAAGGACGCTTCGGCCGTCCGGCGCGAAAGCAGCCCAGCCCACCCCGTTATCATTCCGCGGTAGCAGCCCGATGGGTCCACCCTCGGCGGCCCAAAGGCGCGCCATCCGGTCTGTTCCGCCCGTCAGCACGGTCTTTCCATCCGGACTAAAGGCAACGGCGCGTACGGCGTACTCATGCCGCATGACAGACCCGACAGGATTGCCGGTGTCGGCGTCCCAAAGTCGGGCCGTCCGGTCTTGGCTCCCTGTAAGAACGATCCTGCCATCCGGGCTCCAAGCCGCTGCGTTGACGTACCCGTCATGATTTAGAACCTTGCCGCTGGGAGCCCCGGTGCCCGCATCCCAGAACCGCGCCGTCTTGTCCGGACTGGCCGTCATTATGGTCTTTCCGTTTGGACTGAAGGCGACAGCCCCGACGGAGTCGTCGTGCGCTTTGACCTGCCAAATAGGTCTCCCGCTGTTCGCGCTCCAAAGCCGCGCGTAAAAATCGCCGCAACCGGTCAGCACGGCTTCGCCGTCCGGGCTGAAAACGGCGGCCAGGACCTCCTCGTTGTGCTGCAAGACCTTGCCGGTCGGCTTCCCCGTCCCGGCATCCCAGCGTCGGGCGGTCTTGTCCCAGCTCGCAGTTAGGACGATCCGGCCGTCCGGGCTGAATGCGACACTGGCGACCCGCCCTCGATGGCGCATCACCTCGCCGATCGGCTCTCCCGTCTTGAAGCTCCAAAGCCTGGCCGTTCCGTTTGCGCTCCCCGTGATGAAGGTCGCGCCGTCCGGGCTTAAAGCCATTGCGGATGCCTCAGTCGTCCCGTGCAGCAGCGTCCCTCCCATGGATTTTCCGGTATCCGCGTCCCAAAGCCGCGCCACCCCGTCGTCGCATCCCGTCAGGATCGTGCGCCCGTCCGGAGAGAAGGCCGCGGCGGCGACTCTCTGGTCGTGGAGCAGGGCTCTTCCCACGGGTTCTCCGGTCCGGACGTTCCACAACCTGGCCGTCTTGTCCGAACTGCTGGTGACCGCCGTACGTCCATCGGGACTGAACGAAGCGGACCACACCAAGCCGTCATGACGTATGACCGCCCCGAAAGGCTTGGCGGAGGCTCGCTCCCAGAGGCGCGCCGTTCTATCGAAGCTGCCCGTGAGTACGGAATTGCCGTCCCGGCTGAAGGCGACTGCCGAAATGGCCGCGTCATGGTGCCCGAGCCTGCGTATGAATTCGCCAGTGGAGGCATTCCAGAGGTGCGCGGTTTTGTCCTCGCCGCCCGTCGCCACCTGCTTGCCGTCTGGACTGAACACCGCTGAGGCCACATACCCCTTGCCCCTCATGAGCTTTCCGACCGGCAAGCCGTTGGCGGAATTCCAAAGGCGCGCTGTGCCATCCTTGCTGGCAGTCGCGACGGTCTTGCCATCGGGACTGAATGCGACACGCAGCACGTAATCCTCGTGGCGCAAGTCACTTCCGAAAGGCTCGCCGGTATCCTTGAGCCACATCCTCGCCACGCCGCCGAAATCGCCGGTCATGGCGACCTTGCCATCGGGACTCAAGGCCACGGACCAAACCTTCTTGCCCTCCTGGCGGCGCAAGGATTTCCCGATAGATTTGCCCGAGACGGGATCCCAGAATTGCGCCGCGTCACCGCTGCCTGTCAGAACGGTGCCTCCATCCGGACTGAAGGCCACGTCGGCGACCCCGGTTTCGTGGACAAACACCTGGCGCGGAACCGGCAATTGCCTCAAGTTGGCCAAGGCGCCGGCCCGCGCCGCGTAGGAAGGGGAAAGCAGATTCGACTGCGCGTAATAGAGCGCCGCATTGGCCGCCTCCCCCTTCTCCGCGAATGCGGCTCCCCGCGCCGAGTAGGCGAAGGCCAATTGCCGGGCCAACTGCCTGCCCTTCTCGTCCAGCTCCAGGTTCTTCTGCGCCAATTGCCGGCTCTTGGCCCGCTCCTGCCACGCCCAGATCCCCGCCAAGGACGCCGCGACCGCCAGCGCCGCGAAGGCCGAAAGCGTCCGTTGCCGCCGCCGCCGCTCCAGATCCCGCTGCCGGAGCTCGTCGAAGCCCACCCCCAAGAGCCCGGCCAGCACCTTGAGCCGCGCGTTGTCCTTGCCGTCCTGGCCCTCCCGCGCGTCCGCGGCGATGGGCTCGGCGCGCTCCGCGGTCAGCTTCCCGTCGGGGTCCGCCTTGTAGCGCACGGCCTCCGGGAAGCACTCCGGCGGGCCGCCGGGCTTGTCCGAGCCGTTGGGCTCCCCGTCGACGATCAGGCAGAGGATGCGGTCCTCGCGCCCCAGCGCCTTGAAGCGGCGGATTTCCTGCTCCACCCAGCGGGAGGCCGCCGAGCGCGGCGAGCAGATCACCACGAGATAGCGCGAGGAGCGCAAGGCATCCTCGATGCTCGCCCCCAGGTCGCCCGAGGTGGGCAGCTCGTCGCGGTCGCGGAAGACGGGAAACAGGCGCTGCGGAACCCTGCCGTCGCGCGAGGTCCGGCCGACGATGTGGGCGGGAACCTTGAAGGTCTCGATCGAGCCGTGGAGCCAGTCGCCCCACTTCTTGTCCTGATGGCTGTAGCTGATGAACGCCCAATACTTGTAGGAGGAGGACTGAGGGTGGGCCGAACTTGCTTCAGGCATTCGGGATATCAGAAATCTCGCCGCGGTGCTTGAATGCGGCGGCGATCGTTGCGATCATGATGCGGCTCCCCCGCGTTTGAGGGGCGCATCGAACTGGGGAGTACCTTGAAGCGCGCTCTCGAGCAACCCGCATGGATCGCGGTGCCACTCACGCACGACGCGTTCTACGCCGATGGTGATCTTCTCTCTCCGCACCTCGGTGTTTCCGCACTTCGGGCATTTCACCATATTTTCGGATCTTCTAGGTTTCGTGATCATGTCGTCGAGAGAATGATGGCTCAATCCCGA
>CAYJXJ010000310.1:0-2945 GCA_964374095.1 uncultured Elusimicrobia bacterium
GCCGTACGGAAGAGCAGCTGAAACGGGTGATGGAATCCATCCCCTAAAACAGCCTGGGACAAAACCCGCACCGGGGAGCGACTTCCTGGTGCGGGTTTTCACTTTACAAACAACCCAATGACCAACGGCACGCGTCACATCATCTGGACCGGCCGCGCCCTCAAGGTGCTCGACCAGCGCGCCCTCCCCCGCCGGATCGCCTACCGGACCTGCCGCAGCGCCGCGGACGTAGCCGCTGCCATCCGGGACATGACCCTGCGCGGGGCGCCGCTGATCGGCTGCGCGGCGGCCTACGGCATGGCGCTGGCGGCCCGCGGGAGATCGCAGCGAACGATCGCGGCCGCCGGCCGCAGGCTCCTGGCCAGCCGCCCGACGGCGGTCAATCTCCGCCACGCGGTCGAGGAAATGCTCGCGCGCGCCCGGCGCCTGGCCGCCAAGGACCTCGCGGCCGGCCTCGCCGCGGCGGCCCGCGACTATCACGACCGGGATCTTGACGCCAACAAGACCATGGCCCGTCTGGGATCGGGACTTCTCCGGAAGGGCTCGCGCGTCATCACCTATTGCAACGCCGGAGCCCTGGCTACGTCGGGGATCGGCACGGCCGTCGGCGTCATACAAGAGGGCTTCCGGCGGCGGAAGGTGGCCCATGTTTTCCCCTGCGAGACCCGGCCCTACCTCCAAGGCAGCCGCCTCACGCTATGGGAGCTCATGAAGGCCGGGATTCCCTCGACCCTCATCACCGACAACATGGCCGCCCATCTCATGAGCCGGGGGGAAGTCGACGCGGTGATCGTCGGCTCCGACCGGATCGCGGCGAATGGAGACGTTTGCAACAAGATCGGCACCTACGCCCTGGCCATCCTCGCGCGCCACCACCGCATCCCATTTTTCGTCGTCGCCCCCACCAGCACCGTCGACCTTCGCTGCCCCGACGGCTCCCGCATCCCCATCGAGGAGCGCAGCGCTCAAGAGGTCCTCGAGGTCGCGGGCCGGCCCATCGCGCCCCGCGGCGCGAAAGCCCGCCATTTCGCTTTCGACGTGACCCCAGCCCGCCTGGTGACGGCCGTCGTCACCGAGCGGGGGATCGTTTCGCCCGTAAACGCCAGGAGGCTTCGCCATGTCATGGAACGGAAACCGTAACCCGGCCCCGGCGCCGGAGCCCCAGATTCGACAGACCAAGATTCTGGCCACCTTGGGACCCGCCTCCTCGAAACCCAACGTCACCGCCCAACTCGTCAAAGCCGGCGTGGACGCATTCCGCCTCAACTGCTCCCACTCCGGGATGGTCGAGCTCAAGCACTCCGTGAAGCTCATCCGGCAGACCGCCGCTCACGCCCGAAAGGCCCTCGCGATCGTCATGGACCTGCAGGGGCCGCGCCTGCGCGTCGGCAGGCTGCGCAACGCCGAGCCCGTCACGCTGCGCAAGGGCGGACGCGTGCGCATCACCACCCACGACGTCCCCGGAACCGAGACGGAGATCTCGACCAACTTCAGGAAGCTGCCGAGGGTCGTCGCCAAGGGCTCGCCGATCCTCCTCGACGAGGGCTCCATCGTGCTCAGCGTGACGCGCACGACCACGTCCGAGGTCGATTGCGAGATCGTCCAAGGCGGCCTGCTGAAGGAGCACAAGGGGATCAACCTCCCCGGCGCCGATATCGACATGCCCTCCCTCACGCCCAAGGACAAGAGGGACCTCGAGATGGGCATCCAACTCGGGATCGATCACGTCGCGCTGTCCTTCGTGCGCGAAGCCGACGACATCCTGCGCGTCCGGAGGATGGTCATGGATGCCAAGTCCCCCGTGCGCATCATCGCCAAGATCGAGCACCCCCTGGCGATCCAGCACATCGACTCGATCCTCGACGCCGCCGATGGGATCATGGTGGCGCGCGGCGACCTGGCGGTGGAACTCACCGCGGCCGACGTTCCCACGGCGCAGAAACTGCTGGTTCGCAAGGCCAACGAGGCCGGCAAGACCGTCATCGTCGCCACTCAGATGCTCGATTCCATGATTTCGCGCCCCAACCCGACCCGGGCGGAGGCTTCCGACGTGGCCAACGCCATCTTCGACGGGGCCGACGTGGTCATGCTCTCCGGAGAGACCGCGGTCGGCCAGCACCCGGTCGAGGCCGTGAGCATCATGTCGGATATCATCCGGAAAGCCGAGGCTTCGCCTTTCCGCTACACCAACATCCCCAAGGGCCTCACCGACTCCCCGAGGACCGGTTTCGCCCATGCCCTCGCGCGCGCCTCCCACGACGCCTGCCGGGTCACGGGGGCCAAGGCCGTGGTTGTCTTCACCCTGACGGGTTGGTCCGCCCGCGTGATGTCCAAGTACCGCCCCGAATCTCCGATCTATGCCCTGACCCCCCTCAAGGAGACGCGCAGTCAGCTCGCCCTTTACTGGGGGGTGACTCCCCTGCTGTGCCCGCTTAACAAATCCACGGACGCCATGATCGCCAAGGGCGAGAGCATACTCACGAAGGCGGGCTACCTCCGCCACGGGGAAACCATCCTCATCACCGCCGGGGGCACGGCCAAGCACAAGGCCTCGAACATGCTCAAGATCCACGTCCTCGGGTCGCACACCTACCGCTAGCCCCGTGACGCGCTACCGCGTGGTCCTGGTCACCGCGCCCGCGCGGGAGGGCCCCACGCTCGCCCGGGGCCTGGTCGCGAGCGGATTAGCGGCCTGCGTGAACCTGGTGCCGAAGGTCCGCTCCATCTATTCCTGGAAGGGCAGGATCGAGGACGCCGCCGAGACCCTTCTCGTCATCAAGACGCGCGCCGCCGCCCTCGACGCCCTCATCCGCTACGTCCGGAAGCATCACTCCTACGAAGTCCCGGAGATCATCAGCCTGCCGATCGAGCGCGGCCACAAGCCCTATCTGGATTGGCTCGGGGCCGTCACCCGGCCCGAATGACCCGCCGCTCCCCCTCTCCCC
>CAYJXJ010000311.1:0-2931 GCA_964374095.1 uncultured Elusimicrobia bacterium
TGGAAGACCCCTACATCATCATCACCGACAAGAAAATCTCGGCGATGTCGGACCTCCTGCCCCTGCTCGAGAAGATCGTCCAGCACGGCAAGCCGTTGGTCCTGATCGCCGAGGACGTCGAGGGCGAAGCCCTGGCGACTTTGGTCGTCAACAAGCTGCGCGGAACGCTCAAGGCCGCGGCCGTCAAGGCCCCGGGCTTCGGCGACCGTAGGAAGGAAATGCTCCAGGACGTCGCGGTCCTCACGGGCGGCGAAGTCATCAGCGAGGAGCTCGGCCACAAGATCGAGAAGGCCTCCCTGGACATGCTGGGACGGGCCAAGCGCGTCGTGATCGACAAAGAGAACACGACCATCGTCAGCGGGAACGGCGACAAGACCGAGATCAAGAAGCGCGCCGAGTCCATCCGCAAGCAGATCGATGAGACCACCTCCGACTACGACAAGGAGAAGCTCCAGGAGCGGCTCGCGAAGCTCTCCGGGGGCGTGGCGGTGATCAGCGTCGGCGCGGCGACCGAGACCGAGATGAAGGCCAAGAAGTCCAAGGTCGAGGACGCCTCCAACGCGACCCGCGCGGGCGTGGAAGAGGGAATGATCCCGGGCGGGGGCGTGGCGCTCCTGCGCGCGGGCCAGTGCCTCGAGAAGTTCACGGGCGAAGACGACGACGAGACCACCGGCGGTCAGATCGTCAAGCGCGCCCTGCAGGCGCCGGTGCGCCAGATCGCGGAGAACTCGGGACTCGAGGGCTCCGTGGTGGTCCAGAAGATCCTCGCCTCCAACACCGGCATCGGCCTCGACGCGATGACCGGGGAGTTCGTGGATCTTTACAAGGCCGGGATCGTCGACCCGCTCAAGGTCACCCGGACCGCCCTTCAGAACGCGGTGTCCATCGCGGGAACCATCCTCACCACCGAGGTTCTCGTGTCCGACATCCCGGAGAAGAAGGACGCCCCGGCGGGCAATCACAGCCACGGCGGCGACATGTATTAACGACGGCCGTCCCGAAAGGGATGGGAAACGGGGCCGCGCCGAAAGGCGCGGCCCCGTTGATTTCAGGCCGTGTTGCCGGCTGAGCGTTGGGCCGCTTGGCGCCGTGGGCACCCCGTGCCGTCGGGCCTCAGGAGCTGCAGCCGGTCACTCCCAGCGCTGGGAGTAACCGGCTAACCAACCCCCCGCTCCGCTGGGACGGAACCGGCCTGCCTACAACCAATTGGAGATCACCCGGTGGTCCTTGACGGGGGGGGGAGATGCGGTGACCAATCGACGCGGCGGCCGCCAGGCGATGCGGGGGCTGATCCTGCCCTTCTGCCTGGCCCTGGCGCCCGCCGCATCCCGCGCCGCGGACCCGGAGACGCGCTCCCGCCTGAGTCCCGGAGGTTCCAAACTAGACAAATCCGACCAGTTGAAGTCGGGGCAGCTCCACTGGATGAATTGGCGGCCAAATCGCTGGTTCAAGAAGGTGTCAGCGTGCTTGCCAGCGTGGCTCAGGCTGTAGCGAACCCGAGAGACCCTTTTGCTCCTATTTGGGGAAAGCTCGTCGATTCCGCCAAGGTAGGGAAGGCGAATTGGGAAGAGACCATCCGTGTGCTGGACAATCTCCCTTCTGACGCCGAATGGCAGCGTTTCTCACCGGAGGAGAAGGAATCATTCCAGACCGTCATTCGGATGAAGAATATTCTCGACAGAGCCCGCGAGATTCGCAACGAGGCGACGGACAGAATTTCTGATTTGGTTTGGAGCGAAAAGGAACTCCCAAACCTATCCGAGAAGATCAGCGATGTCAGGTCCGAACTCCGCTCCATCCCATCCTCGAAGCCGGCCCCCAGGCCCGACGCCCACTTGCTGCTGCACATGCTCCGCGACGGCCTCGACATGGGCGCTCCCGCCCAACTCTACGGGATGCACGGCAGCGCCCTGGAACATGACAACGTCCATGCCTCGGGCTACCAGCCCTTGATCAACCGGGAAGCCGCCGACGCGGTCGGGGCGCCGGCGGCCGACGTCACGGCCATGAGCGGCGCCATCGGCGCCATGGCGGCCGACCCCACGGTCCACAACTGGGTCCACGCCCAGGAGGCTCACGGCAAGGCCTTCGGGGTCTTGCAGGCGCAGATCGACGCGCATCATGCCTTCCACCACGCCTTTTCCGACCCCCACACCTACCTCCACGCCCTCATGGACCAAGTGCACAACGAGTGGCACACCGCCAACCCCGGCGGCTCCGAGACGGCCCACGCCGCCTATCACGCGACACCTGGCACGAGCACGCTCATGGCGCCTTCGGCCTAGCGGCACCTCCTCCAGGTCCCGGCCAATAGGATGTCCCCTGGCCTGAATGTGCGATGGGCTTGCGCGGCCGCGGCGATGCTCGCCGCGGGTTCCGGGGAGGCGCTCGCCCAGGACCGCGGCTCCAAAGATCCGGGAGCGCCGCTTGGCCCCTTCCGCTCCACGCCGCGGCTCTCCACGGAAGTCACTTTCGACGATAATATCTACCTCGTGAAGGAGGGCCGGAAGGAAGCCCTGGACTTCGCCCTCCATGAGAAACTCCTCGGGAGCCTGAACGTCCTCTACCGCGTCAAGGAGAGCAACGACGGTTCCGGAGAATACGACAACTGGCGCCTGACCGCCGCGCTTTCCTGGCGGCTCTGACCTTCGATCCGCCGATCATTGGCATGGAGCCGCGGCTTGCAACTTCGCTTTTCCGGCGTGACCCTAGCCTCCACCGGCAACCCCCTTGCCGGCGCTCCTGGTGCGAACCGCCGAACGGGAGGCAATCCGGACGGTGCTCACCCTTGACCGCGATTTTCGAGTATTTCGCCCGCTCCATGTCCGCTCCTTGCGCATTCTGCCCTGACAGACCCTTGCTGAGCGGGCCCGGGGCCACGTGTCAAGTCACGTAAAAAGGTTACCGAAGGAATAGAGCCGTCGTAGGCCG
>CAYJXJ010000312.1:0-2892 GCA_964374095.1 uncultured Elusimicrobia bacterium
GCGGCTGGCTTTTTCTAAATTCAGGGGCCCGGAGAGATAGCCTATGTCCTATCCAAACGTTGAAATCCTTCTGCGCTGGTTGCACGTATTCGCCGGAATCATTTGGATCGGCCACCTGTACTTCTTCAATTTCGTCAACCTCCAGCTCCAAGGCGCCATCGATGACGCGACCAAGAAGGCGGTGAACCCGCAGCTCATGCCCCGGGCCCTGTGGTGGTTCCGCTGGGGCGCCATGATCACCTTTCTGTCGGGCATGGCGCTTTTCACCATGTTTTACATGTATACCCCCTTGGATGGGCCCGGCCTCGGGAAATTCGGCCCGAGCGACGTGTTCCGGTACGATGGCGCGATTACCTCCCGGGCGATATTCATCCTGTTCGGGATGACTCTGGCCACGATCATGTGGTTCAACGTCTGGTTCGTGATTTGGCCCGCGCAAAAAGCGCTTCTGTCCGGGCAAGTCCCGGCGGAGCAAATCCCGACCGTGCGCGCCCGCGCCGCCCTCTTCTCGAGGATCAACACCTATCTCTCCGGGCCCATGCTCTTCGGGATGCTGGCTCCCAACCACTACCTGGGGCCCGTCGGCCCGCTGGTCATCGTCGTGTTCATCGCCATCGGCGCCGGGGCGATTTGGAAGGCCTATTTCGTTTCCGGGAAAGTCGGCAAGACAGTCTGACCGGGAGGTCGCAAATGCCTAATATCGGTTACGGCGAACTGTTGCTGATCTTGGTGGTCGCGCTGCTCGTTTTCGGCCCCAGCAAGATCCCGGAGCTGGCCCGATCGTTGGGCCGCGCCGTCAACATGTTCAAGTCCGGACTCAAGGAAGGGCTCGACGAGCCTTCCTCGAAGTAAGAGCCAAGAAGATCCGGAGCGCCAAGATCAAGGTCTTCGCCGCCGGCTGTTTCAACCGGTTGCACCGCGGCCATGCCGCGATGCTCCGCTTGGCGCGCGCGCTGGGCGATGAGCTGGTGGTCGTTCTGGCCAATGACGCGCACAACACCAAGCCCACCGCGGTCCCCGCGAGCCGCCGCGCGGCGGCGATGAAGGCCCTGGGCCTGGCGGACCGGATCGTGATCGGCCGGCCGGAGAGCTTCGTCGAAACCTTGCGGCGGGAGCGCCCCCAGATCATTGCCCTGGGCTTTGACCAAGACCTTCCGGACGAAGCGACTCGGAGCGAGGCCGAGCGCCTCGGGGTGGCGGTGATGCGCCTGCCCTGGTGCCCCGGTCGCGGCGAGGCGATTGCGCCGTGAGGAGCGCGGCCTTAGACGTCCCCTTGGTCACGGATCCCCCCATCCCGTTGGTCGAGCATCTTGCGGAGCTCAGACAGCGTCTGATCATCAGCCTGTCGATCCTGGGAGTCTCGACCGCAATCGCTTTCCACTGGTCCGCCGATCTGCTGAGCCTTCTCGCCCGCCCCGCCGGGGGGCTGGTATTTCAGGCCCCCACCGACGCTTTCATGGCGCGTCTTAAGATCGCGGCTCTGGCGGGGCTGGCCGCCGGCCTTCCCCTGGTCCTGCATCAGGTCTGGCTGTTCGTGGGGAGGGCGATGGATCCCAGCCACCGCCGGCTATGCCGGCGGTTAATTCCCCTGTCGTATCTTCTCTTCTTGTTAGGCGCCGGCCTCGCGGTGCTTGTCGTTGTCCCCGCGGCCCTTAGGTTTCTTCTCTCCTACGGCTCCCCGGAGGTCCGCCCGCTCCTCTCGGTCGGACACTATTTCGAATTCGTCGCCAAGTTGGCGATCGCTTTCGGGGCGGTATTCCAGCTGCCTCTGGTGCTGGCGGCCCTCAATCGGGCGGGCCTCGTCTCGCGGGCGGGGCTTCGAGAACGGAGGCCCTACGCCTACGTGCTGGCCTTCCTGGCCGCGGCGCTGCTGACCCCCGGCCCCGACGTGATCTCCCAGCTGGCCCTCGCCGTTCCCGCGTTGGGGCTTTTCGAGCTGACGCTTCTTGGGCTCCGATAGGCTCGGGGTCTTCTTCGCGGTCAACTACCTGGCTCAGGGCCTTTCGGGCATCGTTTACGAGCCCCTCTCTTACTACCTGAAGGACGTCTTGGGGCTCGGCCCCGGACAATCCGCGGTGTTCACGGCCTGGATGACCGCCCCCTTCCTGGTCAAGCCGGCGCTCGGGCTTGTCACCGATTTGCTCCCCTGGGCGGGGCGGCGCCGCGTCCCGCACATCACCGCGGCCGCGGGGGTCACCGCCTTGGCCTGGGCTTATTTGGCGGCGCGACCTGCTTGGTCCTATTGGGGCCTGCTCGTGCCGCTCATCGTGGTCAACGTCGGATTGGTCCTCTCCGATGTCATTTGCGACGGGGTGATGGTCGAGCGCGGGAAACCCGAGGGCAAGACCGGGGCCTACCAGGCCCTGCAGATCGGCGTCCTCTACGCCTCCCTCGTCGTGACGGGCGTGGGCGGGGGCTGGCTGGCCGGCCACGTGCCGATGCGGGGTATTTTCGCGATGGCGGCGGTCTGTCCACTGCTCGTCCTGCTTTCCGCGCTTTGGGTCAGCGATAAGCCCCGGCCGGACGCAGTCCGGCCGGCATTAGCAGGGCTTCGAGCCCTGGCGCGATCATCCCGCTTCTGGGCCCTAGGCGGAGTCATTTTTCTATGGAGTTTCAATCCGTTCCTTGGCACGGCGCAATTTTTCTATCAATCCGTTACGCTCGGATTGGACCCCGTGTTCATCGGGTTCTTGAGCACCCTCGGCGGCGTGGCCGGAGTGATGGGCGCCGCGGCCTACGGCCGGTGGAGCGCCGCGGGGGGGCGGGTGGAATCGGCGGTCAGGGGAGCGGTGTGGACCGGAATTCCCCTGGGACTTCTCTATCTCGTCTACCGCGGTCCCGCATCCGTGGCCGTCATCACGGCCGTGACGGGCTTCGCGGGGGTCTTCTTTC
>CAYJXJ010000313.1:0-2805 GCA_964374095.1 uncultured Elusimicrobia bacterium
GCGTGGGCGGTCAAATGAAAGCCTGGCCCGCCTTTGGTAAGCTCTCCCTTCGCCGAGGAAAGTCACCGTAGGAGGACCAGGCAGGATGCCGCCGATACGGCTACCGGCCGGCAACGGATTACCTATAGGCCGGCCAGTACTGGGACGCTACCGCGTCCCGGTATCCCAGGCGACCTGCGCCTCCAATAATTGGAAGCGCAGGTATCACAGGTCGGTTCGTTCGTTCAAACGCTCGGCGAGGCTTGCCCGAAACCGAGCCGCAAGTTTCTCTACCAGATGACCCTGGGCATGGCAATGTCCGGGAGCGTGCTCCTCTCGGAGGTGGCCCGCAAGCTCAAGCCCCTCAAGTCCATCCGCTTCCACGCCCTGCACAAGGGGCTCTGCCGCGGCTTGAAGAGCCGGCGCTGGGGCGCGCTGCTCGTCCAAGAAGGCTATCTCAAGGGACTCTCCGGGCGCCTGCCGCACAACGCCTTGGTCGAGGTAGATCTTGGGGACATCACCAAACCCAGGGCGCGCAAGATGCCCAGGCTGCGCACGGTCCGCGACGGCTCCACCAAGACCCTCAAGAAGGGCCTGCGCTTCCAGCTATTGGAGGCGCAGGTGGCTCGTCGAGATCGAGGCGATCTTCGGCAAGGGTAAACACCACCTGCCCCTGTGGCTGGAGCTTTTCTCCGTCGGACGCAGGGGGTTCAAGAGCCAACGTTTGCTGATCCAGCAAGCCATTGCCACCCTCGTCCAACGCCTGGGCAAGCTCGGCACGTGGCTCTTCGACCGCGGCTTCGACAACTGGCGGTTCTTCGCCTTCCTTGAGACCCTGGAACTTAAGTTCCTCATTCGCGTCAACTCCAACAGGATCGTCGATCTCCCCAACGGCCGGTCCATGTCCATCGGGAAATTGGCGCGCTCGCTACCCCGCCGGGTGAAGTTCGTGTGGGGACGCCAGCGGCAGGGTCGGGGCTACGTCATCGAGGTCTCGTGGGAGGAGTTCGCGATCCCTCAGAACGGTCAGAAGCTCTGGCTCATTGTCGCGCGGGGTTTTGGCCGCTATCCCCTGCTCCTGGTCACCAACAGGCCCGTCGGCAAGGAACTCTGCGCCGTCAACCTCGTCAGAGCCTACCTCAAGCGCTGGGGCGTGGAGGAGGCGGGAAGGCTCGTCAAGCAGGTCTTCGATCTTGAAAACCTGCGCGTGCTTTCGTGGGCCGGGTTGATTAAGCTGACGTGGCTCACGATGTGGGCGTATGGACGGGTGTGCCTGGTGCGTCTCCAGAGCCGCACCGTTTACGAAGCTCTGCTCAAAATCTATCCCAGTTTCGGCCCCACGCCCCGCTACCCCTACTACAGGATCGCGGGAGGCCTCGCCTATCTCCTGCTCGTCGGCACGCTCACAGATCCCGTCCCCTTCATGCGCCTTTGGAAAAATGGGTGAAGTCGAGTAAATTCCCCGCTGTAAATTCCCCGCTTGACAGGCCTTGAGGGGATTCCTATGCTTGAGGCCGCGGCGATCATCATGAAGGGCACATGACCTTTTTCAGGAGTTGGATCGGGATCATGGCCGCCGCGCAGGAAAACTTCGAGCGAGACTTGGGCCTGCTCCTCACACATGCGGCCAAGACCGCCAAATATTGACCTTCCCGAGCTGCGTCGAGGCGTCGGCCGCCGAAAAGCGCCCGCCGATCGGCACCAACCTCAACGGGCTCTCGTACCGGAGCACGGAGTCGGCCAGGCGGGTCGAACACGGCGACCACCGTGCCGGTCATTCTTCCCGCGCATGGGACGTAGCAGATTTCTCTTTGGCCGCATTATCCGCAGCGCCAATGACGTCGCCGGGAAGATGGGACGTCGGATGGGAGGACCTCAATGGACACGATGGCTCTTGTCGGTTTGTGTGGTGCCGCGCTGTTGGCCTTCGCCAACGGGGCGAACGATATCTCGAAGTCGATCGCGACCCTGGTCGGCAGCGGCGAGTCGGACTATGAGCGAGCCGTCGTTTTGACCTCCGTCGCCGTGGCTGCCGGCGCGGTCATGGCTTCGGCCTGGGCCGTCAAGATGACCCTGCTGTTCACCAAAGGGATGTTGCTGCCGCAGACTCAGATCAACCAACTCTTTGCCCTGTCGGTGCTGGCCGGCGCCATCGGCTGGGTGCTTCTCGCGACGCGGCTGGGGCTGCCCGTCTCGACCACTCACGCCATCGTCGGCAGCGTCATCCTGACGGCGGTTTATGCCTTCGGCTTCAGCAGCGTGTTCTGGGGCGGGGTCACGAAGAAGGTCCTCCTGCCCCTTCTTCTGTCTCCGGTCCTCGCCTTCGGCCTGGCCTTGGCGATCTTTCGGGGCCTCTTCTGGCTCTGCCGGCAGAAATATTGCCTGAACTGCCACTGGGCGCACTGGATGAGCGCCATGTCCAGCGGTTTCGCGCGGGGTTTGAACGATACCCCGAAGATCGCGGCCCTAGGGCTGGTCTTCTACTTGCTGGCGGATCCCACCGTCTCGGTCACCCCGCGCTGGTTCTTCCTGGTTTTGGCCTTCGCCAACGGCCTGGGCGGCATCGTCATGGGCCTGCGGGTGACGGACACGCTGGCGCACAAGGTCACGCGGATGGACCACCTCGAAGGCTTCGCGGCCAACCTGGCGACCGCGGTCCTGACCATCGGAACGGCGGTCCATGGGTTTCCGGTCTCCACGACCCATGTGTCGAGCTCGGCGATCATGGGCATGGGCCTCAAGAAGGGAACCGCCGCGGTCAACTGGAAGATCGCTCGCGAGATAGTCGCGGCCTGGGTGATCACGCTTCCCGCCGCCGGGATCATC
>CAYJXJ010000314.1:0-2771 GCA_964374095.1 uncultured Elusimicrobia bacterium
CGGTCCCGTGCCGACCAATTTTTATGCGGTCAGATGGTTTGAGCAACAGGCTCTCCACATCCCCCAAAGCCGTAAGCATGATGACCCGGGGCTTCGGGTTGAGCTGCGACAACTTCTTGAGGGCCTCAATCCCATCCATCCGCGGCATGCTCACGTCCAGGAGAACCAGGTCCGGCCGGAAGCGTCCGACGACGGCCAAGGCTTCGACGCCGTCGCCGGCGGTCTCAACCACGTAGCCGATCCTCTGCAAAAGGCGGCGCACGGCATTCTGAACGCCGGAGTCGTCATCAACGATGAGTATCTTGTTCGTTTGGGTCATGCGCCGGCGCCGCTCAAGGCATCAGAAAGATTGGAAAATTATATTTTAATAGTAGCCAGAAACCTGCAAAATGTCAACGGGACGCCCATGGCTGGCATGATAATTGATCTCTCAAATGATGGTGGCCATGGGTCCTATCGGACGTTCGACACGCACATCTATCGGGGGTACGGTCGTACCCTACAAACCTTCGGCACGACGACCGATCGCCGAGGTTTTCCGGGCGACGGCAAGATGTGCGACGGACCACTGCGTATCGGCCGGAATCCATCCCGACCTGATCTCCTACCTTTCCATCCTTTCCATGGTTGCCGCCGGCGCGGCGGTTGGACCCGCAACGGCGGACGGGTGCTCCAACCCGTTGCCGGCAGCCCTGCCGGCCTCCCCGGCGTGGTTACTCCCAGCGCTGGGAGTAACCGTCTGACAAACACCGTCTGAGTCGGCCCCCGCGTCAGGGAGTCCCACCCGCCGTCCTGAGCAGCGCCTCGGCGGACTCCGAAACCAGGACCGCCTTTGCCTCGAGCGAACGCGCCTGCGGCAGGGGAGAATACCGTCTGAGCAGGCCCGCAGCGATGCCCAGGGACCGCCCCGCCACCAGGAGCCTTGCGGCCGTGTCCTGGATGCCGGCTTCCACCTGGGGCGAGAATCCCTCGCTCCGGTTTGCCTGCTCCAAGATATCGGCGCGCCCCGCTTCGAGGCGGGCGGCGAAGTCGCTTGCCGCTCCGATTCCATCGGCCGAAGCGCCGAGAGCCGTGAACGCCGCCAGGCACAACGCCGGGATGGCCATCATCGGCGCGCCTTGTCGAGCAGGGCCCGCGCCCTATAGGCGAGGCGGTTGGCCGCGGCAAGCAAGGCGGTCCCGGCCGCGTCGAGGTCCCACCCCTCGGCGTCCATGCCGATGGCCTCGAAGGCCTGCTTGGCCAGGAGGGCCTCGCCCGCGATCATGAAGGCCTTGGAATGGAAGAGAAAGCTCTGGTGCCAGAGATTGTCGGCCGCCCAGGAGACCCGGAAGTCGCCCGGCAGGGCCGAAGCTTCGAAGCGCGCGACTCGCGCGACCATGTAGTCCGCGGCGACAGCCAACACCGCCAGCTCCGAAGCCGTCCTGCGGGCATCGTCGCCGAGCTCCATGTCCTCGCCGGGTTTGTAGGTGTAGGTCCGTTGGCGCAGGAGGTTCGCGCGGTGGCTCAGGCCTTGGGCCCGCTCATCGAAAAAGCGGATGTCGGCCGCGGCCGTCGATATCTCGGCCGCGAGCTCCCGGCTGCGCTCTTCGTCCTCCGAACCCAGAATCGAAAGGGCCTCTTGGTAGAAGGCCGGCAAGTCGCCAGGTTGGGCGGCCGAAATCCCGGGTGTCGCGGCGAAGCCAAGCGCCGCGCCCCATACGGCGAGTCCGATGAACTTCATGCGTGTCTCCTCCATCGGGGGACACGGTATCACGCCTGCGGCCCTCGCCCCTGGGACCGGCGATGCGACCCGTGACGCTTCGTCACCCTCCCTCACGGCCGGCCCCAAGCCTCCGACGGAAAACGGCGACGTCCCCGGGGTCACCGTCCATCACAAGGGCCGGGCGCGATCGCCCGAGACTGGAGCCTGGGTGAGATCCAACTCGAAGGCCTGCCCCGATGCCTCGGCGGCAGGCGCTTTGTCAGCCCCGGGGAGACCGTTGTGTCCAAGGGAGAGGGGGCTCGCCTCGGCGCGGCGCGGCTGGCAGCGGCGGGCGCCGGAGGCAGGAGCGGCGCCGGTCCGCGCGAGCTGTGGGGTGTAACCTGCGGCCCCCCCTGCCCCACTATCCCCGTGAGGTCGCGCCAGCGGCCCGGGAGGGGACATGGACAGGAGACAGGGTGGGAGTCGGGCGGCACTCGGGGCGCTCCTCTGGGGGCTTGCCGCGGCGGGGCCGGTCCGGGCCGGGGGGGGACCGGAGGCGCTCCTCGAGCGGAGACCGGTGCTTGAGGCGATTGTCGGGAACTGGGGCAAGCTCGTAGAGCTCCGCAAGACGCTGGACCTCAGCCCCGAGCAGAAGGTGAAGTTCCGGGAGCTCTTCAAGAGCCGCAAACCGGAGGTCCTGAAGGTCGTGCGCGCCGTCCGCGACGGACGCAGGAAGGTGCTTGCCAAAGTGCGCGCTGAGACGCCTGATGAGGCGGGGATTCAGGGGGCAGTCGCCGCGATGACGAGGCCGCTGACCGAGGCAGCGCTGCTGCGGGCGCGCATCCGCCGGGAGGCGATGGCGATCTTGACCCCGACGCAGCGGGGTCAGGTGGACGCCTTCATCAGCCAAGCGCAGTCCAGCGCGGACGAGGCGCTCCAGGAGCTCGAGGCGAAGTGATGTCCTCCGACGGGGTGGGGGTGGCCGCGTGGCCGCTCCCGTCTTCCCCTGCACCCCTCGCGGTGTTATACTGCATGCCCATGACCGACGCCGCGGCGCACTTGGTGGAGCGTCACGCTGCGCCCGAGCTGC
>CAYJXJ010000315.1:0-2765 GCA_964374095.1 uncultured Elusimicrobia bacterium
AACCTTGGCACGAAGGCTCGAGGTCCGCTCCATGGGAAGTAAGGCCGCTGTCGCAACGGGACTGCTGATTGGGGTGCTTGCTTTGACGGCGGCCTCCGGGGATTCTCCCGACCTGCTGGGACTCAAGGTTGTCGAGCACGGCATTCCCGACATTGATGGGGAGAGCCGGGGCGTGCTTCGTGTGACCGGCGTCTCGGCCGGCAGCCCCGCGGCCAGGGCCGGCCTTCGGCCGGGCGACATCCTGCTGGGCGCGGGAGACGACGATGTGGCGTTTCCTGATGACCTGCGCAACCAAATAGAAGCCGCGCGGTCCTCGGGACGCCTCCCCCTGGAGGTTCTGAGGTCCGGCAAACCTCTTAATCTCACGGTCAGATTCGGGGCGCCCCTGAAGCGGGGGTCCGCGGGGAGCCAGGAGGGGCGGGCGGCGACGGAGGCCGAGGGATTCCCGGCCGCCGGCGGCGAGGAACTCAGCATCAACGGAAGGCCGCTCAAGCCGGAGGAACGGCGCTTCCTGGAACGTGCTTATGGGGCGATGCCGTCTTCCGGCCGCTACTGGTACGACTCCCGCAGCGGCCTCTACGGCCTGTGGGGGCGCGAGGCCGCGGGCTTCATTCAGCCCGGCCACGACTTTGGCCCGCTCCCGGCCCGGGCTTCGGCGGGAAACACGGGTATTTTCCTAAACGGGAGACAGCTCAACCTGGTCGAGGCCGCCTTTTTCCAGCGCACTTTCGGGGCGGTCTACCCCGGCCGCTGGTGGCTCGACGGCCGCACCGGCTACGTCGGCCTCGATGGCGGCGGGGCGCCCGTGGCCAACCTCTTCGCCGCCCTCCAACAGGCTCAGTCCGGGGGCGGCGGGGGCGGGGGCGGGGGCTCGGAGGGCTACCGCTGGAGCAACATGACCGGCTCGGGCGGGGCGGAAGGGAGGTGCGTTTGGGTTAATGTCCCGGGAGCCAGCGTCATGAGTTCGGGCTGCGACTAGCCGGCCCCTCGGCGCGCCCCCCCCCTTGACTCCATGCGGCGCAGTGGGCCATACTCTACGCTGTGAAGGAGGAGCGGCGCGGGACCCGGCGATCAGCGCCGGGAATTCCTGCCGGATCGAGCCGGGCGGAGCGTTTCTTCGAGGAAATTCCGGTGAGGGACGGAATAATCCCGCCTCATGCCGTGGGGTTGCGGATGCCGGCTTTCCCTGTTATACTCTGGCCGCGTAAGCCGAGAGGGGTGGACGTGGAAGGGGGATACGAAGGGGGAACGGCATGAAGCGCATTCTCGTGATCGTCGTCATCCTCGGGGTCGCCGGTGGAGCCGGCTTTGGGATTTATAAATACCTCCTCAGCAAACCCAAACCCCCGTCGCTCGAGGGGATTGCCCACAATCTGGCGCCGCTCCCGGACGGTTTCTTCACCAAGTGGGCAATCGATAAGGCCAAGTCCGCGAAGGAAGCCTTCGAGAGGCCGAAGCTGAAGGACCCAACCGTGAAGCGCGGGATGATCAGCCTGACGGCCGACCCCTCCGGGAACCTCAATATCAAAGGACCCCCCGAGCCATGCAAGCCGATTCTCGTCGCCCTGTATTCTCCCGACGACAAGCATCTCGCCGCGCTCTGCAAGGAGGAGGGCCTCGTCTTATGGGAAACGACGAAGGGCGCGCGGAGGGGCGTGCTTTTCCCGGGCATGCTGCCGATGCAGCCGTTGGGTTTCTCGCCGGACGGGCGCTTCGTCGCGGCCATCCGCGAGAAAGGGCGCCTCGTGTTGTGGGATGTCTTGACCGGAAAGGAGTCCCTCTCCATCTTCGAGACGGGATCAAGCATCGTGTCGTTCGCATTCTCTCACGACGGCAAGATCGTGGCCAGCGGGGACAAGGCCGGCATGATCAAGCTCTGGGACGTCTCCAACGGGGCGCTCGCGGGATGGATGAAGCCATTCGAGAAACCGGTCGTCTCCGTGGGCTTTCATCCCGTGAATTCGGACTTGCTCTTCGCGGCGGAGTCGCCCGATCGTGTGGAGTCATGGGTCTGGGAGCGGGATGGGATGAGTTTCGCCCCCGGGTCGGCCCCGACGGGCGCGACGAGTCCCCAAGCCCATGCGCGGCTGTCGTCGGGGGATTCGGCGACGGCCGGCGACAAGATGCGGATCAGCGTCGTCGTCGATAACTCGAAAGGCAAGGGGGACCTGTTCCAATTGGCCGCCATCACCGGCTCCCCTCAAGAACCCATGCTGGAGAAGAGGCTGATGATCTTCGGCAAGGTGGCCGCTGGAGAAATCTCGACGCGCACGGCCGTCTTCGAGACCGATTATCGCTGGCCGGACCGGCATGTCCCGCTCGATTTCAGGTTTGTCGAAGGCAATGAGGTCGCTCCCGACACGGCGTCGGTGACGATCCCTATCCGGGGATTGTCCCAACCCGATTTCGGAATGGCCGTCAAGCCCTATGAGGGACAAGAGGGGAGGGGCGTGGGCAACGCGGACGGGGCCCTGCAGTCGACGGAGAGCCCCGAGATCGAAATAGCGGTCACGAACACGGGCGGAGGCCAGGCCGGCAAGACGACAATCGAGGTGGCCTTCGAGCCTGCGTCAGCGGCGGGGGTTCAGATCTTCGGAAACCTTAAGCATGAGACCTCGAGCTATCTGGAATCCGGGGTGACGGCGAAGCACAATTTCAGCCTCAGGCTCAAGCCCATTTTCAAACTGGAGGCCCTGGAATTGACGGTGAAGGCGAGGGAAGCCAAATTCGGCGTGGAAAAAACCCAGATGTTCTCCATCCCGGTC
>CAYJXJ010000316.1:0-2513 GCA_964374095.1 uncultured Elusimicrobia bacterium
CGGACGGCTTCCTTGCGGTTTCCGGTGTGCTGGTGACCCCCCAATCGGCGACGGAGGCGGAACTCCGCGAGCTCGACAAGGCCCTCAAGCTTCTCAGGGACAATTGCTACTCCACCGTGCGCGACGAGTCCCGACCGTGGATGCCCCCGAAGACCCACAACCTTTGTTCCAAGGCCTCCCAACACCAGCGGTGGCTCGACGAACTCAAGAGAAAGGCCCTCGTGGCGAGGATCCAGGAAGAGACGGGCCGGTTCGCCTCGGACGACGAGTTTGTCCTGGAGGCGACCAAGGAATCCTCCGACGATCACCTGGCCGTGGTGATGCTCAAATCCGGCTATCGCAATATCTATCAGGCCCTGCGCGAGAAATCCGCTTGGGCCAGGGCAATCTACAGGACCTTCGGCCTGGGACGGATGAGGCCCGAGAGCTGGTTTAGCACCGAGGTGGAGATCAGCCGCGATCCGGATTCGGGGCGCGTCAGGGTCTATGACCCGGGCCATGTCACGGTGGAGTTCGATGAGAATAAACCACGCAGCGCGGTGGTGCTCCTCCACGGGGGCGCGCGCGAAAGCAACACGGAGATCCGAGAGACGCTCAAGCGCGAGGCCGCGCCCGTCCTGCATGCCGGCCTGGAGGTAAAATTCGACAAGTCGCAATTGAAGATCATTTACGGCTTCGATCCCGACGGCTCAATGTATATGGACCAAGGGAAAGCGGCGATTACCTACGATCGCAAGCAGAACCGCTTCAAGCCAGAAGGGGACTGGGCTCGTTCCATGCTCCTGCTGGCGGGCGATCAGCCGCAGGGTGACCCGTGGCATCCCAACAAGGTTGTCAAGAGGGAAGACTCCGGACCGAAGATGTCGGCCGGCAGCGGGCCCCCTTTTGGCACGAAGACGACCCGATGGTCGATCGCGATCATGTCGTCGAACTCCGCCGGCTCCATGGGGAGCGTCGCGGCGGCGGTCGGCCTGCTCAAGAACCGCGACACCGGCGAGACACGTTTGGGCGGGCTGGTCACCGTGGGCATGGGCGTCGGGGCTTCAATTGCAGGCCACAATCTCGTGGCGGGTTTAACGGATTTCTCGACGAAGAAGGAAGTCGGCTTCCAGGATTTTCACAAGACTCCCTGCCGCTTCACAACGATCGGGGTACACATCGGTGTGGCCGGCTATTCGCAGACCTATCTCACCTTCACCGATCTCCTCCCCAAGGACGAGAGCATCAACCTGAGCGGCTTCGAGGTTCTTTCCGTCGGGGCGAGCGCGGGGGCGACCGTCGGCGTCTGGACGGTGGACGGGATGTGATGCCGCGGGGCGCTACTCCCAGACTGGGAGTAAATTCCTATTGGACGATCCAAAACCCCAGGAGTGCCAAAACTCCATGTGCCTAGCCGAACTATGACTTCGATAACAAAAGAACAGGCGAGAGCGCTGGTAGAAGCTCGGATTAGCGCTTGGGCACATATGCTCCCGCCCGATGATGAAATAATCATTGTGGACGAAGAAACGATCGAAAAGCCTTGGGGATGGGTCTTTTTACACTTCAAAGAAGTACCGCGAGACAAAGGACGCAAACTATGTTGTCGCCGGCAATGCGCCATTTATTGTTGAAAGGGCCTCGGGCCGGCTTTTCCCAACCGGCACGGCCCAAACGATCGAGCATTACATCAAGAACTATGAACGAACCGGCGATCCCGTCGGCTAGCATCCGGCAGCCCGACAGCTATGCAACAAGGACCCACGGAAGAACAGATTCAGGAACATAATCAGCTCTACGAGAGAGGGTGCGCCCTGGTTGAAGGCGAGCTCGAAATTGAAGGCGGCGGCGCTGGCGGCCCCGGATGGCTTGCAAAGCGGCGGTTGAGGCAGGCGATTTCCTGTTTCGAATCAGCCCCCAGCATCGCTCCCGCAAATTGGTCGGCGCTTTGGCTTCTTGGCAAGGTTCACCAGCGACTCGGTGATTACGCCAAGGCGCTGGAGTGTTTTTCAAAGGCTCACATGATCAAACCAGACCAGCCGGATGCAGCGCGTGAAGCGGCCATCACGGCTACGCACCTCGGCGACGGGCCCGCCGCTACTCGATTTTCGAACGCGGCGCTTACTGCCAAGCCGGATGATCCTGGCCTTCTGTCAAATCATGCGCTCGCGCTTCTCATCAGCGGCAGGCTTCACGATGCGCGGGCGGCGGCAACTCATGCTTGCTCGCTGGCACCGGAAGACCCCATTTGTCGGCAAGTGATGAAGACCATCGAGGACGTCATTGCGGGCAGGCGGCCTGCGCCACGCAGCGGCCAGGATCTTGTCGGCTAACTCGGCTAGAGTTTCAAGAGCCGCGAGTGTAGAGGACGATGACGGCGCCGACGCTTCCCAATCCCAGGATGAGACCCCCAAGGACGCCCCTTTCAAGTACCCGAACACGCCGCCGCGAAGCCGCCGGCGGATTTTCTATAATCCCGCGATGCGCCGCTCCACGGCTCTTTTCGCCGCCCTGATTTCGTGCGCCGCCGCGGC
>CAYJXJ010000317.1:0-2505 GCA_964374095.1 uncultured Elusimicrobia bacterium
GGTCGTCAACCATGAGGGCCAACTCATCGGCGTGGTCTCCCAGACCGACCTGGTCGTGCTGGTGGCGCACCGCAAGAGCCTGCTGGAGGACTTCGTCCTGGGCACGACCGCCGAGCGAATCCTGCGACACTGCCGCGCTCCCTACCGGGGTTTTTTGGGGAAAATAAAGGCGTAGCGGCGCATCGCCATCGCCAGGCCCAAGTGGTTGAACTTCCGGTGCTCCGCCCGGAATGTCCCGAAAAGCCGGTCGAACCAGAAGAGGCAGATGCCGTAATTCGAGCGCATGCGGCCCGAACGGTGGTCATTGTGTTGCGTAAGACAGGTCATATGACGAAGATATCAAGGCTCGCCTTGGCGGCGTGGCTTCTGGGACTGGCCTGCGCGGCGCGGGCGGGCCGCTTCATCGCCGTTCCTTTCGCCGGGGCGCATGATTCTGCGGCGTGCCGGGCGCCTTCGCAAAGACCATGGAGGGAGTCGAGTTCGCCCATGCCGAGGGCCTGCCGTTGCAGATCAACACCTGCTTCGGGGCGTGGAGCATTGCCCCTCGTCGGCGCCACGCCCTCCCTCCTCAAAACTCTCATGACCCTCAGACATCTGGCCTTGCGGGACGCCCCATGGACGGGCTGAGCGGGGCGGCCTTGGAGGCACCGCGTGGCTGAGCCGCACGACCCGGAGCTTGCGGCCGAGCGCACGCCGGACGCGGTCGCCGAAAGGTTGAATTCGGCCGGCCAGGAATCTCCCCTGCGCCATTGGGTCTATGGGGCCATGGACGGCACGGTCACCACCTTCGCGGTCGTGGCCGGAGCCTCGGGGTTGGCCTACGCGGTCGGAGCCTTGGCCAAGGGTTTGGTCGGGGGCCGAGGCTCCGCCCCACCTGAAGCAGCGGATTTGACACAATGTCTAAAATGTACGACAATTTAGATACATGTACCAAAGACAACTTAAGCTCCCTAAAAATAACAGCTTTTTCTTGTTCGGCCCAAGAGGCAGCGGCAAATCCACCCTTTTGCAGAAAGAACTCCCACCCGCCAAGGCCCTTTGGTTCGACCTTCTCGACCCGGACCAGGAAGCCGAATTCCAAATGCATCCCGGCCGGCTGCTGGAGAGATGGCAAGGCGCCGAACCTCGGCCCGCGTGGGTCGTCATCGACGAGGTCCAGAAGGCGCCTAAACTGCTGGATGTCGTCCACCAGGCCATCGAACGGCACCATATCCACTTCGCATTGACCGGCTCCAGCGCGCGCAAGCTCAAGCGTGGAGGAGCCAATCTGCTGGCGGGCCGCGCCTTTGTTCTTCATCTTCATCCTTTGAACTCGTTTGAACTGGGTCCTGATTTTTCCCTGACCGAGGCGCTGGCGTGGGGAACGCTCCCCAAGGTGATCGCTCTCCAGAGTCCGGAGGATCGCAAGCGATTCCTGCGCGCCTACGTCCAAACCTATCTCAAAGAAGAGATCCAGGTCGAGCAGGCCGTCCGAAAGATCGAGCCGTTCCGAAAGTTCCTGGAAGTCGCCGCGCAATCCAGCGGGGAGATTCTCAATTACTCGAGGCTGGGCCGCGAAGCCGGCGTCGAGGCGAAAAATGTCGAGCGGTATTTTCAGATACTGGCGGATACGCTCTTGGGCTTTTTCCTTGAAGCGCACCATCCCTCCGTCCGCAAACGACAGCTTTCCAAGCCCAAGTTCTATTTCTTCGATCCCGGCGCGTGCCGGGCGGCGCAGAATACCCTGGATATTCCGCTCGTCCCCCGCACCTATGCGTACGGAAAAGCATTCGAACATCATGTGATCCTCGAGTGCATCCGCCTGAATGATGCCCTCGAGAAGGGCTTCGGATTCTCTTATTTGCGGACCAAGGACGACGCCGAGGTGGACCTCATCATCGAACAGCCTGGAAAAAGCGCGCTCCTGGTCGAGATCAAGTCGTCAGACAACGTCGATCCCGCCGAGCTCAGGAACCTCCGCGATTTCGGGAAAGCCATCCGGGGCAGCGAGCGCTTGGTATTGTGCCAGGAACGCTCGCCCCGAGAAGTCGACGAAATGTCGATCCTGCCGTGGCAAGCGGGACTGCGCCGCATCTTTCAAATTCAGGACTCCTGAGACGCGCGCTTGATTCCCGAGTCCCGCGGGGTCGGCCCGGAAAGGAACTCTCGGAGGACGCCCCGGAGCCGCGGGAGGCTTCGCCCCGATGATCCCCCCGGAGGAGGCCCTCGGGCTCATTTTGGCGGAGGTGTCAACGCTGCGCCCGAGAGCGCCCGCCTTTCGGACGCGGTGGGCCGCGTGCTCGCCCAGGATATCGTCGCCCGGCAGGACTTGCCGCCCTTTGACAACTCGGCCATGGACGGCTATGCCGTGAGGGTCCAGGACTGTTGGAGATGCTGGAGCTTTCGTGGCCAAGCACGAGTTCATGGCCGGGGCGGCGACCCTGGGCTTTTCGACCTTGCTCATCGCCCACCATCTCACGGGCCAGGGCGACACCATGGAGATGATGCGGGCCGTGCTCGACTCGA